>JAYUWO010000001.1:0-2650 GCA_043753545.1 Arenimonas sp.
CACGTGGCCGACCGCCAGAAAACACCGCCCATGCCGGATCACGTTGCACATTGCCCATGCTGTCAATGCGCAAATTACCGGTCGCGCCGGCCAGCGTAAAACCGGCGTCTTTTTGCAGACGATCAAGATAAGCGCTGAGCTGCCAGGCATCGGCACCAAAAGCGAACAAGCGTTGCGCAGGGCCGCGAATGCTCGGCATACTTTTGCTGACGCTGTCGGCATTTGCCAAACCACTGTATTGATTTAGCAGCCAAGGTAGCTCGGGCATTTCAATGCCATCGAGCACCGTGTCTTGCGAAGCGCTGGCGCCATTGAGAATAAGCGATGCAGCCAACTTCGGCGCACTGGCCAAACTCGATATTTTTAATTGCGTCATTAACGCGCGTGCTTGCGGCGCTTTTAGTGCAATATAAATCGCCGATGTATTAGCGTTATTACCGGCCAGCAGAGCAGTAATTTTTGCGGGCAGGTCAACCGCTTCGCCTTCTACCAGATGTTCGGCAATTATCTGGCCGCCTCGTATTTTATATTGATCCTTGAACGCAGCGACCGTGCGTTGCGCTGTGTCGTCACGCTGGGTAAAAATAACGGCCGACATTTGGTTGCGATTGGCAAAACGGTCTGCTGAAATCCAGCCCTCTTCATCGGGAGAAAGCGCAAAACTTAAATTACCCGGCGCCGGTGAATTTTGTCCGCGATTCAAAAACAATACCGGCACAGTGACTTCAGCCTGATTTGAAACCGCGTTCACTTCATCGCGGGTCAGCGGCCCAACAATCATTTGTGCGCCTTCGGCCATCGCTTTTGCGGCAGCATTTTTTGCACCCTCGGCGCTGCCAAGCGTGTCGTAAAATTGTACCCGTGGGCGGCGGCGATTTTCGGTGTAGTACTGGCTTAAAAAACCATCGCGAACCGCGATGCCGGCACCGGCGGAATTACCCGACAATGGCAATAGCACCGCAAGCTGGTTAGGCGGCCGATAGCCATCGTTTTCGGCAGCTGGAAATGCATTGCTGCGATCATTTTCCTGCAGGGCGACCGCCATAGGCAGAGGCATGCCGCGTTTTTTCAATTCGCGTGCAGCATAGGCATATAGTGGTTCGCTTGCCGACAAACCTGCACTTTTTTGCGAGAGTTCAGCGGCAGGCACCAAGCCCAGCAAGCGTTCTATATTGCGTCCGGCCGCGGCCCGTTCTTTTGGCTTCATGCCTTCCATTAACCAGACTTGTTCATCGGCAACATCGAACTTCATGTTGGCCGTATCAAAGACACGATAGCGGGCATTGTGCCAGCGCAGGCGATCGGCGCTGGGCACGGAATCACGACGCTGATTTAAAAACGTGATCGCTTCGACACCGCGTTTGTCGGCTAATAAAAACTCTGCGTTTAAAAGGTCATGCAAAAAAGCGGCATCGCCCGATAATTTTCGTCTTTGGCTTTCCAGTAATAATTGTCGCGCCTTGCCTTCATCACCGGCGAGTTTCCAGGCATTGGCAGCGCGCGCCAATGCAGCGTCATGCGGCGTGCCTTTTGAGGTAGCGGCTTCTGATTCATAGATAAGCGCAGCATCGCGAAATTTTCCGTCACGCAAGAGTGCTTCTGCGGTCGAATTGCTCGGTGCATTAGTCGGCGTTGTGCTGACCGTGGCGCAGGCAGAAATCAGGAGGATGACAAGAGCGGGGGCTAATAATCTAAAACGCATAAGGCAAATCCGAAGGTTGACGGTAAGATGATACCTGTAGAACAGGGAGAAGGCGGCATGGCGGCAGTAAAACCCGGTACTTTGTACATAGTGGCGACCCCGATTGGCAACCTGTCTGACCTCTCGGCGCGTGCGCGCGAAGTGTTGTCCGAAGTTTCGGCAATTTGCGCCGAAGACACCCGTCACACCAAGTCTTTATTGCAGGCGTTCAGTATTGATAAGCCGCTGATTGCGCTACATGAACACAACGAAGCCGATATTGCCTGGAAACTCGTCGAGCGTTTGAAAACCGGCGATAGTCTGGCATTGGTGTCTGATGCAGGTACACCATTAGTGTCTGATCCGGGTTATCGACTTGTGCGCGAAGTACGCGCCGCCGGGTTTCCGGTGAGTCCTATTCCCGGCGCTTGTGCGGCCATTGCAGCCTTGTCGGTTGCCGGCATTCCGAGTGATCGATTTTGTTTTGAAGGATTTCTGCCCGCCAAATCCTCTGGCCGACGCGAGCGCTTGCAGAATCTGGCGCGCGAACCAAGGACGCTGGTGTTTTATGAAAGCTCGCATCGCATTGAAGAATCTTTGATTGATCTGGTCGCCATTTTTGGTGCCGAGCGGGAGGCCGTTATTGGCCGCGAACTGACAAAACTATTTGAAACAGTACTCGGACACTCGCTCGGCAGCTTGCTGGAAAAAGTGCAGCAAGACGAGAATCAACGCAAAGGCGAGTTTGTGATCGTCGTACGCGGTTGCGAAGACGATACCTCGGTGGTGTTGGCTGAAGGTCAAAGGCTGTACGCAAAATTGGTCGAGCACATGAAACCCTCGCAGGCTGCCAAATTAGCCGCAGAGTTGAGCGGAGCACCGAGAAAGGCACTTTATGGTGGTGAAGCGTAGGAGCGGTGTAAGCCGCGAACGGCCTGCGACGAACTTTATCGCAGGCCGTTCGCGGCT
>JAYUWO010000002.1:0-2644 GCA_043753545.1 Arenimonas sp.
ATCGGTTCCGAATATCAAACCAGTCGATATTTTGTTCACGCCAAGTTTTGCACCGCGTACCGAATATGCCTATGCCTTTGATAGCGGCGTAAATGTCACCGTCGACAGCGTTTCGTCTCTGCAGCAATGGCCGAATTTATTCGCGAATAAAAATATTATTTTGCGTATTGATCCGGGTTTCGGCCAGGGCCATCACGCGAAAGTACGCACCGGCGGTAAGGAAGCGAAATTCGGTTTGGCCGTGAATGATGTTCCGGCCTTCGAAGCTGAAGTAAAAAAATTAAATGCCCGCGTGATTGGCCTGCATTCGCATATCGGCAGCGGCATCGTCGATGCCCAGCATTGGGCGACTGTCTACGCGCAGCTAGCAGCGATTGCCGATCGTCTTGGCACCGTGTCGAGTATCGATGTTGGCGGCGGCATTGCCATTCCGTATAAGCACGACGATGCCGAATTCGATTTGCAGGCGTATGCCGATGTATTGGCCGAACTGAAGTCGGCTTATCCGCAATACGAGTGTTGGGTGGAGCCCGGCCGTTTCATGGTGGCGCAAGCCGGCGTGTTGCTGACGAAGGTGACCCAAACCAATACCAAACAAGGCGTGCGCAGGATCGGACTGGATGCCGGCATGAACGCCTTGATGCGGCCAGCGCTTTACGATGCCTGGCACGAGATCGTGAATCTTTCACGCCTGGATGAACCCGATGGCGCCGCTGCGGAAATTGTCGGTCCGATTTGCGAAAGCAGCGATGTGTTCGGCCATCGCCGTTGCTTACCCGATACCACATCTGAAAACGATATCGTCCTGATTGCGAATGCCGGTGCTTACGGCTACGTGATGGCGAATCGCTACAACCTGCGCGAATTGCCGCAGGAGGAAATAATCAATGAATAGCTCCCATAGTTTTAATCGCGAAAACATTAAAGCGTTTCGCTTCACTCGATGCAGCTTCGATGCACAAAGCGGGCAGGCTTTATTGGCCTATGCCTTCGATGATGGCGAAGAGCTGGTCGAAACCGTCCAGTTTCCCGGCGCACCTTTTGTTTTGAATGAGCAGCAAACAACAGCGGCAGATCAGGCTTTGAAATTGTTGCACCTGATTGCGGGTGTCAGTTATTACAAGGCAGCAGTGCCGCCGGAAATACGAATCGAATCATCGAATATTGATGCCGGTACCGCCGAATTCCTGCAAGGCCTTTATGAAAACGGTCTGGGCGAGTTTGCTTATCGAAACGGATTGAATTTGCGCGGAAAAATTAAATTTCCGCATACGACCGAATCGCAAACACTCGCCGGTGCTGCTGGTCTGAAACAACATGCATTGGTCGCTATCGGTGGCGGCAAGGATTCATTGGTCAGCATTGAAGCCCTGCGAGCTGCCGGGATTAATCAGACCGTGTCCTGGATTGGCAGCTCGCCATTGATCAAAGCTTGCGCCGAACGCACCGGTTTGCCTTTATTGAACATCGAAAGAAAATTGCCACTGGCTATGTTCGAGATAAACAAACAAGGTGCACTGAATGGCCATATACCCGTAACTGCAGTGAACTCGGCAATTTTGGTCATGGCCGCGGTATTGAACCAGTCAAACCAGGTGGTCTTTTCGAATGAACGTTCGGCCAGTTACGGCAGCATTATTCCCGGCACCGGTGAAGTTAATCATCAGTGGTCGAAAGGCTGGGCGTTTGAGCAGGCATTCGCCGCACAGGTAAAAAAATATGTGGCGTCGGATTTAAATTACTACTCGCTGTTGCGGCCATTTTCCGAACTGGCGGTTGCACGCGCGTTCGCAAATATTGACCGTTACGACGCGCATTTTTCATCCTGCAATCGCAATTTCCATATTCTCGGCGACAAACCGGCACAGCGTTGGTGCGGTGTCTGCCCGAAATGCCATTTCGTATTTCTGGCACTCGCACCCTTCATGCCAAAGCCTCGCTTACTGAATATTTTCGGCCGCAATCTGCTGGATGAAACCGAGCAAACCGCCGGCTTTGATGCTTTGATGGAATATCAGGACCATAAGCCGTTTGAATGCGTTGGCGAAGGCAGGGAATCGCGTGCGGCCATGAATCTTTTAGCGGCGAGCCCGAGTTGGCGTGAAGATGCTATCGTTGCCCGGTTCGTCCGCGAGATAAAACCCGCCTTGAATGCCGAAGAATTGGCCATCGCACCCTTGATGCAAGCGGACGAACAACATGGCATTCCCCCGTCGGTCTGGAGCGTGTTGCGTGAAAATTTCTGATCTGGAAAACAAGCGTGTCGCTATCTGGGGCTATGGCCGGGAAGGCCGCGCTGCGCTGGCCGCCTTGCGCTGGCGTTTGCCGCGGCAGGACATCACGGTTTTTTGCAATGACAATGAAGCGTCGACCTTGCTGGAAATGGAAGACCCCAACTGCCACATCGATACCGAGGTAAACGGCGATAAGTTGTCGGCATTTGAATACGTGATCAAGTCACCCGGTATCAGCCCTTATTCTTCTCCGGCGGTTGACGCCGAATTACACGGCACAAAATTCATCGGCGGAACTTCGCTGTGGTTTTCCGAGCATCCGCACGAACGCACGATTTGCGTTACCGGTACCAAAGGCAAGAGCACGGTTACCGCATTAATCGCACATTTGTTACGAAGCGCGGGTCGTC
>JAYUWO010000003.1:0-24325 GCA_043753545.1 Arenimonas sp.
ATGCGCCGCTTTCTTGGGCGTGATTCCACAACTCAAAGAATCGGGTGTCTTTCGAGGGCGAAGCAGCTTAAGCAAAAAAGGCCCGCCCAAAGTAAGAGCAAAGCTGTACATGGCCGCGATAGTGGCCAGCCAGTACAACCCCGACATCAAGGCACAAAAAGAGCGTTTACTGAAGAATGGAAAAAACAAAATGCAGGCGCTAGGCGCTGCGATGCGAAAACTGGTGCATCAATGTTTTGGGGTATTGAAGCATCAAACGGAGTACTGCCTGCAAGCCACGTAAAACCGACTTGCAGGCGTATGGGAGAGATGGTATCTACAGCCAGCCTTGCTGCCGTGCCAGCCGATAGGCTTCGATTCGATTCGATACGCCCAGCTTGCTGATAATTTCCGATAGATAATTTCGTACGGTGCCTTGCGACAATGAAAGTTGCTCGGCGATGTCGGCCGAGCTGCTGCCTTCGCCGGCAAGACGCAACACCTGGCGTTCGCGATCACTCAGTGGATCTTGTTCTGTCCATGCTGCCATCGCGAGTTGCGGATCGATCACGCGGTTGCCGCGATGGACTTGCCGCAGAGCATCGGCAAGTTGCGCCGATGGCGAATCTTTCAGTAGATAGCCGCGTACGCCGGCATCCATTGCACGCCGCAGATAACCGGCGCGTGCAAACGTCGTCACGATAACAACGCGAGTATTACCGGGGTCGTCATGCACACGCTGGGCAAGTTCCAGGCCGGTCAGTTTCGGCATTTCGATATCCGACACCACGAGATCGGGTTTATGTTGCTTGACCAAATCCCAGGCAATTTCGCCATCGGGTGCATCGGCCACCACGTCAAAATCGGGTTCGAGTTTCAGTAACGCGACAAGTGCGCCACGCACCATGGCTTGGTCTTCGGCAAGAACGATACGAATCATTTATGGGGTTTGGCCAAACTCGACATGCGCGAACGTTATCATTGGTGCTGGCGTGTGGCTAGTTCCAGTGATGCATCGTTCGACATTTTGATGTCTGGAATCGGGCAACTGAGAATAAGGCGAACTCCACCGCGTGGGCCGGTATCAATTTCCAATCTTCCGCCCAGCAACTCCAGACGTTCCCGCATACCGCTCAGACCATGGCCAGGAACGACCAGTTTGTTTTTTCCATCATCGGAAATTTGCAGTTGCAGAGTATTCCTGCTTTTGACCAGTTCAATTTCGACATGCTGCGCATTCGAATGGCGAATGATATTGGTCACCGCTTCGCGTACCGCGAATGCCAGAACGGTTTCGACTTCGGTCGATAATTCGACTGCTGCGAGTTGGTAATGCAACTGGATCTCGGCGGATAACAGCGACAACCTGGCGTTAGCCAATTCAGCTTCAAGACCAGCCAGCTTTATGCCGGCGACGGCAGTACGAATTTGACCAAGAGCATCACGCGCCACATTTTCCACTTCACGAATCTGCGTGATGGCGGCAATCGGATCACGCTCAAACAAGCGACTCGCAAGTTCGCTTTTCATCACGATCAATGACAGGGTATGACCCAGTACATCGTGCAGATCGCGTCCGATGCGTTCGCGCTCGGCGCTCTGTGCCAACCGTTGAACTTCCTGCTGGCTCAATCTCAGGCTTTGATTGCTGCGCTCGACGTTTCGGCTGTATAGCGTATAGAACACCAGCATGCTCGACATGATCGCCGTGGCCGCGAAGAGTACGACCGGAAATTTCAGCCAGTAAGCCTGTATCCCCATCAAAACGAGTGCGATGGATAGAAAGATCAAAGCGTTGCGAGCCTTGTAGACATAGGCCGCCGTGATGACGCCGTAAATCAGATACGTGTTAGCACCGTAATTCAGGGGCATCAATGCATAGGACAAGAGGACCATGATGGCAGCAATCAGAATGGCGACACGGGAATTGCTTGAATACGACATGAAATGTAATGGCAGGAAAATCGCCAGACTGGCCAGCGTCGCGATGATGTGAACATTGTCGAGCCGTGGATTGAAGAACAAAGGGAAAAACAGGAACATCAAATAGACAAGATTGATGTAGGGCAGATACTTGTACTTATGCATCGTGCCCGATGTTTCCACCGCGAGCCGTGGCGAATTCGGATCAACCGGGTTCATGAAACGCGACCACCACGATGTGTCTTTGGATTTTTTATCAGGCAGAGGCATCGTTTGTTCCCGGTGGTGACTAGCGAATTTCAACATTATCTATCGTAAAACCGAACTCGCCTTCCGGCCCGGTCGCATTGAACGAAAAGCCGCTGACGGAAGACAATTCTAGTCCTTCGAAGCCACTCAGCGGTAGCCGGATTTCTTTCCATTCTTTGCTCGTCGTAAATCCCTGGCTGGGCGGAATGCCGCCTGCACCTGCGCCGGACATTGCCATAACGCTATAACTGCGGCCATCGCCTTTTACCCAGAAAACCAGTTCTTTCGAGTTCGAATAACTCACTGGTTGCATCGTTTTTTCTCCGGGACCGAAAAACACGCCTGCCCAGGGAAATGCGAAGCCCGCCTTGATGGACCCGCTGACTTTCAAAGCACCTTTGCTGTTTTTCGCGCCGTTGGGTACGAGTCGGATATTGGCTTCGGACACACCATTCATGTATTTATCGGTGGTGATATGCCAGCCATTGCCATAACGACTGCTGATTTTTTCCTGTTCGAAATCGCTGATGATTCCGGTGGCAGCGATAGCCGCTTTTTCTGATGCTGCTTCTCCTGCTTTCAAACGTTCGAGACGGTAACCGTTCTTCCAGATAAATGTGATCTTGCGGGTTTCAGAAATATTCTTTGTGGGATCACCATCGACAAGAATCATGTCGGCACGCATGCCAACGGCAAGGCGGCCGCGATCATTCAAGTTGAATATTGTGGCGGGCAGGGCAGTCGCAGCATGCAGTGCTTCGACTGGCGACAAACCGGCTTTAACCAGAAGCGCCAGTTCGCCATGCATGCTTGCACCGTGTGCTGTGCCGGGGTTGCCGGCGTCGGTGCCGGCCAGAATTGGAATACCTGCGTCATGCAAAAGTTTTGCGCTGGCCAATGAATTTTCCAGCACTTTCGGATTCTGCCATTGTTTCGGAAAAGCGGCTTTTAGTGCCGAGTGTTGTAGTTTGTTCAAGTAGTCCCGCATATCGGCGTCATCCGCCAATGCTTTGCCTTCGCCGGCGCCCGCCAGGCTGCCGCTTACCGACAAGGTAGGAATAATAAACGTGCCTTGTTTCTTTGCCTGTTCGATAAATGCTGCATCGGCAATTTTATTAGTGAAGCTGTGCACCAGCCCATCGGCACCTTGTTCGACCAATTGCCTGGCTTCTGAATAGGAGGCGATATGGACAAGGGCTTTACGGTTTTGCTGATGGGCAGAAGTAATCAATGCCTGCGTAATATCAGGTGTTAGAGTTTTGATGTTGACGGTCGGGCCATAGGCGCTGCCATCGTCGAATACGATCTTGATATAGTCGGAACCTTCCTTGATTCTCGCTTGCACGAATGCCGGTGCTTCTGAGGCCGTGCTCAATGTCGGAATCTTCATGCCATATTCGGTGCCATGACCTCCCGGCGCAGTGGCCAGCGTGCCGGCCGACCACAAGTCGGCTTGATCAACGCGTTCAAGACTTTCACGCTGCTTTTTGGCTGCGGCGAGCATATGCCAATCGGTGAACATATCCAATTCGGTTGTCACGCCAAAACGCAGTGCCTCTTTCTGCGCGTCGCCATAGGTATGGGTATGCGAATCGATCAAGCCAGGCAGCAGAGTTTTTCCGGCACCATCGTAGGTCGGGGTTTTTTCCGGAATCCTGATGTTGGTTCCGATAGCCGAAATTTTTCCTTGTTCAATCAATACGGATGTTTTTTCGATGGTTTTTTCGCCATCGAATACGCGAACGTTCCTGATCGCATAAGAATTCCCGGTTTGTTGTATCCCTGAAGACTCTGTTGTTTTTTTATCCGCAGCAGGATTTAGAAGAACCACTCCTGCTGCCGCCGCCAACAACACGGAACACGCCAGTACTATTTGAACTGAACTAGAGATTTGCACTTGGCATTCCTTACTTTAATTTCATGCGTGACCAGAACGTCACGGCAAGCCACAACATAGCCAGCGTGAATACGATCAGATAGCTGATGTGTATCCAAATCGGTGTGCCAAGATCATCGCCAATGACCTTCAAGGCAATTTGTGCAGCGTGATATGAAGGCCAGATGGGAGCAATGGTGCCGAGAAATTTGGGCAGCAGATTGATGGGCAGCCACAGGCCGGATAAGAACGCCATTGGCAAATAGATGAAGTTCACGATGGCGGGTGCGGCCTGCCCATTCACCAATATGCCAATCACCAGGCCCAGTGCGCAGAACGGCAATGAACTCAACAAGCTGACAATCATCAGTTTCGACCACTGCAGCATAGTCAGCTCCACGCCGCCAAAACCGGCTGCCAACAAGGACAACTCGATGAAAATAAAGAAAGCGAAAATCAGTGCCATCACCATTTTCGAAACGAAGTAGGCACCGGGTAGGGCAGGAACGGCGCGACGCCATTTCAGCCAGCCGCGATCTTTTTCGAGCGCGACGCTGACACCAAAGCCGAACAGGCCTGGGCCCATCACGCCGAAGATGCAGTACGTTGCCAGCAAATAGGCAGCCACATCTGCCTTGCCTTTACCCATCAATACGCCGAACAGCAGATAAAACATGCCCGGAAATACCAGCGCGGGCAGGGCAAACATCGGCATGCGCAACATGCGGATGAATTCCAGTTTTGCTTCGGTCGCATACACATTGAAGGGGCTGTATCGGGAAACGGCGGCAACGACATTCATTACGCTTGCTCCTTGGTCAATTCGATAAACGCTTCGGCCAGGCCGGCACGTTTAATTTCCAGTTGTTTCAGTCCCGCATCTTCATTGAGTAAACGACGCGCTACCGCTTCGGCATCCATGGTTTGAATCGTCAGGTATTGACCATCGTGGAAAACGCTATCGATATGCGGCCATTGCTTGATAGTGGAGATATCCAGCGAACTGATACAGCGAATCTTGCGAAGCGCAACGCGTGAACGAATCGATTCCACCGTGCCTTCGGCAATCACCGAACCCTGTGCAATCACCATCACGCGGTTGGCCAGCGCTTCGGCTTCTTCCAGATAGTGTGTGGTCAATACGATTGAACAACCTTCGGCCACCAGTTTTCGTAAGCTCATCCACATCGCTTCGCGGGCTTCGATATCGAGACCGACAGTGGGTTCGTCCAGAAACAGGATGTCGACCTTGGCACAAATCGCCATCGCGAATTGCACTCTGCGTTGCTGGCCGCCGGATAATTTTCCGTACGGGCGTTTCAGCAAATCGGCGATGCCCGCCATCTCGGCGATTTCTTTCAGCTCGCGCGGATGCGGATAATAACTTTGCGTCAATTCGATCAATTCGGATACGCGCATGGTTTCCGGCAGTTCGGCACTTTGCAGCATCACCCCGATACGCTGTCTTGCCGCAAGCTCCTGCGGGTTCTGATTGAACAGGGTGACTTTGCCGGAATCCGGTTCAACCAGATTCAACATTAATGAAACTGCCGTTGTCTTGCCGGCTCCATTGGGTCCGAGCAGGGCCACAATTTCGCCGGCGTGAACCGACAAGTTCAAGCCATTGAGAGCGGTAATATTGCCGTAGCGCTTGCTGACATTTTCAAGCCGCGCCAGGGTGGTGATACTGGTTTGTAAATCGCACATGGGTGTTTCCTCCGTGCGAGCAGTGTGCGGATTCAGTCCCTAGCTCGTTAGTGGGCATCGTCAGCCGTGTCATATGACATTTGTCATACGTAGGAGCCCGCTCTTGAGTTCGCAAAGCGAACGAAATAGAGCTGGCGACAGTATTAACGTGTATCTTCGTGAGCTCGATGTTGCTTGCTTTGCAAGCAACCGAGCGGACTCCTACGACTTATATGGGTGACAAGCATGACCAAACACATCAGCGGATCCTTCGACGTCAAACTCAGCCCACAAGCGGCGACAGGCAATGAAGAACCTAGTATCGGCCGCATGCTGATCGATAAAATCTTCCACGGTGATCTCGATGCTGTTAGCCGGGGTCAGATGCTGGCACACATGACATCGGTGAAAGGTTCGGCCGGTTATGTGGCAATGGAAAAAGTCACCGGAACTTTACAGGGCCGCAAGGGCAGCTTTGTGCTGCAGCACAGCGGCACAATGAATCGCGGCGATGCCAGTCTAATTTTGAATGTCGTTCCCGATTCGGGTACCGAGGAGCTGGAAGGCCTTACGGGTGCAATGACCATCACGATTACCGATGGCGAACATTTCTACGGGTTTGACTATGGTTTGCCGATACAAGCAGACAAATAGCTCATTTATCCGCAAAAACGGGCTATTCATCGCATCCCCCTGTCAGTAGTCTGATGTCCTTGTAAGGTGCCAACACCAAAACAGGAGACATGGAATGAAAACCCCGATGCTTATTCTTGCCGCCGCCATTGCCCTTGCTTCAGCGCAAGCATCCGCGATGACCGATGCAGAACTCAAATCGATCGCGGAGCAACGCCTGCTCGGTGACAGAACCGGCGCCTGCTTTGCGGTTGCCGTGATTGATAAAGCCGTTTCGCGCGCCTATGTCTGCGCCGATCCGAAAGATGCCAACCGTATTTCACCGATGACCGCCTTCGAAATCGGTTCGGTCAGCAAGACCATGACGGCTGCCTTGTTGGCAGACCTTATCCTGCAAGGCAAGGCGTCGCTGGAAGATCCATTAAGCAATTATTTGCCGGAAGGTACGGTCGTTCCTTCGTTCGAAGGCGAGCCAATCCTGATCAAGCATCTGGTTACGCATACCTCCGGCTTGCCGGTCGTGCCGGATTTCGGGGCGGCGCTGAATATGGATAACCCGTATGCGGAAGTTGACGAGGCTTCGTTGTTGAAAAAATTATCGAATACGAAATTATCGCGTGCGCCAGGCAGCCAACTCGAATATTCGAATTACGCGATGATGTTGCTTAGTAGTATTGTCGCGAAACGTGCCGGGACCGATTTTGAAATCCTGCTGCGTGATCGCCTATTCACGCCGACCGGCATGAAGAATAGCTACATCAATCAGAAGCCGGATGCCGTCAAGGCAGCGCAAGGCCATACGCCCAATACCAAAACCACTCCCGCCTGGACCTTTCAGACCAATGCGGCCGGTGTTGGCGGCGTGCGTGCCACACTCGATGACATGGTGAATTATCTGCAAGCGCAGCTAGATAAAACCGAATCCAGCATCACGCCGGCTTTGAAATTGACGCAGCAGGAAATCAAGACTGAAGCCAATAATAAAATCGCGATGAACTGGATGCTGGCACCAATCGACAAGCATAAAGTGCATGTGCATGAAGGTGGCACCGGTGGCTTCTCGGCCTTTGCTGCGTTTGATCTTGAAACAAAACGTGGTGTCGTGATCTTGAGTGATACCGCACTCACTTCGGTGGGTGGTTTAAGCAACCTAGGTAATCATCTGCTCGATAGTCGCATGCCATTGGGCAAGGCACGCAAGGCAAAACAACCGGAGGCAGAATTGTTGGAAGCGATCGTCGGCGATTACGATCTGATGCCGGGCATGAAAATGGTATTGACCGAGAAAGACGGCAAGCTTTTCACGCAGGCGACCGGCCAGACGAAATACGAAATGGGTTACGACAGCGCCGGTGATTTTTATCCGCTGGAATTTGATGCCACCATCAGACCGCAAAAGAAATCCGATGGCAGCTATGCCTTGTTGTTCCTGCAAAGCGGCGGTGCATTTCCGTTGAAGAAAATCGATTCGGCTGGCACTGCCAAAGCCGCGGTTGAAAAGCCCAGTGTCGAACAGTTGCAGGCGTATGTCGGTGTTTATGAATTGGCACCCGGCTTCGATTTGAAAGTGTTCGTCGAAAACGATAGTTTGAAAACACAGGCGACCGGGCAGGGTGCGTTTGAAGTCGATGCAAAAACGAAAGATCAATTCACGGCAGATGCTTACGGAATCGAAATCCAGTTCCAGCGTGATGAAAAATCTGCAGTGAATAGTTTGCTTTTATTGCAAGGTGGTCGTACCACGCCAGCCAAGAAGAAATAGGAGAACATCATGGACATGAAAACACTCAATAAAAAAGAATGGGACAATCCGGATAACTGGTCGCGCATGGGTCTGTTTGGACTCTATTTCAGCAAGGCCGATACACGCGCGCTGGTGCCAAAAGCGACGCCGGCATTTGGCTGGACCCTGAATTTCGGGCATCGTAACGCGGTGTTCTCATTGGCTGTAATTCTTGTGCTGCCGGTAATCGCACTGACGATTGCATTGGCATTGCAGAACCGTATTTGATGCCGGAATTGAAATGAGCGTTGATCCCATACAACTCAATAAAGCGTTACCCGATGACGTCGTGGTGGGCGGTGGCTTAAGCATCACCGCCTACCGCAATTATCCGGTGTTTAGTCTGCCGTGGCTGAAAAAACGTAGTCTGCTCTTTGGGATCGTGATTGGCTTGTTTGCCATACCGGTTGTGATCGGTCTATCGGTCGTTTCGCAGAAAATCAGTTTGGGTCTGCTGTCAGGTGGGCATTTCTTTCTGGGCTTTATGGTGATGGCGACAGCAGGTCCGGCTCTCGCGACCTGGGTTCGACATCGCCGCTGGACTATTTCCAACGAAAGGCGCGGTGTTGTGCTGGCGGTATTGATGGGCATGGTCGCCAGCTTTTTTGCCGATCAATGGTCGTCTGGCTATGTTGAAAAAGCGATGGCTCCGCATTTGACCAATCAAGTCGTCAATATCAATTCGAAAGACACCAAACAAGTCCCCGGCAACACCAATATCGCCAAGGTCCAAGTCAGTCCGGAGTTCAAGAAAGCCGAGCGTTCGCCGTGGGTCATTGCCACCAATATCATTTTCCTAGTTATGGCCTATGGCTCGCTTGGCGGTGGTCTTGCCTTGCGTGCCTATTTCAGCGAGCAGAGACGGCTTTCAGATAGTCGCCACAAACGTGAATTAAACGAGGTTCGACTGCAGAAGGACGAAAGCGATTTGCGCCTCGGCGTATTGCAGGCGCAGATTGAACCACATTTTCTGTTCAACACCCTGGCTTCATTGCGTTCACTGATCAAACAGGATCCCGATCGGGCGGAATTGACGCTCGATGCGCTGGTCGATCATCTTCGGGCGACGATTCCAAAGTTGCGCGAACAACATGGCGTA
Source organism: Arenimonas sp. (assembly GCA_043753545.1). Taxonomy (GTDB): domain Bacteria; phylum Pseudomonadota; class Gammaproteobacteria; order Xanthomonadales; family Xanthomonadaceae; genus Arenimonas. The sequence continues at coordinate 9,229 of JAYUWO010000003.1, forward strand.
CTGCATTCCACACTGGGTCAGCAACTCGATATCTGCGCCAGTTATCTGACGCTGATGCAAGTAAGAATGGGTTCTCGTCTGAATTACAAGATTAATGCACTGGCGGAACATCGGGAGCTTGAATTCCCTCCGTTGATGTTGATTTCACTGGTCGAAAATGCAATCAAACACGGTCTGGAAAACAAACGAGGCGATGGCAATATCATCATCACGGTCGATAAGCCCGCGACGAATCGTTTGCGTGTGAGCGTGAGTGATGACGGTGTGGGTTTGAAAGCGGGTCTGGGCGGCGGCCTGGGTCTGGAAAATATCCGCGAACAGCTTGCGAATCGCTTCGGCGAGAAAGCCGCGCTGACAATTACAGCCGGACAGGAAGCTGGCACAATCGCCACTATCGAATTGCCCGTGAGGGACAACAAGGCATGATGCCGATCACCCAAAAAATTACCCTGCTGATTGCCGAAGACGAACAGCCGCAACGACTGGCCTTGCAGAAAACCCTGCAAGAGCTGATGCCGGAAGCCGAGATCGTGGCCGTTTGCGAAGACGGCTTGTCGGCTCTGGAAGCGATGCAACAGTATCAGCCGAATCTTGCATTGCTGGATATCCGCATGCCGGGGCTAAGCGGGCTGGAAGTGGCACGCTCGGCACCTGCCGGCACGCAAATAATTTTCACCACGGCTTACGATGAATACGCTATCAAAGCGTTTGAGACCGGCGCGGTAGATTATCTATTGAAACCGATCAAGCCCGATCGTCTGCACCAAGCTATAGAGCGTGTGCTCGAACGGCATCAGGCGAAAGCCGCACCGGATATTTCAAATTTAATCGATGCGCTGGAAAGCAAATTACGCGGGGCGCCTAACAAATCCATCAAATGGGTGACCGCCAGCGTCGGCGATACCGTCAAAATGTTTTCAATCGATGACGTTTTGTTCTTTCAAGCCCAGGATAAATATATCCGCGTCGTTACCAATTCCGATGAGGCCATCATCCGCACACCACTAAAAGAACTGCTCGGCAGTCTTGATCCGGATATTTTCTGGCAAGTGCATCGAAGTGTCGTTGTCCGCGTCTCGGCCATCGACCGCGTCCGCAAAGACGAGCTCGGCCATTATCTGCTAACGCTAAAAGATCGCACAGAAATCCTACCCATCAGCTCCGCATTCCAATCCCGTTTCCGCGGAATGTAATTCTCCCCGTCTTCCCGACGAAAGTCGGGATCCAGAACTGTCTACGGAGAAATGTCTAAATCATTCTTCGTGCTTAGGTTCTGGGCACCGTTTTTCAACGGGGAGACGTGTTTTTTTTGAGAAATATAATTCCCCGTCTTCCCGACGAAAGTAGGGGTCCAGAAGTCACTACAAAGCAAAGTCTCAAGGGTTCTCTGAGCCTAGCTTCTGGGCCCCGTTTTCCAACGGGGAGACGTGTTTTTTTAAGTTGCTGCAAGAATACCCCACGCCAAAATAGGGTAACTCCTGACACCCTATATTCATTGCGATCTAAATAATGGGTTATGAAAAGCCCATTCGTGTATATGCTTGCAAGCCAGAGAAATGGCACCATCTATACAGGCGTTACTTCAGATTTAGTGCAGCGAGTTTGGCAGCACAAAAATAATTTGGTGAGTGGATTCACCAAGCAATATCAGGTTCATGACTTAGTTTGGTATGAACTGCACAGCGATATGCTTTCTGCGATAAGCCGAGAAAAGCAGATTAAAGAGTGGCGCAGGAAGTGGAAAATCCATTTAATCGAGAAGTCGAATCCATATTGGGATGATCTCTATATGGATATCGGTTCTTAACCTAGAAAATAAAATCCCCCGTCTTCCCGACGAAAGTCGGGATCCAGAAGTAACTACGAAGCAGAGTCTAAACCACTCCCTGAGCGTGGCTTCTGGGCCCCGTTTTCCAACGGGGAGACGTGTTTTTTTTTGAGTAATAAAATTTCCCGTCTTCCCGACGAAAGTCGGGATCCAGAAATCACTACAAAGCAAAGTCTAAATGGCTCTCTGAGCCTAGCTTCTGGGTCCCGTTTTTCAACGGGGAGACATGTCCAATTTCATATTAGAAACCTAAACTCGCCTGCGTCACGCTTTTCACACCCTCATGCTCTAACAACCACTGCTTCGTCGGTAATCCACCACCAAAGCCGGTAAGCGTTCCATCGCTTCCGATCACGCGATGACAAGGCAGAATAATCGGAATCGGATTTCGGCCATTGGCGGCACCCACCGCACGCACCGCTTTCGGTGATCCGATCTTGTTCGCGAGTTCGCTGTAACTCCAGGTTTCGCCAAATGGAATTTTCGCCAACATATGCCATGTCTGCATCTGAAATTCCGTGCCGACTGGATTCAATTCCAAATCGAACGTTTGTCGATCACCTGAAAAATACTGCAATAACTGTTCGCGGGCCTCGCGTGTCGCCACCGTATCTCGTTTCCAATCATTGCGATTGGGTGCATCGTATTTATTATTCTCGAACATCACGTAACGCAGACCGCTGTCATCGCAGGCGACTTGCAGCGCACCGATCGGTGTCTTGAATTCGTCAAACCACATCTTTCTTTTCCTTTGCAAGATCGCCAGACAAATGCCACAAATGCAGCACCGAATAAGCCCGCCACGGCCGCCACGCTTGCGATCTTGCTTCGGTTTCCTTCTCACTCAAGCGTTTGTCGCCGCCCATTACTTGTTGCAGGATTAAATCACCGGCAGGGAATGCATCCGGCTGCCGCAAGGCCCGCATTGCGACGTACTGTGCGGTCCATGGCCCGATGCCTGGCAGCTTCGTGAAATTCTCCACGAACGCATCCAAATTTTGTCCGGCCTGAAAACTGATTCGGTCATCGATCAATGCCTGCGCCATCGAACGCAAAGTAGCGGCACGTGATTTCGGCAAGCCGATTTTCTCCAGCGATGCGTTTGCAATCACTTCAGGTTTTGGAAACGCACGATCCAGATTGTCGCGTTTCACCAATCTATCTTCGCCGTATTGTTCAACCAGACGGCGTGTCAATGTTGTCGCACCTGCCACGCTGATTTGCTGGCCGAGCACCGCACGCACCGCCAATTCAAAACCATCCCAACTTCCCGGCACACGCAAACCGGGCCTGTGCTTGATGGCTTTCTTCAACAAATCCGAACCCATCAAAACCTGATGTACCGCCTGCAAATCCGCATCCAGATCAAACAACCGCCGTGTGCGTTGCACTATATCCGGAATCAATCTTGGATCGGCATCGGAAATCTCCAGTTTCAATTCCGGTTTTTCCGGATCGGCAGTGACGCGAATCCAGGTCGAATTATCAATCGGCCCCATCACGCGCTCATAACTCGTTGCCGTCACATGTTCGATGCCAGGCGCAGCACGCTTCGCCAAAAACGCCAGCATCAAATCAAAATCGAACGGCGGCCGATACGCTAGTCGCAATGTCAGCGAACCGCTCGGCGCTTCCGTTCGCAAACGCCGAATCGCGGTCGGCGGCATGCCGCAACCTTCGGCAAATGCCGCGTTGAAGCGGCGCAGGCTTTTGAAACCGGAGGCCAACGCAATCTGCGTCATCGGCATCGAGGTTTCGGTCAGTAATTGTTTAGCCAGCAATAAACGCCGGGTCGTATGCACCGCAATCGGCGTCGCGCCAACTCCGTTCAAAAACAAGCGCCGTATTTGCCGAGAACTCAAACCTATTTTGTCGGCCAGCGTATCCACCGAACCTTCCTGCAATTCGCCATCGGCAATTAGCGCCAATGCACGATTTACCCATTCGTCTGAATAACGATGTTGCATCGCATTCGGTGATAACTCCGGACGACAGCGCAAACACGGACGAAAACCGGCCGCACTCGCGGCAGCGGCATTCGGGAAATACAGAACGTTTTTTGGTTTCGGGGCAGGGGCAGGGCAAACCGGTCTGCAATAGATACCGGTACTTTTTACGGCAGTAAAAAACAGTCCGTCAAAGCGGGCATCACGCGCCATCCGGGCGCGGTCGCAGATTTCGTGGCTGGGCATGGCAAGGTTCATGGGGGCATCTTAATCCCGTTCCACGGGCAATACTCGCCGTTTTCGGACATCAATGCTTTCAGGATTTTTTCGTAGGAGCGTCCTTTAGGCGCGATAGATCTGGCGGGGTTTTTCGCGCCTAAAGGACGCTCCTACAAAAGCCAAGCAGCTTTTGCGGAGACATTGCACGACTTCCAGCACATGCCTGATGCCAGCTTTGTCGCCGACACTGGCAAAACTTCGAGGAGTGATCATGAACATCAAGACCAATCTTTTTCTGGCTGCCATTATTCTGGGCGGTTTCTTCGCTGCGCAGGAGCTTAGGGCCGCAGAGAAAAAGCCGGGCTATACGAAAGCCGAATGCGAAGTCTGGAATCGCGAAAAGAGTTTTGCCGCTTCCGTTGAAAATCACGATGCAAAGGCGTTCGCAGCGCATCTCGATGCGAAGGCGATCTTTGTCAATGGTGATGGTTCCTTCAGCCGTGGCCGCGACGGTGTTACCAAAGATTGGGCCGCCATCATCGAAGGCAAAAGTATTATCGTGCGTTGGAGCCCAGATTTTGTCTGCCTTAGCAGTGATGGAGAATCTTGCACGCCTGAGCAGGTGGCCGCCTTGAAGCAGTCGCTAAGCCCGGTTTGTCCTCAAGCTGAACGATAATTTTCACACCTGGTTTCGTTTTGGTTTGCTATCGTCACCTATTGAACCAACCCGCAGGAGCTTCGCCATGAACAAATTCATTTTAGGTGCTGCCATTTTCAGTCTGTCCATGGTCGCGAACGCTAATACTGCCGATATCACGGTGACTGCTTCCAGCGAACAGGTAAATATCACGGCCGATAAATCGGACGTTGCCATCTCCAAGTCCGATTGCATCAAGGAAACCGGTACCCGCATCAAACGGGCTAAAGACAAGAAAGGTTGCAATGGTCTGCCAGGTAATTCCTATGACCGTGACGATATCGAGCGCACCGGCGCCAATACCGCTGGTGAAGCATTGGAACGCCTGGATCCATCGATCCGTATTTCCCGCTAACAAAACCAAACCGTGGGAGCGGCGTAAGCCGCGAATTCTCCCAGACCATTCGGGCCTTACAGCCCTCCCACGAAAAAGGGCCGCGAGGCCCTTTTTTATGTCCGCTATCTCAAAGCCGGCCCCTGGGCGATAATTGCCTTAACAGGAGAGCCCAATGTCCAACCCGCGTATCGATAACACCCGCAGCATCCGCGCCCCGCGTGGCACCACCCTGAACTGCAAGTGCTGGCTTACCGAAGCCGCCTATCGCATGCTTCAAAACAATCTCGACGACGAAGTCGCGGAAAACCCGCAGGAACTCGTGGTCTATGGCGGCATTGGCCGGGCCGCACGCGATTGGGCAAGCTACGACAAAATTCTCGAAACCCTCAAGCGTCTTGAAGACAACGAAACCCTGCTGATTCAATCCGGCAAACCGGTCGGCGTGTTTCCCTCGCATCCCGATGCACCGCGCGTATTGCTCGCGAACTCGAATCTGGTCCCGCACTGGGCAACCTGGGAACACTTCAACGAGCTCGATAAGAAAGGCCTGATGATGTACGGCCAAATGACCGCCGGTTCCTGGATCTACATCGGTAGCCAGGGCATCGTGCAGGGCACTTACGAAACCTTCGTCGAAATGGGTCGCCAGCATTTCGGTGGCAGCCTCACCGGCAAATGGATTCTCACCGCCGGTCTCGGCGGCATGGGCGGCGCACAGCCGCTCGCCGCATCGCTGGCTGGTGCCTGTTCCCTGAATATCGAATGCCAGCAATCGCGTATCGATATGCGTCTGAAAACCCGTTACGTCGACGAGCAAGCCACCGATATTGATGATGCACTTGCACGTCTCGAAAAATATTGCGCAGAAGGCAAAGCAATCTCGATTGCGTTGCTCGGCAATGCCGCCGAAATTCTGCCGGAGTTGGTACGTCGTGGTGTCAGGCCCGATGCGGTAACCGACCAAACTTCCGCACACGACCCCTTGCACGGTTATCTGCCGATGGGCTGGACGCTGGAACAATGGTGGGACGAACAAAAACACAATCCGGAAAAAGTCATCGACGCCGCCAAGCATTCGATGCGCGTGCACGTCGAAGCCATGCTGCATTTCGAAGACAAGGGCATTCCGGTATTCGATTACGGCAACAACATCCGCCAGATGGCGAAAGACGTCGGCTGCAAAGACGCATTCGATTTCCCCGGTTTCGTACCGGCCTACGTGCGACCGCTGTTCTGCAAAGGCATTGGCCCGTTCCGCTGGGTTGCATTGAGTGGCGACCCGGAGGACATCTATAAAACCGATGCCAAAGTAAAAGAACTGATTCCCGACAATCCACATCTGCATCGCTGGCTCGACATGGCGAAAGAACGCATCGCATTCCAGGGCCTGCCAGCCCGCATTTGCTGGGTCGGTCTCGGCGATCGCCACCGCCTCGCACTCGCCTTCAATGAAATGGTTCGCAACGGCGAAGTCAGCGCACCCATCGTGATTGGCCGCGACCATCTCGATTCCGGTTCCGTCGCATCACCAAACCGCGAAACCGAAGCCATGCTCGACGGCAGCGACGCCGTGTCCGATTGGCCATTACTCAACGCCATGTTGAACGTCGCCGGTGGCGCCACCTGGGTATCGCTGCACCACGGCGGCGGTGTCGGCATGGGTTACTCGCAACACAGCGGCGTGGTAATTGTTGCCGATGGTACCGATGCTGCTGCGGCCCGTTTGGGTCGTGTGTTGTGGAATGACCCGGGTACCGGCGTTATGCGGCATGCGGATGCGGGTTACGAGATTGCGAAGCAGTGTGCGAAAGAGAAGGGGTTGGATTTGCCGATGGTGTGAGGGTCGCCATATCAATGGCGTGACGTGTGCGCGTTTTTATTTAATTAATTTGTATGGCTCATCAAATATTTTAATCCAAGGGCGCACTATGAAAATTGAAAGCTCAGATAAGGATGTAAATGAAATTCTACTTTCAGGGTATTACAAAATCCCACGTTTCCAAAGACCATACTCATGGGATAGAGAGAACATTACTGATTTTTGGAACGATGTAGTTAAGAGAGAGTCATCTGATTATTTCATAGGTTCTGTTGTTGTTTATCAACAAGATAAATATCACCTAGGAATAGTTGATGGCCAACAGCGTTTGACAACCATAACGATATTGTTATGCGCACTTCGTGACGTGCTGCTCGAAATCGGCTCTGAAAATTTGGCGCAAGGTGTTCACGGCTTTATTGAGCGTAAGAACGTAGACAACGATCCTGAATATACTGTTTCACCTGAAACCTCATATCCATACTTTCAAGAGTACGTGCAGAAATTTGGAGAGCCTGAACTAGTATTGGATGTTCAGTCAGAAGAAAAAAACATAGAGGGCGCGTACGAGTATTTTAAGCAGGAACTAAATAATGTTAGGGCTAAGCTTGTATCAAATGATGAGGCGAGTGGAAAAGAAAAAGCTGAAATTGAGCTGAAGCGAATTAGAGACTTAATTCTTGATTTGAAAGTCATATTTATTAAATTAGAGAATGAAGATGATGCTTATCTAATTTTTGAGACTTTAAATACGCGAGGGAAAGATTTAGAAACAGCTGACCTGGTGAAAAATCACCTTACTAAATTAATAAAAACTAAAGGTGCAGAGGTTGATGCCGCAAAAGAGAAATGGGCGAAAATCAGAAAAATAATTCATGAGTCATCTGAAGACCTGAATCTCGACAATTTTATTCATCACTATTGGTTGGCTAAGCACGAGCATGTTGCTCTGAATAAATTATTCCCCCTCATTAAAGCTAATGTGACGTCATCGAATGCAAAATCATTTATGGATGAATTGCTAAAGCTTGCGCCAATTTATAGGTCATTGTTTGAGCCGCTTTATGTAAAATGGGAGCCGCAGGAGCGCGAAATATTAAGTGCGTTGAGAGGTTTGGTTGGCTTTCGTGTTAAGCAACAAATTCCTATGACTTTAGCTGCTCTTGATGGCTACCGCTCAAAGAGAATATCAAAAAAGAACGTTGTTCAGTGTCTGACTGCTATTGAGAAATTTCACTTTCTCTTTACAGCGGTCACATCTTCTCGCTCAAGTGGCGGTATTTCAACTATGTACTCGGCAGCAGCGCAGCGGCTAAGTGCAGCGTCTGATGAAAATGCAACTTATAAAGCTATTAATGAATTACGGACAAAATTGGTCAGTAGAGTTCCAATATTTGAAGAATTCTTGATTAACTTTTCGCAATTAATTTATACCAATTCGATAACTAAGGATAGACGGTTAATTAAATATATACTGTCAAAAATTCAGTCTCACTTTGCTCCTGGTGTGCATTATGAATTTGATCAGATGTCTATAGAGCATATTATTCCGCAATCTGAATTGTCCGGCGGGGATCTTGATGCCTCGGTGGTCGGTCAGATTGGCAACTTAATTTTATTGGATCCAAAATTAAACTCAGAAATTGGCAATAAATCATTTTCTGAAAAACAAAAGATATTGATGGATGCGAACTACCCCCTGGAGCCTGAAATTGCTCAAATTGTTAGCTTCAACGAGAATGATATAAAAGAAAGAACGGCTCGCTTGGCTAAACTTGCATATGACGTAATTTGGAAAATCTAACAAAACTGTTTTTAAAAAGGCCATAAGCACCGTAGCCCGGATGAAATGGAATGGAATCCGGGGCAGCACCTGTCGAACACTAATAGGTTCATGCGTCGTATGAGTACTTCGGAATATCAGGCACAGGTTCTCGCAGAGATTACTAGGGATAACCGCGCCGTTCGTCAAAACTATGTAGGGGTCTTCTCCGCTGAAGCGCTAGAGTTCTCTGTTCAGATGGGTGACGCGCTTACGAAATGGCGTGACTTTTATGTGGAAGCCCAAGGCGATGAGCGACGCATGAAGGTGCTTGCGCTTGCTTATACCGCGATGTCTCTACAGGTGGGCTCAATGAAACTTTTTCTCATGGGGCATCAAATTGCATCCGGAAATCTAATGAGGCAGGTTCTAGAAACTATTGCACTTACTTACTTATGCAGCAGCTCGAAACTAAAAATTCTCGAAGATTTTGATGAAGGGACATACCACACGCATAAAGCCATTGCGGATGCAGTACATAATGCGACTGTACTTGGTCTCAACAAGGCTTCAGTATCTAAGTTGAAGGAAGCTCAAAAGTTTTATCATAAGTTTAGCCATCCAACTAAAATGACAATAGGTACATTGGAATCATTCACCGACGAAGGAATCTATCTAGGCGCGGCGTTCGACACAGGGAAACTTAAGTACTACAAGATCGAGATTGCAAATCGACTTCGCCTATCCGAGCTGTTCGTCGGTTTTATCCAGTCGGTTCATCGCAATTTAGACGTTCACTAGCGCCGTAGCCCGGGTTGCGCTCCACCAACCCGGGTTGATAAAGCGCAACCCAGGCTACGTTCTCACTCGCAAGCAACACCATCATTGTCCCTGTCGAGATGACTCGCATAACCGGGTTCACCACGTCTTAGCGGCGCGGCACCAGCGGCACGCACGGCAGCACAATTGGGATAATAGGTTTTGCCGCTTCGCTTTGATGGCGTGGATGGCGACGCGTTGTTGAATGATGAACGTGTACCGGTGCTTGTGGCGCTGCCGTTGTGGCAATGGTAGCCACCGTTTTTACGATCATTGTGGCAACCTTCGGCATTGGTTCTGCCGCCATGCGCCTGCACTTGAACGGCGGTATATGCGAGAGCAAGAACGATCATGACCTTCAATGTGTTCATCGGCGATCACCGTGCAGCCAAGTGAATCTGTTTTACGCTCGGGTAATCCGATGTACAAGCAATCAAACGCGGTAAGTCGGACAAAGTGTAGGTCGGGCCGGGTCCCGACCTACTAGCTAATAATTCCTACAAGCTTCGCGATGCCTAGCGAGCTCAATTATTTTTCCTCATCCTCATCATCTTCATCTTCATCTTCAGACCGCCACCACACTTGGCTTACTTCAGGTGAACTGAGCGGGTGTTCACGCTGCTCAATCGCATCCAGCCATCGGCCTTCACCGCCCGCGGTCCACACTTCTAGCAAGCGCTCCACCGTGCGGCGGCTTTGTGCTGCGATGCCTAGATTGCGTTCGTGGTTCCAGGTGCCGTCATCATCGTTGGCCGCGCTATTTGCATCATGAACTTGTTTGTTTTGATGCGGCGTACCGTAACTGCAGCGCAGGCAAAGGTGCCTGATAGTGTCGGTCCAGTCCTCGACATTACCGAGGCCCGGCAGTTTGATTTCGAGCAAGGCGTCCAAATCCTCTTCGCTTTCCGCACCGACAAACACGGCGAAGGTTTCAAACTCGGATCGTGTGAGTAATTGCATGGCGTTCAACACTGGCACAGTGCCATTACCGTATTCGCGCTCGCCGGTACGGGCGCCGTCATTCAACACGATATCGCCCCAGCGATAACCGCTTTCTGGCAAGGGTACATTGAGCAACACGGCACGCGCCGGATCAATGCGTCGTGCAAAAAGCGTTTCACCATTGCTCCACGGATTTAGCCGAACACAGCACACACCGAATTGTGCTTCAATCGGGCCATCGCCTTCAGGCAGTTTGATACCGTAGTGCTGCCAAAGTTGACGTGCTTGTGGCCAATCGCCCAAAGCAGTGGCAGCAATGGCTGCATTCCAGATCGCGCCTTCATTTTTTTCGTCCGACGTTTCTATTGCACGTAAATTTGCAGCAAGCGAGGGCGCCCACTCGCGACGGTATTTATGTACAAGGCCGAGCATGTAATGCGTAGCGTGATGATCATCGTGCACCAGCATGTTGGAAAACAGACGCACGGCATCGGCCAGTTTGCCTTCATCCACAGCGGCATACGCACTGTTGTAGAGTTGATCCCAATCGTCGTCGCTAATGGCTTGCGAGGTTTTACTCATATGCGGCTCCCTTTGTCGGGATTATGACAACGCAGTAAGCCGGGCGAAAGTGTAGGTCGGGCCCTGGCCCGACGCTTGATAACGGTTGGGATGATGTTTGATCGAGCGATGGATCGACTTGTCGTGCAAATTGCGACTTGCAGATTGAGATATCGCTGCGCCGGGATGATGGGAATCCATTGGCCATATAACTTCCCGCAAGCCGAAAATTTCTGTGTTATCTTCCAGAAAAAAGGGGGCTCTTTATGTCGATAAAACATGTAACCGTGTTTTCGGGCTTGCTGTTGATGGCATTTTTTTCATTGCCGGCAAAGGCACAATCGCAAAGCGATATCAATAATCTGCGTGCCTTGATGCCTTGGGCCGAGAAGCTCGATCAGCAACGAACGGAGCAGCGCCAGCGCGAGGCCCGGCGGGGCCAACAACAGCTGGCCACCATGGAACAAAACCTTCGCGATCGTGAAGAGTTTACGGCCGCTGTTCTCGCCACACGCACTGCACGTGCCAAAGCCGTAAAGAACTGGAATCAGAAGCAATATCCGGCACCGCCCTTGTTCCCGGGGGAAAGCCTGGTCTATACGCTGAATGGCTGTGGCCTTGTGCTACCAATGCCCGCCGAAGAGACTCACGACTATCCGCTGGGTTACGACAGAATTGCCGGTAAAGCCATTATCAAAAACATGACTCATCGTGCATTTTATGGCAGCAAGCAATGGGATGGCGATTGTGTATTCGGGCTGGTAGAAGGGTTTGGCACATTGGCTGCGCCGGAAATCATGGTAGCTGCGATGAGTTTCCAGTCAGGCTATGCCCATGGACGTGCGATGAATTTTTTCGTTTTCGACAGCCCGGAGAATGGCACCGGTCAATTTGAAGTAGTGATGGGGGTGGGCAGCGCCAATGCCAAACAGGTGGGCCAAATTGTGCGTGACGATCCTTACGCCGGCTTCTGGAGCAACCAGACCAGTAATGAACCACGGACCACGTTGCGGATTCGGGACCCGGGTAAGGAATCGTATATTTCGACAGACGTAAACGATTGCAGGATATTTGAACTGCTTTACAAAAAAAAGGTAAAAGGCTGTAGTGACAGCAATAATTTTGCGGTCTATTCAATCGTGCAGGGCCTCGGGATGTACGATGAAAAGGCGAAAGTGACTTTCTGCCCCGACATGAAAACCAGTAATGGTTGTGAAGTGCTGTGGAATCAGTTGGCCGCACCCACGGTCGCGAAACTAAAGGCAGACTTCGAAATCGCCCAGGCAAATCTGCAAAAGGAAAGGGCACGTATTGAATCATTCAGTGCTGCCTGGCGTGCTCCTCTGGAGAAAGCAGAGAAAGGTAAACAATACGCGGCTGTTGCCGGCATCGAAAAAACCTTCAAGACCAATCCGAAAGCCTTGACTGATGCGCAAATTGCGCAACTGCGAAATTACTACGCGCAAAATGGAAAAATAACCGATCTGGATAAGCTTGATGATTTTCTTGACCAGCGTAACGCCGCCAGGGAACGCGCCGCGCAACCCATACAACCCACGCAGAAAGCAATTGCCCGTGCCGCGCCATCCAGCAAAAGTAGCATCCGCACCGGCAGTTGCAAAACCTACGAGCAATGCGTGGAAGTAGAAAATGCTTCGGGGCTGTCGCCCAAACTGGATGCCATTCCCGCCGAAAATATCAACCTGAAAACGCGGGGCATTATTGCCGCTTCCGATTTCATGATGAGTAATTACAAGCAGTGTTTGCCGGACCAGCGTTGCCAAACACTAGTAAACCAATATCGACAAACCCGTGCAGATACTTTGGTGGTTTGCCAGAAAGTCAGCACCGATGCAGCGAGCTGTAATGTATCGCCGTTTTAGAAACAAAAACGGGCTAGCACCTTAGCCCGGGTTGCGCTTCACCAACCCGGGTTGATAGAGCGTAACCCGGGCTACGTTCTTTAATTCTCGGACTATCCCATGGCCTTACAGGGTAAAATTACCCTGTCGAACAAAAGGGTTGCCGTTCATGTCGTTTCACCAGGGAAATATGAGTTTTTTGCGCGTCATTTTATGGTGCGGTTTATTGACGGCCATTCTTGGCTGCAGCCTTTATTTTACCCACGGCGCCGCGGCCAATGAACCTGCGATGGAAGTCGTGCGGCAAATGCTTTCACCCGAAGAAATTGAAGCGGCCAGGTACACGACGCAACAAGAAGAAGCCGAAGCCCAGATCGCGAGGATCAAGACTGACGTAGCTAAACTGAAAAATCATCCTTGGGCAGGCGAGTATTCAGGCAGGATGGGTGGCTATCTGGCGGTTTCACCGACGCTGGGTGCAGCGATGAGATCGGGGCCCTGCATCCTGGTGTATGGAACCAGAAGCGCGGTTCGCCAGAATGAAAAGGGTTGGCTTGAAATGTCTCCCGATAAAAACAAGGAATTTAGCTTTAGTGGTTTTGATGGTACGCTGGTACCCGTCAAATGGGGTAGCCGAACGTATCTGATTCCCGAAGATGATCTGCAAAGCTTCACGACCGATATCAATCTTGGCGAGGAGCCCCGTAACGCCAGTCATAATCGTGCCGGAATGCACTATCTTAAAGTCGGCGATGAAGACAAGCTGGTCTCCGGACTTCCGGATTTGCCAGCCGAATATCTGAAAAAGATTCGCAGTGTCGCGGTCGACGCGAATGTTCGTGGTGCAAAGCTGCTGAAGAATTATCCGAACGATTACAGCTGCGGCCGCGAGTATCTTGTGACATTGGACAAGGGAAGCGCCGATGGATTGGCTCAGGGCGATACCCTGCGCTTGACCAGTCACGATAAAGGCTACGACAGAATCGAGTTGAATGAAGTGCAAAATAGATCCGCCACCGCGCGAGTTTTTGTCAGTGCGGATAACTGCACTGATACGAGTCAGTCACCGAATAAAGACTGGAAATATACAACAGGGGCTTATAGTCCATCGGCAACGCGGTAAGCACCGTTGCCCGGGTGGCGCTTAACCAACCCGGGTTGATAGAGCGCAACCCGGGCTACGAACTTCAGATTGATTTCACCGATTACTTCCGAATATCAACATCCTTCGTTTCCGGCAAAAACAACGTGCCGATCACCAGGCTCATCGTTGCGATCACGATGGGATACCACAGGCCTTGATAAATATTGCCGCTGGCCACCACCATCGCGAAAGCGATGGTCGGCAGAAAACCGCCGAACCAGCCGTTGCCGATATGGTAGGGCAGCGACATCGAGGTATAACGGATACGGGTCGGAAAAAGTTCCACCAACAAGGCGGCGATCGGGCCATAGACCATCGTGACGTAGATCACCAGCAAGGTGAGTAGCGCCAACAGCATGGGTTTGTTGACACGTTCGGGGTCGGCTTTTTCCGGGTAGCCGGCGTTGCCCAGCTTCGTTTTTAAATCCAATCCGAAGGCGTCGGCCTGCGCCTTGAAGGTCGCCGGATCAAGGCCGCTACCTTCAAATGCCAACGCGGTGGCTGAGCCGATTTGTACCCGGGCAACAGTACCGGCTGGGGCATCCTGATTCGCGTAGCTGACGCCGGCTTTGGCCAAGGCGGCTTTGGCGATATCGCAACTGCTACCGAATACTTTTTTGCCGACCGGGTCGAATTGGAAATGACAGGTCGAAGGATCGGCGACCACCAGCACCGGGCTGCTAGCGACTGCTTGTTCCATCGACGGGTTGCCGTAGTGCGTGAGCGCTTTGAAAATCGGAAAGTAGGTCAGCGCCGCCAACAAGCAGCCCGCCATGATGATCGGCTTGCGTCCGATTTTGTCCGATAACCAACCGAAGAAAATAAAAAACGGTGTTCCCAGCAACAAGCTGCCGGCGATCAGCAGGTTTGCAGTCGAGCCGTCGATCTTCAGGGTCTGGGTCAGAAAAAACAGCGAATAGAATTGCCCGGCATACCAGACCACGGCCTGTCCGGCGGTGGCGCCGAGCAAGGCAAGCAAAGCGATCTTGCCGTTGGCAGAAAAAAAGCTTTCGGTGATCGGTGCCTTCGAGGTCTTACCTTCATCTTTCATTTGTTGGAACAGCGGCGATTCGTGTAATTGCAGACGGATCCACACCGACACGCCGAGCAATATGGCCGAGAGCAGAAACGGAATTCGCCAGCCCCATTCTTCGAAAGCTT
>JAYUWO010000004.1:0-8070 GCA_043753545.1 Arenimonas sp.
GTTTACCGAAATCAGTGAATTGGTATTCGATGTCAACGAGGGCCTGGTGGTCGACCCTACCGAAGAGCGCCTGCGCGATGAATTTTCCAATACCAAAGTGTTGCACCTGCCGATGCAGAGTATCGTTCGCATCGAGGAAGTGGAACGCAAAGGCCAACTGGCGATTCGTGATGCCGTCACCGGCGAAAAAGTCGTTACACCGTTCCCCATGCCGATAAAACCGGGGCGTTGAACCAACACGCACGGCCATTGCAATGATTTTGGCAATCAGGAAATTTGTGGCCTACTATCATCATGTCATGCACTAACCCATCATCCGCATCATGAGCCAGACCACCGTTGTCATCACGACCTATAACAATCCTGCCTGGCTTGAAAAAGTACTCTGGAGTTTTTCCTGCCAGACATACAAGGATTTTGAGGTCGTCATCGCCGATGACGGTTCGAAACACGAGACCCGTGAACTAATCGAAACCATGCGCAGCCAGGTGCCGTTCGATATCCGGCATGTCTGGCAGGAAGACGATGGTTTTCGCAAATGCCGCATTCTCAACCAGGCAATCATGCAGGCAAGCGGGGAGTACCTCATTTTCACCGATGGCGATTGCATCGCGCGTTCCGATTTCGTCGAAACACATTTGAAATACCGCCAGTCCGACGCCTATCTTTCCGGCGACTACGTTCGATTACCGATGAACACCAGCAAAGCTATCGCGAAAGACGATATCTTGACGGGTCGCTGCTTTGATCTGGAATATTTGATTGCGAACGGCTATCCGCCAAAAAAAGTGAGCCAGCGATTGAAAGCCAAAGGGCTGAAGGCGAGCTTTCTCGATACCTTCAGTTTTGTAAAGGCCAACTGGTACGGCAATAATGCTTCGGGCTGGAAAAAAGACCTGATCGCAATCAACGGTTTTGACGAGCGCATGGCCTACGGCGGTTCGGATTGGGAGTTTGGTGACCGGCTTAACCGCACCGGCATCCGACGCATCCGCGTCCGCTATCGGGCGATAGTTTTGCACTTGGACCACTCCCGCGGCTATGCCGATCCGGAATTAATCAAGAAGAATAAGGCGATCTGGGAAGAGGCTGTTCAAAAGAATACGGTGTGGACCGATTTCGGCATTTCACGAGACGCAAAAACCTGATTTATTTTTTTGCCTTGAACCTGGGCGCACTCGCCAATTTCAAACGGGCAAGCGCGCGATTGATGATGTCGTCACCACTAATCGATTCGCCTCTCGAATAACCGTCATTCTGCTCGTCATCACCGGCAAGATGGCCAGCCAGATCCTGCTCGCGCATGCCCTTCTTCGTGGTACCGGACACAATCACATCTGGCGTAATGCCATTGGCCTGGATAGATTTTCCATTCGGCGTGTAATAACGCGAAATCGTCAGCTTGATGCCATCGCCGCGCGTCATCGGAAACACTTTTTGTACCGAACCTTTTCCGAACGTGCGACTGCCCATCAGCAAGGCACGTTTCTGATCTCGCAAGGCACCAGCCACCACTTCCGAAGCACTGGCACTGCCAACATCCACCAACACGATAATCGGCGCGCCGGAGAGGATATCACCGGGCGTTGCACGCAAAATGAGATTCGAATCCGGCATGCGGCCACGGGTACTGACAATCACACCCGATTCCAGGAACGCATCGGCAATCTGCAATGCCGACTCCAGCAAGCCGCCCGGATTACTGCGCATGTCGATTACCAAGCCTTTGAGTTTTCCGCCCTGGGATTTACTCATGGTCTTGATTTCCTGCACCATGCGCCGGCCTGTGTCTTCCTGGAAAGTACTGATGCGGACATACCCGTAACCGGGCTCGAGCAATCTGGATTTAATGCTGTCAACTTTAATCAATTCCCGCATCACCAACACTTCGAGCGTGCCGGTTTCACCTTCCCGCAGGATATTCAGCCGGACACTCGTGCCCGGTTTTCCACGCAGGCCGAGACTGGCATTGTTGACATTACTACCTTTGACCGCTTTTCCATCAATGGCAGTAATCACGTCTCCGGGACGCAAGCCTGCTTTTGCCGCCGGCGAACCATCGATCGGTGCAACAACGGCCAGGCCTTTATCTTTGCGCAATTCGACTTCGATGCCGATGCCCTGATAAGTGCCTGAAGAAAATTCAAGCAACTCCTGCATTTCCTCCTTGTCGAGATAGGTGCTGTGCGGATCCAGTTCCTGCAGCAGGCCACGCAGCGAAGCATCGAACAAATCGCTGTTTTTCATCGGATCGACATAAGACTGCTCGATCAGACTGAGCACTTGCATGTAGCGACGGATTTCATCGACGGGAATCGTCGTTGCGGCAGCGGGTGCCGATCTGGTTTTAAGCGCAGGGGCAGGCGCGCGCGCCGCTTGCGCAAGACCCGGTGAAGAAAAAAAACATAACAGCAGAAAAGCTAACGAACGCATTTTTTGTTCCTAGGGTTTTAGCCAGACGCGTGGGTCTTTTGGCTGGCCGTTTTGGCGCAATTCGAAATATAAGGCCGGACTGGACTGACCGCCAGATCGACCCAGCGTGGCAACAGCATCATTCACTTTTACGCTATCGCCAACATTTTTCAGCAGGCTGTCGTTAAAGGCGTACAGGCTCATCCAGCCATTGCCGTGGTCGACAATCAGCAACAAGCCATAGCCTTTCAACCAGTCCGCATAGGCCACACGGCCAGCCGCTACCGCACGTATTTCCGAGCCCACCGTGCCGGCAATTAACAAGCCGTTGCTACGATGGCCGTCCGGCATGCTGCCGCCAAAACCCGCGAGCACATTGCCTTGTACCGGCAAGCGCATCGGGCCCATCGGCACATTGGTAAATATCTTGCCAGGCGTCCTGCCAACGACCTTCTTGCCGCCGCGCGGCGCGGTTTGAACCGGCTTCTGCGCCATCAATTTATTTAGCTTGTCGAGCAGGGCGTTGAGATTTTTTTCATCGCGACCCAATGCATTCAAGCGGGTTTTTTTATCACGATACTGCGAGTCGACTTTTGCCAATGCCTGGTCGCGTTCCTTGCGCTGGGTATTCAAGGCCGAGAGATTTTTTTCCTGTGCCACTTTTGCCTGCTCGAACTGTTTTTGCTGCTGCCTGACTTTTTCCGTCATCGCCAACAGCTCCTGCAATTGCCTGGATATGGCATCGAGCTGTGCTTTTTGATCCTCTTGAAAATAACGGTGGTAAGCCAGGGCACGCGATGAATCACCGATTTTGTCCTGCGCCAATATCAGTTCCAGCGCCGTTGATTTTCCAACGGCATAGGCCGAACGAATCAGTGCAGCCAGCGTCTTTTTTTGTTTTTCCAGCTTCGCTTCGAGCACTTGCTTTTCGCTCTCGAGTATCTTCAACTGCGATTGCTGTGCCGTCAGTTGCTGCTGGCTTTTACGTGCCTGCTTGCTGGCCTCGGCCACCTTGGCGTCCATCTCGCGAACCGATTTATTCGCCTCGGTCCGTTGCTGTTCAAGCAGCTTCTGGTCTTCGCTGAGCTTCTTGATCTGCGCCTGTATTGCTTCGAGTTTTCTCTTTTGCGCCGCTGCCTGGGCCTGCGTCGTCGGCTTGGCAGACCAGGCGACATTAGTCGGCAACAAGAAAGCTAAAACCACTAATGCGATGGCAAACACCTTCGACACTCAGCTCAACTCCACCAATGAAGTACCGGTCATCTCTGCCGGTTTTTCAAGATTCAACAAATGCAGAATCGTCGGCGCAATATCACGCAAGGCACCGCCTTTTCTTAAAATTGCATTGCGCCCTACATAAACAAAAGGTACCGGGCCGATAGTGTGTGCGGTATGCGGCTCACCGGTAATCGGGTCGCGCATCATTTCCAGATTGCCGTGATCAGCGGTTACCAGCATTTCACCGCCGACCTGAAGAATGGCTTGCCGCAAGGCGCCGAGCGCGGTGTCGACGGCTTCTGCTGCCTTGATGGCTGCGTTCAAATCACCTGTGTGTCCGACCATATCCGGATTGGCGATATTGCAGACAATCACGTCGTATTGTTTTCCGGTGATGGCAGCGACCAGTTTTTCAGTCAACTCGGGGCAACTCATTTCCGGCTGCAAATCGTAAGTCGCTACTTTGGGTGAAGGGATCAACACGCGATGTTCGCCCGCCGCCATCTGCTCTCGCCCGCCACTGAAAAAGAAAGTAACGTGGGCATATTTTTCGGTTTCCGCGATTCGCAATTGCGTGCAGTGATTCGCGGCCAATACATCGGAAAGTACATTGGGCAAATCATCCGAACAGTAGGCAACGGCTGCATCGAGTTTTTCGTCGTATTGGCTGAGACAGACAAAACGGGAAAGTGAAATGGCACGGGGTTTTTCGAACCCAGAAAAATCTGCTTGCACGAAACACGAAGTCAATTGCCTTGCCCGGTCGGCACGGAAATTCATGAAAACAACGGCATCGTTAATTTCCATTCTGGCGCCACCGTCGATCACGCTAGCTTTGACAAACTCGTCGGTCTCGCCACGTTCGTAGGCAGCCATCATCGCGACCAGGGCATCGTCATATTGAAATTCGGATTGTGCTTCGGCGATAGCGAGATAGGCCGTCTGCTGGCGATCCCAACGCTGGTCGCGATCCATTGCGTAATAACGACCGATCACGCTCGCGATTTTTGCATTGCCCAATTCATTGCAGACGATCTGCAAGGCACGAAGGCTGGCTTCGGCCGATTTCGGCGGCATGTCACGGCCATCGAGAAATGCATGTACGGCGACTTTTTTTACACCCTGGCGATGCGCCAGATCCAGCATCGCAAAAATATGCGCTTCATGGCTATGAACACCTCCCGGCGACAACAGGCCAAAAACATGCAAGGTGGCGTCATTTTGATTGACTAATTCGCAGGCTTTCAGCAATTCAGGATTCTGGAAAAAGCCGCCGCTCTCGATATCGGCATCTACGCGTGTGAGATCCTGGTAAACGATACGTCCGGCACCGATATTCATATGGCCGACTTCAGAATTTCCCATCTGGCCATCAGGCAATCCAACGAAACGACCTTCGGTATGCACCAACGTGTTTGGGAAATCTCGCAAAAGCCCACGCCAATTCGGAATCTGCGCTAGTGCAATGGCGTTATCCGCCGTTTCCTCGCGGTAGCCCCAGCCATCCAGAATCAGCAGTAATAAGGGTTTCGGACGGTTCAATGCAGGCTCCTGACCTATGGCACTCTACAATTGTAACGAAGTAGCGCGACACTATCCGCGCTTTGTGCTGCAAGGGTTTGATGGCGTTAAGACAATCGGTTGCATGAAAAGTTTTGGCATGCCTCTAAACCTTTGGCGCCCGGCTCGCATCACAAGCACACCACTGTTCAAGGAGTTCACCATGCGTCGTACCGTTTTGTTTCTCGCCCTCGCTCTCACCGCCAGCAGCTCGTTTGCCCACGGCGACGGTGACAGCAAAGACATTTCCAAGGTTAATGGCAGCATCCATGCCGACAGCGGCCAAACCTACGGCGACCTCGACACCGTTAACGGCAGTATCCGCATCGACGCAGGGTCGACGGTCGGCAATGTTGAAACCGTGAATGGCGCCGTATCCAGTGAAGACAAGGCCGTATTGGCCAGTGCCAGCACCGTCAATGGCGCCATTAAGCTTGGCGCACAGTCTCGTGTCGAAGGCAATGTGGAAACCGTCAATGGCGGCATTACCGTCGGCAAGCTGTCCGAGCTGAAGGGCAATCATTTGAGCACGGTGAATGGCAAGGTCCTGATTTACCAATCCACCATTCACGGCCGGGTTTCCACGGTAAATGGCGATATCACCGTCGGCAGCCACACGAAAATCCACGGCGGAATCCTGGTTGATAAACCCACCGGCCTCAGCTGGGGCAAACCGAAAATCCCCCGCGTACTGATTGGCCCGAATGCCGTCGTTAAGGGCGACCTTGTGTTCAAGCGTGACGTCGAGTTGGTCGTTCACAGCTCCGCCAAAATCGGCAAGGTGACTGGCGCCACTGCAATTGTGTATACCGACAAGATTCCGGACCGCAAAGACTGAGACTTGGCTCAAGCCTAAACCGGGACCTTTCGCGTTATCATCCGGACTTGTTCCGGAGGTGCTATGTCGCGATTCGTCCTGGTTTCAGTCGTCTGTGCTTTTTTAAGCGCATGTCAGGCTCCATCCCGCATTAGCGACCCTGTCATGCCGGAACAAGCCTCGATTACCGAGATCAAGCATGGCTTCGGCCCCGAAGTATCGACCGAAGACCTTTCCATGCACATCAAAGTGCTGGCCTCGGACGAATTTGGCGGGCGGGCACCGGGTACGGAAGGCGAAGAAAAAACGGTTGCCTACCTGGTCCAGCAATTCCAGCGCCTGGGGCTCAAACCCGGCAATGGCGACAGTTATGTACAAACTGTACCGATGATCGAAAGCCTGGTCAGTCCGGATTCCAGCATGGCCATCACCCAGAAGGGCGCCGACTGGAAACTGGCGATGGGCAAAGATATGGTGCTAGGCACCCGAAGTGAACTACCGAGCGTGAAACTCGATGCCAGCGACATGGTGTTCGTCGGTTATGGCGTCAATGCACCGGAACAAAAATGGAATGACTACGCTGGCCTTAACGTCAAAGGCAAAACCGTGGTGATCCTGGTCAACGACCCCGGCTTTCATGTAAGCGATGCCAATTTATTCGAAGGTCGCCGGATGACTTATTACGGTCGCTGGACCTACAAATTTGAAGAAGCCGCACGTCAGGGTGCAGCTGCCGCTCTGATTATTCACGACACCGAAGGTGCCGCGTATGGCTGGGATGTCGTCAAGAATTCCTGGTCCGGTGCACAATTCGATTTGCCTATTAGCGAAGACCCCGAGCCGCGCATTCCCCTACAGGGCTGGTTGAGTGCCGATGCTGCGAACACCCTATTCCAGAATGCCGGCCTGGATTTCATGAAAATGCGCGCTGCTGCCAACAAACGCGGCTTCAAGCCAGTCGCATTGAAATCGCAAGTCAGCATCGATTTGAAAAACAGCACCAAGCGCGGCGAATCCCGCAATGTGCTGGCGGTATTGCCTGGCAAAACACGCCCCGACGAAGCGATTGTCTACACCGCGCACTGGGATCATCTCGGCACGCATGCGGAAGAGTCCGGCGACAATATTTATAACGGCGCGATCGATAATGCTTCCGGTGTGGCCGGCGTGCTGGAAATCGCCGAGCAATTCACCGTCAACAAGCCTGCTGATCGCTCGGTGGTATTCCTCTTTGTCACGCTCGAAGAATCCGGATTACTGGGCTCGAAATACTATGCCGCGCATCCGGTGATTCCACTGGCAAAAACCGTGGCCGTGATTAACCTCGATGCAATGACGATGGTCGGCCCGGCCAAAGATCTCACCGTGATTGGCTTGGGTAACTCGGAGCTCGATGACTGGCTCGCCCCGATAGTCGGCAAGCAAAACCGCGTATTGAAACCGGAAAGCACTCCCGAAAAAGGCAACTTCTTTCGCTCCGATCATTTCAGTTTCGCCAAAGCCGGAGTGCCCGCGATTTATGCAAAAGGCGGCATCGAAAATCTGGAAAAAGGCAGCGAATTTGGCCAGTCTGTCATCGATGATTATTACGGCGTGCATTATCACAAGGGTGCCGACAATTTCGATCCGAACTGGGACTTGCGTGGCGTGGTACAGGATTTGAATGCGCTTCAACAGCTTGGCAAAACCTTGGCCAATAGCGACAAGTGGCCGAATTACTACGAAGGCAATGCTTTCAAGAAAGCCCGCGATGCATCGCGAGCGAGTGTCACGAAGTAATGCAGGTCGGGCCCCGGCCCGACGCTTCATAAAGAATGCGATGTTGTTGTTTAAAGCGTCGGCCCGACAAATGCGTCATCAATAATTTCGTAATTTGTAAAAAGCGTCGGGCCAGGGCCCGACCTACCGCAAAAAACTCGCGATACCCTGCGAGACTTCCTTGGGTTTCGCCATCATCGGCATATGACCGCAGCCTTCCAGAATCAAGGCTTGTGAACCGGCAATACCGGCCAACAATATCGGCACCGAACTGACATCGATTACGCGATCATCCTTGCACCACA
>JAYUWO010000005.1:0-8019 GCA_043753545.1 Arenimonas sp.
TGCTTGAACAGCGCCTGGTTTCGCAAACACAAATTGCATCCGCCAATGCCGTCGAGTTTGGCATGCCCTTGTTTGACACCAGCGCATTGGATCTTACCCAATCTGCCGTCAAACTGATCGGTGAAGACTTGCTGCAAAAGCACAACGTATTGCCCTTGTTCAAACGTGGCAATCGCCTGTATGTAGGTATTTCAGACCCCACTAACACGCGTGCTTTGGACGAAATCAAATTCGCCGCCAACATGACGGTCGAACCCATTCTGGTGAGCGAGGAAGTACTGAAGCGCTCATTGGATCTGGCATTAACTTCTAGCGATACGCTCAACCAGAATGATGATGATGACGAAGGCTTGGAAAATCTGGAGTCTTCGGGTGGCGATGATGATGGTCTCGCCGATTCGGGCGTCGAAGCAAAAGGTGATGACACACCGGTCGTAAAATTCGTTAATAAAGTCTTGCTCGACGCCATCAAGAAAGGTGCTTCCGATATCCATTTCGAACCTTACGAAACCGAGTTTCGGGTGCGTTTGCGTATGGACGGCGTTTTAAAGAATGTTGCCAAGGCCCCCATCAAGTTGCAGCCGCGAATTGCTGCACGCTTGAAAGTGATGGCACAACTGGATATCGCCGAAAAACGGGTGCCGCAAGACGGCCGTATCAAACTCAATATTTCAAAAACCAAACAGATGGATTTCCGGATGAGTACCTGTCCGACCCTGTTTGGCGAGAAAGTGGTACTGCGTTTACTGGATGGCAACGCCGCCAAGTTGGGCATCGACAAACTGGGCTACGAAGATGCACAGCGGGAACTTTATCTAAGCGCGCTGGCAAAACCCTACGGCATGATTCTCGTGACCGGCCCTACCGGCTCTGGCAAAACCGTCTCTCTCTACACGGGACTCAATATCCTCAACACCGAAGAACGCAATATTTCGACGGCCGAAGATCCGGTCGAAATCCGGGTAGCGGGTATCAATCAGGTCCAAATGAATGTTAAGCGGGGCATGACATTCTCTGTCGCGCTGCGTTCCTTCCTGCGACAAGATCCTGACGTGATCATGGTCGGCGAAATCCGCGACCTGGAAACGGCGGAGATCGCGATCAAAGCCGCACAGACCGGTCACTTGGTGCTATCGACATTGCATACCAACGATGCCCCACAAACGATCTCCCGTTTGATGAACATGGGTATCGCGCCTTACAACATTACTTCTTCGGTAACACTGGTGATCGCGCAACGGCTGGCGCGTCGCCTGCATGACTGCAAAAAAGAAATGATTTTGCCGGAAGCGGCGCTCCTGGCCGAAGGATTTACGCCGCAGGATATCAAAGCGGGAATTAAACTGTACGAGGCAGTCGGCTGCTCTGACTGCAACGAAGGCTACAAAGGCCGGGTTGGCATCTATCAGGTCATGCCAATGACGGAAGATATTCAAAAAATTATTCTGCAAGGCGGTAATGTGCTGCAAATTGGAGAGGCCGCTTTCGCATCGGGCGTCAATGATTTAAGGCGATCCGCCATTATCAAGGCTTGCTCTGGCGTCACCAGCCTTGCCGAAATCAACCGCGTAACAAAGGACTAGACCATGGCAGCTTCCAAAGCAGCAGCAACCAAGACTCGCGCAGCCACTTCCGCGATGACTGAATTCACTTGGGAGGGTACCGACAAGCGCGGCATCAAGATGAAGGGCGATACCAATGCAAAAAATGCGAACCTGCTGCGTGCCGAACTGCGCAAGCAAGGTATCAATCCGACGGTTGTCAAACCGAAAACCAAGCCATTTTTTGGGTCGGCAGGCGCTGCGATTACCGCCAAGGATATCGCCATTTTCAGCCGACAAATTGCCACCATGATGCAATCGGGCGTCCCGATGGTGCAGGCGTTCGAAATTATCGGCACCGGCCAGAAGAACCCGAAATTGAAAGACATGATCCTGGGTGTGAAAGTCGAGATTGAAGGTGGCTCTTCGCTTTCCGAGGCGCTTGGTAAATATCCACTTTATTTCGACAGCCTATACAGAAATCTGGTGAAAGCCGGTGAAGGTGCCGGTGTGCTGGATACAGTGCTCAACACCATTGCCAACTACAAAGAAAATATCGAAACACTGAAAGGCAAAATCAAGAAAGCCCTGTTCTATCCGGCGATGGTGATTGCCGTTGCCGTCTTGGTCAGCGCCGTGTTGCTGATTTTCGTGGTGCCTTCTTTCAGAAATGTTTTCAAGAGTTTTGGTGCGGACCTTCCGGCCTTCACCCTGTTTATTCTGGCCTGCTCGGACTTCGTTATCGCTTACTGGTACTTGATAATCGGCGGATTCGCAGCCGCAGTCTTTGCGTTTCTCGCCGCTAAGAAAAGATCGAAAGCATTTGCCGAGTTTCTTGATCGCCTCATTCTGAAAATTCCCGTGATCGGCGAAATCATGCATAACTCTGCTATCGCCCGCTTTGCGCGCACCTTGGCGGTTACCTTCAAGGCCGGTGTGCCACTGGTAGAAGCGCTGGAAACCGTATCGGGAGCTTGCGGCAATGTTGTTTACGAGAAAGCCGTATTGCGAATCCGCGATGATGTCTCCGTCGGCTACCAAGTGAACATGGCAATGAAGCAAGTCGGATTGTTCCCGCACATGGTGGTGCAAATGACCGCCATCGGTGAAGAAGCCGGTGCGCTGGACACCATGCTTTATAAAGTGGCCGAATTTTTCGAGCAGGAAGTCAACAATGCCGTAGACACACTGTCCACACTGATTGAACCGATGGTGATGATGGTCATCGGCGTGATCGTGGGCAGCATGGTTATCGGTATGTACCTGCCAATCTTCAAACTCGCTGCGGCCATGTAAGCAGTATGGAAATATTGTTGAGCAATACGCCACTGCTAATCACAGTGGCGTTCTTTTTCGGATTATTGATCGGCAGTTTTTTGAATGTCGTGATATTGCGGCTACCCAACAGACTCATTTGGCAGGCACGCCATGAAAGTCGTGAACTGCTTGAATTACCCGAAGTCTATGAACCCGCCCCGCCGGACATTGTCGTCAAAGGGTCGCATTGCCCGCACTGCCAGCAACCGCTCTCGGCGCTTGAGAATATCCCGCTCATCAGCTATCTCGTCTTGCGGGGAAAATGCCGTCACTGCAAAACCGGCATTTCATGGCAATACCCGGCCGTCGAGTTTTTAACCGGCGCCCTTTTTGCTATTTGTGTCTGGAAGTTTGGCGCAAGCTGGGAAAGTGTGGCTGCACTTGGTTTTACCGCCAGTCTGATTGCCCTTGCCGGGATAGATTTAAAAACCCAGTACCTGCCGGACGATATTACTTTGCCTCTCTTGTGGACAGGCCTGACAATCAGCCTGATTCCGCTTTTCCAAGATCCATGGAATGCGGTTCTGGGTGCTGCGGTCGGTTATTTGAGTTTGTGGAGCGTCTATAAATTATTCAAGCTCGTTACCGGCAAGGAGGGTATGGGCTACGGCGACTTTAAGTTGCTGGCTGCGCTGGGCGCCTGGTGTGGCCCAAAATCCATATTGGCAATCGTCCTGCTTTCTTCGTTTTTCGGCGCCATCATAGGTTCGATTTATCTGGCGATAAAAGGTCGAGACAAAGGCTCCCCAATCCCGTTCGGCCCTTACCTTGCAGCCGCGGGCTGGGTACAGTTCATTCTCGGCGTGGATATGTTGGGCGCCTATATGAATTGGGCGATACCGGGCTAACATGGCCAGCTTTATCATCGCCGTTACCGGTGGCGTTGCGTCCGGCAAGTCGGCAGTTACCGGACTATTTTCCGAATTCGGCATCATGATTGCCGATGCCGATCTTGCTGCACGAAAAATTGTCGAACCCGGGCAACCGACTTTGGAAGAAATAGCTGATTGCTTTGGATCGCATCTGATCGTCGACGGGCAATTAAACCGTCAGGCATTACGCGAGCTGGTTTTCGATAACGATAAAGTTAGAAAAAAACTTGAAGCCATTACCCACCCCCGCATTCGTCAACTTCTGATGGACGAATGCACTGCAGCGACTTCAGCTTATGCCCTTGTCGCCATTCCGCTTTTGGCAGAAGGAAGTCGTGAACACTATGCGTGGCTGGATCGAATTTTGCTTGTCGACGTAACCCGCGAAACGCAAAGAAAACGATTGCTTTCAAGGGACAAAATTACCGAATCCCTTGCCGACAAAATGCTCGACGCCCAGGCTAGCCGACAACAGCGTTTAGCGCTCGCCAACGATGTAATCAGCAATATGCATAATCTTGATTCGTTGAAACAATGCGTACAACGTTTAGACCAACGCTATCGCAAACTGGCGACTAGAGCCTAACTGGCCAAAAACCTTTAATGCCCGCAACTCCCTGCGCGCCATGATTTCTGGCAATGGACAAATCTTTCGCTCCTAGTCCACCGAGTGCGAATATTGGCAGCGACACTTCGTTTCGCAACTGGCTGAATCCATGCCAGCCAATCCCCTTTTGCTCCGGGTGTGTTTTTGTTGCGAGTACTGGCCCCAACAGGGCAAATGTCGCAGCTATTTTTTCTGCCCGGCCTAACTCTTCAACTGTGTGGCATGATGCCGAAAACGGATGGCCGGCCAATTGCGACTCGATATCGGCTTGCATAAGTTGTCGCGATTTCAAATGCACCGGACAGTCGAGCGACTTCGCCAAGGCAATAGCTTCATTGATATAGAGCGTCGCGTCGTGCGCATGACACAAAGTCCTGATATCCAGTGCGAGCTCTTTCAGCTTTTTGCCTGCGGGTGATTGCGTGCGCAATTGGACCAGGCGAATCCCTGAATCCAGTTGCTGCTCGATGCAAGAAAGGAATGCCTGCTTCTCGCCATAAAATTCAGGAGTGATGGCCAGCGCACCGGGCAGCGTAAGTGCGGCCACCACCGGCCGGTCTGCCGGCGGCATGGGATAAGAGGCCAGCTTTTCCGGAGGTGACCAGGCCAGCGCCTGTTTTTCGCGTCCCCGTGGTTTACCCGTATACGACTGAATCGTATAAACATCCAATACGATACTTTTGTTTGAATAGCGCTGCGGCACAGAAATAAGCGCTTCGGCTGTGCCGATATCGATACCCAGTTCTTCGTGCAGTTCGCGCTTCAGCGCCTGCTCGGGTGATTCGCCACTTTCAAGCTTTCCGCCGGGAAATTCCCAGGCACCCGCGAGATCACGACCTTCCGTGCGTCTGGCCAATAAAATCCTGCCGCGGGTATCGCGTATTACACCCGCTACGACATGTACCGGGATCGTCACCTCAGACCCCGACATACGCTTTTACGTTAACTGGCCGTGGCATTGTTTGTATTTTTTGCCGCTGCCGCATGGGCATGGGTCGTTGCGACCGATTTTTTCTGCATCCCGGGTAATCGTTCCTGCTTGGGCATCGGCTCCCTGCGAGGCAAACGCCATGGCCTGTTCCATTTCATCATCAACGCCGAAATCGCCGGTTTCCGGGTGCTGGAACTGCATGTTTTTCGCCTGCGCTTCAAGGCGCTGGCGATCGGCATTTTCCATCGCCGCCACTTCCTCTTCATCGCGAATACGAACCCGCGCCAGCAAGGTGATGACATCCTGCTTCACCTTGTCGAGCATTTCCGAGAATAATTCGAAAGATTCGCGTTTGTATTCCTGTTTCGGTTGTTTCTGGGCATAGCCACGTAAATGGATGCCCTGGCGCATATAGTCCATACGGGCCAGATGTTCTTTCCAGCTTTGATCCAGCACATTGAGCATCAGATGTTTTTCAAGATGACGCATGTTTTCCGAACTAATCTGCGCTTCCTTGTCGGCGAATAATTGCTCGGCAGATTTCAGCACGTTATCGAGTAATGCGTTGTCGTCGAGTTCCTCGGATTTTTCCACCAGCGCTTTCAAGTCCAGCGACATCCCGAACTCGTCGGCCAAATTACGCTCGAGGCCTTCGATATCCCATTGCTGATCAATCGAATTGACCGGCACATAACGACGTACCGTCGTGGAAATTACGTCATCGCGAATGGCTTCGATCGCCTCCTGCACGGATTCCGATTCAAGTAATTCATTGCGTTGCTGATAGATAACCTTACGCTGATCATTGGCAACATCATCGTAATCGAGCAGGTTTTTACGGATATCGAAGTTATGCGCTTCGACTTTCTTCTGGGCATTCTGGATTTGCTTGGTGACCATGCCGCTTTCGATCACTTCGTCTTCTTTCATGCCGATGCGGCGCATGGCGTTTTGCACCCAGTCGGCCGCAAAGATGCGCATCAAGTTGTCTTCAAGCGACAGGTAAAAACGCGATGAACCATTGTCGCCTTGGCGACCCGAACGCCCACGCAGCTGATTGTCGATACGACGTGACTCATGGCGCTCGGTGCCAACAATATGCAAACCGCCCAGCTCAAGCACTTCGTCATGGTGTTTTTGCCATTCCGATTTGACCCGTGACTTGTCGAGTTCGCTCGCATCTTCACCCAGTGTTTGCAGTTGCGCTTCCAGGCTTCCGCCTAAAACAATATCGGTACCACGTCCGGCCATATTGGTGGCGATGGTCACCGCTTTTTTGCTGCCCGCCTGCGCCACGATTTGCGCTTCGCGCTCGTGCTGTTTTGCATTCAATACTTCGTGCGGAATTCCGGCCTTCTTGAGATGGCTGGATAGCAATTCGGAAGTTTCGATCGATGTCGTGCCGACGAGTACCGGCTGCCCGCGTTCAAAGCAATCGGCGATGTCGCGACTGACTGCATTGAATTTTGCATCGCGAGTCAAATACACGAGATCTGGATGATCTTTACGCACCATCGGACGATGGGTCGGAATAACGACGACTTCAAGATTGTAAATGGTCTGGAATTCGTAAGCCTCGGTATCGGCGGTGCCGGTCATGCCCGAAAGCTTCTTGTACATGCGGAAATAGTTCTGGAACGTAATCGATGCCAGCGTCTGGTTTTCACGCTGGATCGGAACGCCTTCTTTTGCTTCCACGGCCTGATGCAAACCGTCTGACCAGCGACGACCCGCCAATGTGCGGCCGGTGAATTCGTCAACGATAATAACTTCGCCATCGCGCACGATGTAATCGACATCGCGTTGATACAGGGCATGTGCACGCAAGCCGGCATTCAGATGGTGAACTACGGTTAGATTTTGGCCGGAATACAAACTGTCGCCTTCACTGATGATCCCTGCTTCGCGCAAGAGTTCTTCCGCGTGTTCCATACCCGATTCCGACAAATGCACCTGCTTCTGCTTTTCGTCTACCCAGAAATCACCGTCGCCATCTTCTTTGACTTGACGGGCTAATTTCGGCAGTAAACGATTCACCTTCATGTACAACTCGGGCGACTCATCGGCCGGGCCGGAAATAATCAAGGGTGTCCGCGCTTCGTCGATCAGGATGGAATCGACTTCATCGACGATGGCGAAATTCTGGCCACGCTGGAACCGGTCTTCTTTCGAAAGCGCCATGTTGTCGCGCAAATAATCGAAACCGTATTCGTTATTGGTGCCGTAAGTGATATCGGCGGCGTAGGCGCCTTTTTTGTCGCCATGCGGCATGCCCGGGTAAACAACACCGACACTCATGCCGAGGAAATTGTAGATACGTCCCATCCAGGCCGAGTCACGACGGGCGAGGTAGTCATTCACCGTCACGACATGCACGCCGTTTCCGGACAAGGCATTCAAATAGGTGGGCAACGTGGCGACAAGAGTTTTACCTTCACCGGTACGCATTTCGGCGATACGGCCGGAATGCAGCACCATGCCGCCGACGAGCTGCACGTCGTAATGACGAAGGCCGAGTACGCGCTTGGATGCTTCACGGCAAACCGCAAAAGCTTCGGGCAATAGTTGGTCGAGAGTTTCGCCCTTTTCGATCCTGGCTTTGAATTCGTCTGTCTTGGCGCGCAAGGCATCGTCATTCAGTTTTTCCATTTCCGGCTCAAGTGAATTGATACGGTCGATATTTTTCTGGAATTGACGCAGCAGGCGTTCGTTACGGCTGCCAAAAATACGGGTAAGAAGACTATTGAGCAT
>JAYUWO010000006.1:0-2600 GCA_043753545.1 Arenimonas sp.
TGTGCAGCGATCGCCGCGGGCGGTGCCATGTCGGCAATGCCGACGTGGGCTAAATTAAATTTCTCAAAAAACGATTTTTCGTGGTCGGCAATATTGGAAAGCTTGGGTGAATCACAACGCGGCTTGCTGTCGGATACGACTCGCGAAATTCAAATTCTGTACACGCAGATCGAGCGAGATGCGGAAGGCAAGATAAAGCTCAATCATCATGCTTTTCACCACGCACCGAAACGCTGGTTTTTCCCAGCCAGCACGATCAAGTTGCCGCTCGCTTTATTGGCTTGCGAAGAAGTTGCCCGTGTCGGTGGCGATCTCGAAAGCGCCGTTATGTTGCGCCAACCACCGGAAACCGGCATCTGGGATGCCGCCGAACCATTAAGTGAATCGTTGCGGCGTAGTTTGTGCCGCACGTTTACGGTGAGTGACAATATTCCCTACAACCGTTTTTACGAATTGCTTGGCCCCGATAAAATTCATGCGCGTTTGAAAGCACTGGGCTATCCGAATACGCGGGCAATCACGCGTCTTGGGTCGCGCAATACCGAGGCTAACCGTAGAACCGGTTCTGTACAGATAGTCGATGCCGATGGCATGCCGTTAATCGGTTATGCACCGAGAATTGGGAAGCGGCGATCGTTTCCTTTTGGTAAGGCGCTGAAAGGCGAGGGCTTTCTGGGCGATGATGGCGTATTGGTGCCGGGTCCGCATGATTTTTCTTTCGGCAATTTCATGCCTATGGCCGATTTGCATCAAATGCTAATCGCATTTATTTTTCCCGAAGCCGTACACGAATCACAGCGCTGGAAAATTCCGGTTGAATGGCGCGAAGATATCCTGAAAGAAATGGGTCGTTATCCTCGGGAATCAACGGATCCGATCTATTCTGCGCAGGAATACTACGATGGTTTCGCGAAATTTTTTGTGCTTGGTGATCACAAGCAACAGGCATCCGATGGTTATCGTGCGTATGGAAAAATCGGCCAGGCTTATGGCTATCTGACCGACTCCAGCTATATCGTGGACAAATCCACCGGCAGTGAATGTTTTTTATCGGCAGTGATCCATTGCAATCCGGATGACATTTATAACGACGATAAATATGATTACGAAGAAACCGGACTACCTTTCTTGGCGGCCTTGGGAAAAAGCGTAATGGCATTTGAAGCTGTGCGCGCAAAGTAGGGTGGGCAAGGCCCACCGATCTTTACGCGAAGGTAGGCAATGCCCACCCTACAAAAAAGGCTGGCTCAGAACAGCGGTTTGTCGGGTACCGAGTTGTAACGCTCAACCGATTCAATAATCAATTCCTTGGCCTTGGCGGCATCGCCCCAGCCATTGATCTTGACCCATTTTCCTTTTTCCAGATCTTTGTAATGTTCAAAGAAATGGCCAATGCGGGCCAGCGCCAGTTCGCCCAGGTCATCGGCATTAACTACATGGTCGTAGCCCGGGAATACCTTGCTGACCGGTACGGCAATAATTTTTTCGTCGCCGCCTGCTTCATCGGTCATCAGCAATACGCCGACTGGGCGCACGCGAATGACAGAGCCGGGAATCAGTGGGACCGGCATCACCACCAGCACATCGGCCGGGTCGCCATCGTCGGACAGCGTGTGGGGAATGTAGCCGTAATTGCAGGGATAGCGCATTGGCGTGGTCAGAACGCGATCGACAAAAATCGCACCGCTGGCTTTATCTACTTCGTATTTGACCGGTTCGGAATCCTTCGGGATTTCGATGATGACATTGACTTCATGGGGGACATCTTTGCCGGTCGGCACTAAATCTAGGGGCATGGGGGATTCCTGCGGTTTTCAATGCGCGCAGGATACGGCAAAAGCACCGAGCATTCACTCTTTCTGAAACGCCCGAAGTATGAATACAAGCGTCGGGAATCGTCGTTATAGAGTGCAAGCGGGCATCGAAAAGTCTATATTTGCCCAGCGGTTCCTTTTTTTCAAAAAGCGGGCTAGATTGGGGGCGAGAAGGAGACACTATGCGAACAGATGCCGTGCTAGACCCGGAAGCGATTGAGTTGCTGAGAATGCTCGATAAGCAAAGACCGGGGTCGTTTAGGGATTTCGTGCGCATGTTTGCGACCGAAGCACCGATCAGGGTGAAGAAGATCGAATCCGCTTTTGCGGCAGCCGACGCCACTTCGCTGAACCAGCATGCCCATTATCTGCGCTCCGCCTGTCTGGCGCTTGGCGCAGGCCAGCTATCGGCGACTTGCCACAAGCTTGAGCATCTCGATCCGGACAAAATGACCGACGATAATTCCGACTTGTATCTGGCACCGCTCCACACACAATTGCGTGAAGCCATGATTGCACTGCTTGAATTATCCGAAGTCGCTTAATAATATTTCAATATCCATCGCCACAAAAAAGCCCCGCCGAAGCGGGGCTTTTTATCAACAACTTAAATATCAAACTATGGTCAGCATTGGCACCAATAGTAATGCAACGATATTGATGATCTTGATCAGCGGGTTGATCGCCGGACCAGCAGTATCTTTGTAGGGGTCGCCAACAGTGTCGCCAGTGACGGCGGCTTTATGGGCTTCCGAACCTTTGCCGCCGTGATGACCTTCCTCGATG
>JAYUWO010000007.1:0-7962 GCA_043753545.1 Arenimonas sp.
TGGCCGCAACCTCTGGTCGCACTTGCGCGCCCACACCAAATTGCGAAAGTTCGCCGAACGTTTGCTCAAACATCCGGTCACCGAAGATCAGTTCGATGCTGATACCGAAAACTGGCGCAGTACCGCAAGCACCTTGAAGCGCCGGGGCATTGTTGAACGCATTTTGTTGAACTCGCAAAAGCAACCAGTCGTCAAACAGGCCGGCCCGCCACTCAATGTCGAACAAAAACAGGTATTGCACGCCATCGAGAAACAAGTTCCCGGATTCCATTGCCATCTACTTGAAGGCGTGACCGGCAGCGGCAAGACCGAAGTGTATTTGCAGGCCATTGCCCATTGCCTGGCGCAAGGAAAGCAGGCCTTGATCCTGGTACCTGAAATCGGCCTGACGCCACAAACGCTAAAACGTTTTCGCGAGCGCCTGGGTGTTCCGGTACACAGCATGCATTCAGGCCTGAATGACGGCGAACGAGCGCGCGCGTGGTCAGCGATGTGGCGCGGTCAGGCGCATGTACTGGTCGGCACACGCTCTGCCATCTTTTCTCCGATGCCCAATGCCGGTTTGATTATTGTCGATGAAGAACACGACGCTTCCTACAAACAACAGGACGGCATTCGCTATCACGCCCGGGATTTCGCAATCGTGCGGGCAAAAATTCTCGGCATTCCGATTATTCTCGGCAGCGCCACTCCATCGCTTGAAAGCCTGCATAACGCGCTTGCAGGTCGCTATCAGCATTTGCATTTGAAACACCGCGCCGGTGTCGCCAAACCACCACGTGTGCGCGTGCTCGATGTTCGCAAACGCCCACTCACGCATGGCTTGTCCAACGAAGCGCTCGATGCGATAAAAAAATGTCTCGAGCGTGGCGAACAAGCGCTGATATTCAAGAATAGACGCGGCTACGCACCGGTACTGCTTTGCCACGATTGCGGCTGGAGCGCGCAATGCCCTCGCTGCGACAGCCCGATGAGCGTGCATGGCGTTGCACGCAATTTGCAATGCCATCATTGCGGCCATCGAAAATCAAAACCGAGTTCATGCCCCGATTGCAGCTCGCTGGCATTGCAACCGCAAGGCGTTGGTACCGAAAGACTCGAAGAAGCGCTAGCAGCTGTCTTTCCCGATGCTCCGTTATTGCGCATCGACAGTCAAAGCACCCGCAATAAAGATGGACTGCAAAAGAAACTCGCCGAACTTGGCGACAAGGCCGGCATTATGGTCGGCACCCAGATTCTTGCGAAAGGCCATGATTTGCCACGACTCACTTTGGTATGTGTTGTCGGCATCGATGAAGGATTATTCTCGGCCGATTTTCGTGCCAGCGAAAAACTTGCGCAATTATTGATTCAAGTCACCGGCCGGGCCGGTCGTGCCGAATGGCCGGGTGAAGTATTGTTGCAAACGCATCATCCCGAACACCCGATGCTCAACACTTTGCTCGCCGGTGGCTATCCAGCGGTTGCTGCACTGGAATTGGCGCAACGCGAAGCCGCGGGTTTTCCGCCGTATGCGCATATCGCCTTGTTACGCGCCGAAGCCTTGAAAGATGCTGATGTGAATTTATTTCTCCGCGAAGCGTATGAAGCGTGCCATCACCAAAACCAGATTGAATTGAGTCCACCCATGCCGGCCCCAATGGCACGACGAGCCGGGAAAATGCGTGGGCAGATTTTATTGAGTGCTGCGCAACGCCCAGTCTTGCAGAAAATATTGCACGAATGGGTACAGGATTTATACGAATTGAAATCGGCCAGAAAAGTACGTTGGTCACTTGATGTCGACCCGGTCGATTTATACTAAGAATATGAAAACAGACAGCCTTCCGCACGTATTAATTCTAGGTGGTGGTTTTGGCGGCTTATGGGCAACACGGGCTTTGGCATCGGCGGCAGTTCGCATCACGCTGGTTGACCGCACCAACCATCATTTATTCCAGCCGTTGCTGTATCAAGTCGCCACTGCGGGCTTGTCGGCACCGGATATCACCGCACCGTTACGGCATATTCTACGAAAGCAAAAAAATGCCACCGTCTTGCTAGGCGAAGTGACTGCCATTGATTCGGCAGCTAGAAAGGCAAGGCTCGAGCAAAACGACATCGAATACGATTATCTCATCGTCGCCACCGGTGCCAGTCATGCGTACTTTGGCCATGATGAATGGGCAGCGCATGCACCCGGTTTGAAAACCCTCGAAGATGCGTTCGCGATTCGCGCACGCATACTCAACGCGTTCGAAGCGGCAGAGCGCGAAGACGATCCGGCATTGCGCGCACAGTGGCTAAATTTTGTCGTCGTCGGTGGTGGCCCGACCGGTGTTGAACTGGCCGGCACATTGGCCGAAATTGCACGCCACACTTTGCCACAGGAATTCCGTCGTTGTGATCCGCGAACGGCGCAAATCCATTTGCTTGAAGCAGGACCACGTGTGTTGGCGGCCATGCCCGAATCTTTATCCGCCAGTGCGCGCAAACAATTAGAAAAACTTGGTGTCATCGTGCATACCGGCGATGCCGTTACCGGCATTGATGTAAATGGTGTGTCACTCGGTGAAACACGAATCAATAGCCGAACCGTGCTGTGGGCTGCAGGCGTTGCCGCTTCTTTATTGGGTCAGCAGCTCGGCGAACCGCTGGATCGTGCCGGCCGCGTCAAAGTACAGGCCGATCTGTCGCTGCAATCGCATCCGGAAATATTCGTGATCGGTGATCTGGCCAGCGTGATACAGGCCAATGGCCAGCCAGTTCCCGGCACCGCACCAGCGGCAAAACAAATGGGCGCATACGTTGCATCGGTAATCAGGGCACGACTATCGAATACGCCATCATCGAATTTCAAATACCGCGATTATGGCAATCTGGCCACGATTGGCCGAATGGCGGCGGTGGTTGATCTGGGCAAGCTGAAATTCTCGGGCATCGTTGCCTGGTGGTTCTGGCTAGTCGCACATCTATTCTTTCTAATCGGTTTCCGCAACCGCCTGGTCGTATTGATGGATTGGGCCTGGTCATATTGGACGTACCAACGCAACGCGAGAATTATCAGTCCTGATCAGGACAAATAAAAACGGCTCCTTCCGGAGCCGTTCTCTTGTGATCATCGCAAAAACCTAGGCAGCAAACAGCGCCTTGATTTTCTTCAACGCATTCGCTTCCAGCTGGCGAATACGTTCGGCCGACACGCCATATTCTTCTGCCAATTCCTGCAATGTCGCTTTCGGCTCACCCAGAAAACGACGTTTAAGAATATCGCGTGAACGCTCGTCAAGCGAACTCATGCCTTCACGCAAAATTTCCATTTGGCTGTCTTCGTGGTTATCGTTTTCATAGGCCAACGCCGGGTCGGCGTGGGCGGCCTGCAAGAACGCACCCGGTGATGGTGGCCGGTGATCGTTGTCGTCATCATCCGGCGCATCGAAACCGATATCACGGCCTGACAAACGCGATTCCATTTCGCGCACTTCGCGTTCGGAAACATTCAGATCTTTCGCAATCGCCGTGACTTCGGCGGCATTCATCCAACCCAAACGTTTTTTTGATTTACGCAGATTGAAGAATAATTTGCGTTGCGCTTTGGTAGTTGCGACTTTGACGATGCGCCAGTTGCGCAAAATGAATTCATGCATTTCCGCCCGAACCCAATGCACGGCAAACGACACCAAACGCACACCTTGATCGGGATCAAAGCGTTTAATCGCTTTCATCAAACCAATATTGCCTTCCTGGATCAAATCGCCCATACCAAGGCCGTAACCTTGATAGCCACGAGCCACGTGCACAACAAAACGCAGATGCGACATCAC
The DNA here is from genome assembly GCA_043753545.1 of Arenimonas sp. Lineage (GTDB taxonomy): Bacteria > Pseudomonadota > Gammaproteobacteria > Xanthomonadales > Xanthomonadaceae > Arenimonas. The sequence continues at coordinate 3,804 of JAYUWO010000007.1, forward strand.
CAAATATTTGGCAGCATCCAGATCTTCCGTTTCGCGCAGACGACGCGCCAGTGCCTGCTCTTCTTCAACAGTGAGCACGGGAATACGATTGACCGCGCTGATGTAGGCATCGAGCGAGCCGAGCGCACTCGGAATCATTCCCATTGAGGCTGGCATGGCGGCGGCAACTAAAGTGGCAGAAGTCATAGTGTTCTCTTTCATAAGGTGAATTTTAGCACTCGCCAGCTTTGAGTGCTAAAGCACAGGCTAGTTCAATAGCGTTGCATCGCTGCAACACTGACCTAGTCTGGGTCCATACAAAGTGAAATGGGGATGCTTTTTTTCGATTCAAGAGCTTATAACTCTTTGTTTTTATTAGGTTCGACTAAGCAAGCCGAAGAACATCGTCCAATAGAGCGGCGGCAGTCACTTCGGCGCCTGCTCCCGGACCCTGAATGACGAGTGCATTGCCCGGATAGCGATCGCTCCAGATCGCGACCCGGTTATCGCATCCCGAGCCATTGGCCAACGGGTCTTCGGGCGGTAATTCTTCCAGACCGATTCGTGCTTCGCCGGCTTGGTTCAAGCGCGCAATAAAACGCAGGCGACGGCCAACGCGATGTGCTGCCAGAAAGCGTGCACGGATCGGTGCGTCCAATGATTCGAGTTTCGAATCGACATTCTGCAATTCGGCGTTCGCCAGTTCTGGTGACAATAAAGATTCAACTTGAATATCGTCGGCTTCCAGCGGATAGCCCGCATTGCGCGCAAGGATTAATAATTTCCGTTTGACGTCCTGACCTGACAGATCAATGCGTGGATCCGGTTCGGTATAGCCGAGCGAGCGTGCTTCACGAACGAAGGACGAAAACGGCCGCATGCCATCATAATGATTGAATAACCACGCCAACGAACCCGACAAAATACCGGCAATGCCATGAATGTTATCGCCGCCGGAACGTAATTCACGCAAGCTGCGGAGCAATGGCAAACCCGCACCGACGGTCGCGGCATCGCCGTAATTTTTGCCCTGATGATTGATGATCTGAAACGCAGTCAAAGTTCCGCCGGTTCCCGCTTTGTTCGCCGTTACCACCTTGAAACCCGACGCCAACCAGCGCGAATGCCAGCCCGCCACTTCATCGCTCGCAGTGGCATCGATAATGATGCCAGCGTAGCCCAAAGTGCGTGCCACCTGCTCTAATGAATCCGGACTCGTATTCGACAAATCATCCGGTACCTGATCTGGATCCAGACCCAGAAAATCACGCACGCTGTGACGGGTATTGCTGACTTGCACCAGTCGCAAGTTTTTTGCCTGCTGGTTTTTTTGCAGGCGGGCAAAGCGATTCAGGAATGCGCTGCCGACCGTGCCCGTTCCCAGCAAGGCAATCGTGGTTTGTTTTGACAGTGGCGAGACATTGGCAGAGGTATTGACCAGGCTCATGCCAATATCTCGATCCGTTTCTTTTCCTGCAATGCAGTTACACGATCCAGCGCGGCCCGCAAATCATTTTGCAAATCTTCCAATGCTTCGATGCCAATCGAAAGCCGCAACAAGCCATCACCGATACCGGCGGCAGTGCGTGCTTCCAGACTCATGGCGGCATGCGTCATTGTCGCCGGATGCGCGACCAGACTTTCAACACCACCGAGAGATTCGGCCAGCGTAAAACATTCCAGACCATCAAGGAATGCCTGCACGCCGGCAATGCCGCCTTCGATTTCCACACTCAGCATTGCTCCGAAACCTTTTTGTTGGCGTGCTGCGAGTGCGTGACCGGGATGCGACAACAAGCCCGGATAATGCACGGCAGTGACTGCCGGATGTGCCTGCAATTGTTCGGCGATGCCGATGGCGTTTTCCTGATGGACACGTAAGCGTGCATCGAGTGTGCGCAGGCCGCGTAGCGTTAGAAAACTATCGAACGGGCTACCGGTTAATCCCAATGCATTGGCCCACCAGACTAATTGCTCATGCAATTCTTTGGTATTGGCAATCACCGCACCACCCACGACATCACTATGGCCATTGATGTATTTCGTCGTCGAGTGCACGACCAGATCGGCACCGAGTGCAATCGGCGTTTGCAGCGCCGGTGACAGAAAAGTATTGTCGGCAATGACCAACGCACCCACACGATGCGACGCTTCGGCGACGAAACGCAAATCAGTGATGCGTAACAAGGGATTCGACGGCGTTTCGATCCAGACGATTTTTGGCGAGCTGGCCAATGCCGTTGCCAATGCACGTGGATCGGTTAAATCGGCCGTGATGAGTTTGAAATGGTTTTTCTTCGCGAGTGCATTGAACAAGCGCCAGCTGCCTCCGTAGCAATCATGCGGCACCACAATGGTGTCTTCTGGCTCCAACAAGGCGAGCACGACGGTGATCGCAGCCATGCCGGTCGCGGTGATCACGGCACCAACACCACCTTCCAAGTCAGACAGTGCTTCGGCCAGTAAATCGCGGGTGGGATTGCCACTGCGGGTGTAATCATATTGCCGCTTTTCGTTGAAGCCGGCGAAGCTGAAATTGCTGGACAAGACAATCGGCGGCACGACGGCACCGAATGCGGTGTCGGTATCGATGCCGGCGCGAACGGCAAGAGTGGCCGATTGCAGAGTGGCTGATCGTAGTGTGGTGCTCATGCGGCAACTCCCAGCAGGTCGGATTGATGTAAGGCTTCGGATAAAATATCTGCAATTTGTGCCGATTCCACCAAAAACGCATCGTGACCAAAGACCGAGCGGATGCGTTTCAATCGACATCGCGCGCCGATTTTCTGCTCGAGTCTGGCGAGTGTTTCGATCGGCACCAGACGATCTTCTTCAATCGCCACCAGCGTGGTTTGCGATTGAATGTCTGCGGGATTCACCTGATGCAGATCAATCGATTCGGACAATCGCAAAAACGCCGTCGTATTGGTAATCGCGGCATATTTATTGCCGCAGACTTCCAGATACTTTTCGGCCGGACTGCGGGCAATGTCGTTTTCGATGTGTACCGGCGCATCAAAGCGAGCCGCGAATTCTTCCGGCGTACGGTAGCTCAGCATCGCGAGTTGACGCGCGATTGACAGTGCGGCGGTTTCGTTTTCACTTTCACGATTCAGGCGCACGATATTGCGCTGCAAGGCGCGCCAGGCGCTTGAATACGGATGCGACGAATCGGCACCGCTGATAGCGATCAATTTTTCCAGGCGCGCGCCATGGCGAGCGGAAAATTGCAGACCCACCATCGCGCCATACGATGCACCGATAAAGGCGAAGGCTTTTTTGATATTCAGATGATCCAGCGTGGCGGCGATGGCATCGGCCTGATCGGCGCTGTCGATGACGACATCCAGATTGCCGTCACTGCCGAGCCAGTTGATCGCGAGTATGCGAAAGCGCTTGGTATCAATCGCACGACCCGGGCCAACCTGCGCTTCCCACCAGCCGCGTTCCGGATATTGGGTGGATAGCGATACGTGACGGTTAGCAGAAATTCCGCCGGCAACAATAATCACCGGAGCATCGGGATTGCCCTGCCACTCGTAGGAAATCGATACTTCTTTTTCGCCTGCATAACGAAGCGCGAGACCTGGGGAAAAGACATCGCGGTCCGCATGTTGGGTGAAAGTATCGGCAACGTGTGTTGTTGCACTCGAAGGTGAATGAGAAAAGACTTCACTCAGACTCATGATATTGCTCCGTAGATGGCTAGCCATCGCTACTACGGATAACAATTCGCATGGAAAAAAATCGCAGATGGCGGAGCAACGCAAAACTGTCCGTCGTTTGCGATCCATCTTCCGGTGAACGAGTTCGCCGTGGGAGTTGGCACCTTTTCCAATACTTGCGTATTGACTGGTTGCCCCGGCGTCGTCGGGCCTATCCCTCTGCCGGTCTTGATGGATTACGAGGCCTAAGATACCGGCTTTTTTGAATTAGTCAATACTTTCATCGCGATGAAGCGATGTGTGTAGACCGGGCCTTGGCCCGACTTGTGCAATATCGCAAATTGTAAAGAGCGTCGGGCCGGGGCCCGACCTACGCGAAATACCGCCAGATATTGATAATACTGATGATCACCACCAATGAGCCAACTACCGCCATGGTAATGCGAGCGGGCAGATGCTTGGTCAGCCAAGCCGCAAACGGTGCTGCAATCGCACCACCGATTAACAGGCCGAGA
>JAYUWO010000008.1:0-7952 GCA_043753545.1 Arenimonas sp.
AATGGCGGAGAAAGAGGGATTCGAACCCTCGGTACGGGTTTAAACCGTACACACACTTTCCAGGCGTGCTCCTTAAACCACTCGGACATCTCTCCGCAGAAACTCTTGTACTGCGAAAGCATCGCTAGCCGCACGGCGCGAATTGTACCTTTTCAGGCCCCTGCGAACAAGCAAAACCCAAACGATAGCGGCGGGATATGGGCTAATCGCATGCTGAACCGGCGTTTTACAAGGGTTTTGATTCTTTTCCTTGGCTCGAACGCCCGCGCTTGGCACAATGGCGGACACGAAGGAAACACGAATGTCATATCTGGTGTTGGCCCGCAAATGGCGGCCGAAAAAATTTACCGAACTGGTCGGCCAGGAACACGTTGTCAAAGCGCTGACAAACGCGCTGGACACCGGTCGCGTGCATCACGCTTTCCTGTTTACGGGCACGCGGGGCGTCGGTAAAACCACGATTGCGCGGATTTTCGCGAAAAGCCTGAACTGCGAAAAGGGCGAAAGCTCCGACCCATGCGGCGTTTGCAATGCCTGCCTGGATATCGATGCCGGCCGTTTCGTTGATCTGCTGGAAATCGATGCCGCCAGCAATACTGGTGTCGATGACGTTCGCGATTTGATCGAAAACGCGCAGTACATGCCGGCGCGTGGCCGCACGAAGGTTTACCTGATCGACGAAGTCCACATGCTGTCGAAAAATGCCTTCAACGCATTGTTGAAAACGCTGGAAGAGCCGCCGGGCCATGTGAAGTTTCTACTCGCGACGACCGATCCGCAAAAATTGCCAGTCACTGTTTTGTCGCGTTGCCTGCAATTTAATTTGCGCCGTCTCGATGAAAACCAGATTGGCGGACAAATCACCAAGATTCTTGCTGCCGAAGATATCGAGGCAGAAGTAGCGGCGGTTAAATTACTCGCACGCAGTGCCGACGGCAGTTTGCGCGATGGTTTGTCATTACTGGATCAGGCAATTGCCTATACCGGCGGAAAACTCACGGCCGTCAGCGTCAATGCCATGTTGGGCACCGTTGATAACGCCCAGGTGGGTGGAATATTGGATGCACTATCGCTCGGCGATGCGGCCGCATTGATGGCGAACGTCGAAGCGATGTCAGTGTATTCACCGGATTTCGGACATGTACTGGAAGATCTGGCCATCGCCTTGCATCAACTGCAATGCACACAGTTGGTTCCCGGTTTTGAGGTGGAAACTTCATCAGTCGATTTTCCGACGCTGGCGTCGCGCTTAAGCGCAGAACAAGTACAACTCTGGTACCAGATGGCGACCAACGGCCGTCGTGATTTGTCGTATGCACCGAGCCCACGCGCCGGTTTCGAGATGAGCTTGTTGCGGATGCTCGCGTTTCGTCCGATGACGGACGGCGAAAATTTAGCACCACCAGTTGCAGTAAAGCCGGTAGCAAAAGCGGTAACTGCTCCAGCGCCAACGGCCACAGCGGCAAGCATTATCAAGCCTGTGGAAACTCCTGCAGTAGCGAAGACCCCTGTTGTCGAAATGCCGGCGGCCCCGGCGGTGGTCAATCACCAAGCCAGACGTGAATTAAAACATCACGAACAATGGCTCGACGTCATTGAAGCTGCGGAGCTGAAAGGTCCGACCCGCGAACTCGCCGCACATTCAGTTTTTGTAGCGTTCGATAATGGCATTTTGAAATTGGCGTTGCCGGATAATTTATTGCACCTGCGTAGCGATGCCGTCGTTTCAAGTCTGGCGCAGAAACTGGCACCTGCCCTTGGCGAAATACCGAAAATCATTTTCGAAAAAGCGAATGTTCAATCTGAAACTCTGCATGACCGCACCGAAAGATTTCGCAGCGAAAAACAAACTGATGCCCAGAGTGCCTTCATGGCCGATCCCGTGGTATCGCAACTACTTCAGCAGGGCGCGCAAATCGTGCCCGATTCCATCCGTCCATTAGATTAGAGAGAGATTTTTTATGCGTGGCAATATCGCACAAATGATGCAACAGGCTCAGCGTATGCAGGAAAACATGAAGCGTGCGCAGGAAGAACTGGCAGCGCTGGAAGTCACCGGTACCAGCGGTGGCGGCATGGTCAGCATTACCCTGACCGGAAAAATGGAAACCCGTAAGGTTCGCATCGATCCTTCCTTGCTTGCTGACGGCGAAATGCTGGAGGACCTGATTACAGCCGCGTTCAACGATGCGGTGATTAAAGCCAATGCGGAAAGCGAAACCCGCATGTCGGCAGCGACTGCCGGCATGCCGATTCCAAAAGGCATGAAAATTCCGGGTCTGTTTTGATCGGCAAGCTGTTTAAATGAGCACATCGCCGTTACTGGAACAGCTGATCGATGCATTGCGTTGTCTGCCGGGTGTCGGGCAGAAGTCTGCCCAACGCATGGCGTATCAATTGCTGGAACGCAATCGCGATGCCGCCGTGCGGCTTTCAAAAACCTTGGCGGAAGCAGCGGAGAAAATCGGCCACTGTGAACAATGCCGGGATTTTTCCGAAACGCCGATTTGCCAGATTTGCATGAGCCCATCGCGCGACAAACATTTGCTTTGCGTAGTTGAAACGCCGGCCGACAGATTGGTGATCGAACAAGCCACCGGCTTTCGCGGTTTCTATTTCATTCTGCAGGGCAGGTTGTCGCCGTTGGATGGCTTGGGCCCGAAAGAATTGGGTCTCGACAAACTGGCGACACGCATGGCGCATGGCGACATCAAGGAATTGATTATCGCGACCAACCCAACCGTGGAAGGCGAGGCGACCTCGCACTATCTTGCGCAACTGGCACGGCAATTCGATGTTCATCCAAGCCGACTTGCCCATGGTGTGCCGATTGGCGGCGAACTGGAATACGTCGATCGCGGTACGCTGGCGCATGCATTTGGATCGCGGCTGGAAGTGCTTGAGTGATTTTTAATCAGGATTGAAAAAATGACCGATACCCTTTTCAGCAAAATCATCCGCCGCGAAATTCCGGCCGATATCGTTTTTGAAGACGATCATGTGCTGGCATTTCGCGATATCAATCCACAGGCCCCGGTGCATGTTTTATTCATCCCGAAAATCGCCAAAGCAACCTTGAATGAATTAAGTGCTGGTGACGCCGAATACATCGGACGACTGGTGGTGGCCGCCGTCGCGTATGCCAAACAGGAAGGTTTTACCGAAAACGGTTATCGCACCGTAATCAATTGTAATCACGATGGTGGCCAGACCGTGTTTCATATCCATCTGCATTTGCTGGCGGGACGTGCTTTGCATTGGCCGCCAGGTTGAGCAAGCTACAATTTGTAGGAGCCCGCTCTGTGTAATTAGCGCAGCGAATTACATACAGAGCTGGCGATCAGCGCCGAAGAAATCGCCAGCTCAAATGCATTTCGCTACGCTCAATGCTTGAGCGGGCTCCTACACAAAAGCCTTACCAGATAAAAAACGGCCGCTCGAAAATAACGTCCACATCGCGACGTTCGGGCCACAGGTAAACCACGTCGGCACTTACCCACGGATAGCGGTAATCGTACTCGCCGATCTTGCCGTTTTCGAATCTATCGATCGCGCCAGTGATAGTTATTTCGCGGCCAGCCTTAAATACGTCGGGATCATAAAAGCCGTTACGGCAGGCAATAAAACGGCCTTCGCTTTTGTCGAGTTTTTGCGGTCTCGCGCCACTGCTTAAATACAAACCGACAATCTCGAAACAGGTTCGGTCGGTTTTATTATTGACCGCCACAATGCGTCCACCCCAGCGGACTTTCGCGTTGACGGTATTTTCTTTTGACGCCTGAGCCGGCGAGATGGCGGAGAATTCGCCGCGTAGTGGCTTTGGTCCAGTGACGCAGGCACTTAACAAACAGGCAGAGAAAACGATAGCGGCAGTTCGCATAAGTAATTCCAAGTGAGTTAGTCGGGTTTTAGTGCCTTAAATCCGACACCAGTTGTTTAATTTCAACTGAATCGAATTCCTTGTTTTCATAGCGCCACTGAGTGTAACGCCGGCTTAGTTCATTGACTCGTTCGACCAGTTCCGGCGTTTTGCCACGGTAAAGCTCCGCGATTCGTTCAGCAAAGCGGGTGGCGGGTTCCCATGGTAATTTGACATGCTTGCGCTTCCGCATTTTCCGGATGAAAACCCGCCAGGCGCGTTCAACCTCGTGCAAATCTTCCCGGCGTTGACGCAGCAAAAGCATCAGGGTCAAGCCCAGGGCAATGGCAACACCTACCATGAACACGATCGTTAATTGCTTGGAGTCTTCAGTATCAAGTCCTAATGGGCGCAGCAGATTTTTCTGGCGGGATGAGTTGTAACCTAAAATCAGTTCGTTCCAGCTACGCCGTATCCAGTCGCTGGTCTCGAAGGTGGACGTGAGCATGGATTCGGTAAAATTTTCCGTGCCTTGTAAATCATCCACGGTATCGAGAATATTTTCGGGTGCCACGGCAGCCGTTGGGTCAATACGAACCCAACCGCGGCCTTCAACCCAGATTTCATTCCAGGCGTGCGCGTCTTTGCCGTAAAGAATCCAGTAGTCGCCAAACTTGTTGTAACGGCCTCCGACGAAGCCGGTGACAACGCGGGTCGGAATTCCGGCTGACCGCATAAAAACTGCGAACGACGAGCTGAAGTGCTGGCAGAAGCCGCGTTTGGTATTGAACAAGAAATCGTCGGCCGAATCACGCCCGAGCAAGGGTGCATCGATGGTGTAAACGAAATCTTGCCGTATCAAAGATTGAAAACGATTTGCCAGAACGAGGGGGTCCGGATTCTCGTCGAGCCATCGTTGCGCCAATTCGCGTGTTCTTGGATTGAGGCCGCCTGGAAGTCTTAATGCCAGAATTCGACTAATGTCGTCCAGGGGTTCGGCAAAGACAGGTTGTAATGAGGATGCGCCTTCGTAGCGCTGAACCGACTCGATCGGTTCACGAACCAGGGAGGTGAACTCGTAGCTCAATCGCGAGTTTTCTGGCGCCTCAATTGGCAAATCCAGAACCACCAGATCCGTGGTCGACGTTGGCTCGAGCATGACTTCATAACGAACCGGATTGGGGTCGCTCTGCAATAACGGGCGATCTCTCACTTTCGCGCCCTGGTCGCGCGTCCACGCGCTACCGTCGAAATGTACCAGCACCGGGCCGCGCCAATACATTTGGTTGCGTGCCGGCGTGCGTGAAAAAAACTTTGCACGGATCACGACGCTGTCATCTGCCAGCTTGTCGAGCCAATCGCTCGGTTCCATGCGATCACCGAGGCCCTTGCCGCCGATAGCGTTTTGCGGCAATCCCCATAAAGGCGTGGTGAGGCGAGGAAAGAGCCAAAAACCCACCAATGCCAGTGGCATGGCAATCAGTGCGGCACTTGCGGCAGCTTTCAGTGATGATAGCCACGGTCCCACCGATGCTTGTGTCAGTCGTGCGAATGCCATCAGACAAAGCAGGAAGGCGGGCAGACTTAATCCCAGTGTCAGTGGCCCCTGGTCCTGCAGGAAGGCGGCAAAAGGGGCGAACAATGAAAATCCGAGCAGGCTTTTTGCATCTCGCTGTGTGTGCGTTTCGAAAGGCTTGAGTGCCAGCATGGCCAGCAAGCCCGCACTGGCGGCATCGCGGCCAATGCCAAAGTTGTAGCTGGTCAAGACCGTGATGCCGAGCAAGCCTACGAGCAGAAAACGAAGCAGGCCCGGTAATGGTCTGGGATAAAAAAACGCAAGCCCAAGGCTCAACGCAAGTACGACCATCAAGTTGGTCGGCAGCAGCAATAACATCGGTATGCAGCAAACGATACTTGCCAGTAAACACAGCTTTCGCTGACTTGGGCTGATAGGGTTAGACATGCGGCATCAGTGCCAGAGCGCGCAAACAGGCATGGCGTTGTTCGAGACCATGGCCACTTGCAATAAATTCCTGCGGAAGTCGCAGTGAATAACGACAACCGCTTTGTTCGGCATCCACTACCCAGCGAGCCAATCTCGAGATGCGTGATTCATAGGGCAGGGTTGCCAGTGAGAGCCAGTCCAGTTGTACTTCCTTGGCCGTTTGCGTTTCGTATTCGCGCACCAACAGATGCTCGCTTCGAGCAGAGGCTTTCCAGGCAATCTGTTTTCTAGCGTCGCCATGACGGTATTCGCGTAATTGATGCAGATGTTCGCCCTGCGAATGCATGCGTGCCTGGCTGCCTTCACCTTGCGCTTCGGGTAGCGATGGTGCCTGCTTTTCGAGTGCCGGATAAACCAATAGTGCTGTATTGGGACGCAGCCAGCTCCAGGCGCGGGCCAAACCGAGTGGCCGCACGGTGCTGATCCGCATTCTTCCGGTTTGCATCCAGCCTCGTTGCGTTGCCGGGACCAAAAGACTGATTTCGATTTGTTCGCGGGCCAGCAAATCGAATTTTTCTTCCACGTTGCCACAAACAAGTTCCAGTCCCTGCCTGTCACGCGCGCCTTTGGCTTCGAATCGCATCCGCAACTGCAACGATTGCCCGGCATGCACGGGTTCGGCATGCAGTGTTTTGATAGTCAGCCCCGACAGCAGCAGGTGACCGTGAATCAGACTGTTGTGCGCTGCTGCAGCAATCATGAATGAAAGAAATATCGCCGGATTATTGTTGTAGTTCAGGGCGCCCAATAGCAAAACCGCAATGATGCCGGCAATGAATAAACCGAAGCTGGTGGGCAGCACGTAAATACGTCTGCGATTTATCTCAATCGGCAATGCCTCGGGATTTTTCGGTCGAATAAAAGACCAGCGCTCGCTACGGTTGCCGAGACGTTCAACAATGTCTTTTGCGCCCGTCGCCATCGATCAATCCACGGCGACCGCGGTCAAAATGCTTTGACAGAGTGTCTCGCGCGAATCGGCTTCTGCTTCCGGCACCAATCGATGCGCAGCCACAGCGACAAACAGGGTTTGTACGTCGACCGGCAATACGTGTTGGCGACCTTGCAGCAAAGCGTAGGCTTTTGCACCGTGCAACAGTGACAATCCAGCACGTGGCGATAAACCTACGCGTACGCCTTTATGGCGACGGCTTTCCGCCATCAGATCTTGCACGTAATTGATCAGTGCGACGCTGGCATGCACCTGGGTGACGGCGTGCTGCAAAGAAAGCAATTGTGCCTGCGACAATTTCGGAGAAAGTTGCGCAATCAGATGGCGCCGATCATCGCCCATCAGCATTTCGCGTTCGGCATTGGTGTCGGGGTAGCCGAGTTTTAGACGAAGCAGAAAACGATCAAGTTGCGAATCTGGTAGTGCGAACGTACCTGCCAAATCCACCGGGTTTTGAGTAGCAATGACGAAAAAGGGTTGCGGTAATTTATGCGTTTGCCCGTCGATGCTGACTTGCTGTTCTGCCATCGCTTCGAGCAGGGCGCTTTGTGTGCGTGGTGGTGCGCGATTAATTTCGTCAGCCAGCAAAAGTTGGGTAAAGACCGGGCCGGGGTGAAAACGGAATTCGCGGGTGTTGGTATCGAAAATGGAAACACCAAGAATATCCGACGGCAACAAATCGGCCGTGAACTGGCTGCGTTGAAATTCCAGCCCCAAGGTGGCGGCCATGGTTCTTGCAAGTGTTGTTTTGCCCAGGCCGGGCAGGTCTTCGATCAATAAATGTCCACCCGCCAACAGGCAGGTCATGGCCAGATTCACCTCATGGCTTTTCCCTAGCACCATACTGTTGATCTGCGCTTTGGCATCCAGCAAAGCCTGATGATGCAAGTCGGTTAGGATAGGCTTACTGGCATTTGCGGACATGGCGGGGATCCATTTGGCGATATCGAATCAATATTTGCAGAATGCTGACACAAATGCGAGCGCATGGCGTGTGAAATTTTATCTGCTCTGGGCATTTCTGCTTCTGTTGAAATTATTGCTTGCCTGGCAGTTGCCCTTGTTCGGCGACGAGGCGTTTTACGCCTGGGAAGCGGCAAGGCCGGCGTGGGCGTATTCCGACTTGCCGGGCATGA
>JAYUWO010000009.1:0-7940 GCA_043753545.1 Arenimonas sp.
AGGCGCGAAGATATTTTCCCCATCCTGGAGCGGATGGATTTGTGACCCTGATCACGCAATTGAAGCCATCAATAAAATTTAAAAAATAAAGATTGTTTACTCCCCGAATTGTCATAATTCGGTAGCGCCAATTACGTAGCTTAGGCAATGCCATATGGCAATTTACTAATTGGTTTCTGACGCCATGAACGCAAAAAAAATACTAAGTGCTGCATTGTTGTGGCTTGCCGTTCTGTGCGAGTGTGCATTGGCCCAAGATACTATTCGGATAAATGGCTCCAATACATTGGGCAATCGCATGGTGCCGATTCTTGTTGAAGGCTGGATGAAAAAGTATGGTTATGGCCAGGTTAATCGCTCCTCGACCAAAGCCGGCGTCACCAAGATAGGGGCCGGTCGCGATGATGAGTCGGTCGTAGTTGAAATCAATGGAAAGGGAAGCCGGCCAGGTTTTCAGGACTTGGTAAATGGCGAGGCTGAAATTGCGATGATGTCGCGCACACTGTCGGCAAAGGAAATCGATGATGGCTGGCAGCTCGGCAGCTTGAATTCTCCTGAACAGGAACACGTGATTGCTTTGCAAGCACTGACCGCCATCGTGCATCCGGGCAATCCATTGGCAGGTTTGGATGTGTCACAGTTGTCAAAAATCATTTCTGGTGAAATAAAAGATTGGCGTGAAGTCGGGGGCAAGCCGGGCGCTATCCGATTGCATATTGCACGCCAGGGAACCGGTTTGGCAGAGATGCAGTCGGCCATTTTGAATACGCCTTCAACCGCCAGAGGCTCCGTCAAGCATGGCAACTCCAATGAGATTGGTGCTGCAGTGGCAGCCGACAAGAATGCGATCGGCATAATCGAGTTTACAGTGGTGACGAATGTTTATCGTATGTTGCCAGTGCGCGTTGCTGGACGTTTGATTCCTGCGGATCAGCTGCATATCAAGACGGAAGATTATCCATTGATGCGACGCCTGTACTTTTATACGGGGCAAATAATTACAGCACTTGGCCGCGGGTTTGTGACTTATGCCGAATCCGATGAGGCCCAGCGCTTGCTCGCTTCCCACGGGTACTTAAGTCTTTCTCCAATGGTGTTCCCGGAAGTTGGTAAAAAAGAATTTCCAAAAGAATATTTACAGTGGGTAGATGGGGCGTTACGGGTTTCGTTTTCTTTTCGCTTCGGTGATGCATATTCGGTTTTTGACAGTCGTGGTGCGCAGGACCTGGCTCGACTGAAGGATTTTATGAGTAGGCCGGAGAATAGGAATCGCAAGGTTATATTGGTCGGGCATGCCGAAAAACAATCCTCTGCCTATGTTGCAAACTCGGTGAGTAATGAATATGCCGACTTGGTTGCCATAGCGCTCACGGAGATCGGAATCAATCCGATACGTGTTAGGGGCGTAGGTTATTCATTGCCCCTGACAACGTCCGGCAATGGACTGTATCGGAATCGGCGGGTCGAAATCTGGCTGCGTTGATAGTCATTGTTTTCGAGGCTTACCGAAATGGCGTACTATTTTTTCAGTTTGCTCATTAACGCCTGCAACGCGGTTTGCGTGTCGGCCGAATACCAGCCTTCGACAAAACGTTCCAGGTCGGCATCGGCAAAAGCATGCAGTGCATGAACGACATCGGCACGGGCTATTTTTCGCGTAGCCAGCATGGGTGTCGATGGCAAGGCGAGCGTCGCATCGAGCCAGACCTTTGCCGTCTCGACCACATCGGCCTGGTCGCTAAGCACATCCACCAATCCGATTTCGTGTGCAAGTGCGGATTCAATCATTGCACCCGCCACAATCAGTCGCTCGGCCCGTTGTGCACCCACGACGCGACGCATCAAATACTGAATGGCTTCAGGCACGGCCAAGCCTACCTGGGTTTCATTCAAGCCGATACGAAACGGTCCGCGTGCCATCACGCGATAATCGCAGCAAAGTGCCAGCACGCAGCCGCCGGCGGGGTTGTGGCCGGCAATGGCGGCGGCGACCGGTACGGGCGAATTCGCCAATGCGCGTGCGGCATCGAAAAAGCGGGACCAGCAACGCAATAAGCCTTCCTTATCCAACGACATCAGGTACGGAACATCGAGTCCACCGGAGAATACCTTTTCACCTCCGGATAAAATCAGGCCGCGCGCTCCATTGGCGGGCGCGGCTTGAACGGCGTTGACGAGTGCATCCAGCAAATCGAAATTCAGGGCATTGACCGGCGGCCGTGCCAATTTTATTTCGTGAATTGCTCCGTGTTGAATAATCTGGATCATTGCGGTCTTCTCAATTTGGAATTTTGACGTCGGGCGCCCAACGGTAGCGCACAGTGTAAGTCAAAGTGGTTTCGCTGTCGGCAGCTATTGGCACATCGAAGCTGACGGACTGTGCGCTGCGTTTTTCAAACGGAACCGAGCTCGACACCATCTCCCAGCTACTCCAACGTGGCAGACGCTCGCTGACACGCACGGTGGCGGCCTGAGCTTTTGCATTGATCAGTTTGATGCTGACGCGCTCCACCATCGTGCGACCATCGCGGTCAATCTGGAAGTCTTCACGCGTGCGGGTCGATTTCAAGTCAAACACATTGCCGATTTGCAGGGTGACATCTTGATTAGCGGCGGTATGGTTGATGTTCGCTTCACCCAGAAAATCCTTGCCATCAAACATGCGAACTCGACCGGCTGGCAAGGGCACGCCCAAACCTGTGACTTTACTGTTTTTGAAACGCAGCGTGGCAAATACCGGTAATTCCTGGCCTTCGGCTGCGCCGTAATTGGCATCGATAATCGGATACGGCGGCATCCAGTCACCCATGCTGTAGCTTGTTTCGTAACGGCGTTCGCAAGCGATGTTGTTGGCCGCATTTACCAAAGGCAAACGCTGCACGCTTCCCTGTGGCAGGGAGCCGGCATTCGGCAGTTTGTAGGCCTGATATTCGCCCGAAGCCTGTGCGTCGGGAGCACCATCGGCCATCACCATTTGCTTTCGCATCATCGGTGCCGCGGCTTGCATCATTTCCGGCCCGGCGGATGGAGCACGATTCGGTTGACCGGCCACCAACGTCAACATGACGTTATTGAAATCGGCGCCGGAACGATTCACCACCATCGCGGCACCTTCGATATCCATCTTGCAGTCTTTGCCGAAACCGCCGGCATTCACTAAATATTCTGCGCGCCAAGCCAGGCCGGAAGTCGCATAAGTCAGTGCAAAATTCTCGCGGCCAGCATTGGGGCTGCTGATGCTCCAGCGCATCGTGGGCTCATTCACGACACCCTCGGGCATGCGCGGCAATTCAAAACTGGCGTAGTTCGATAGCACCTTGATACGGCCATCGGCGAGCTTCAATGTCAAACCATTGCCGGCCGACATCAGTTGTCCGGTATAGATTTGTCGATCATTACCGACGGCTTGCTCAACCGTCACCGTTTGTCCCAGCGCACGACGGAGTAATTCATCCTGACCGGCTATCGCAAAATCAAAACGCTGGCCGCGGACTTTTGCATTGCCATCGGGTCGAAGCACCAGCGAACTGGAATCCATCCCGCGAGGCAGGCCGCCGAGTGATACTTCATTGTCTCCCGTCTTGAGATCGAAACCGATTTTACGCTCGAATAACGCGAACCCCGGGCCGCCGGAACTGGCTTCCGATTGCGCGACTGAATCATAGTCGCCGCTGTAAATAGTCAGGCTGCCATCGGCAGCTTCAGTGGTATTACTCATAAGGGCAAGGCCTAAGGAAATGGATGCGGCAATAAAGTTCGTTTTCATAAACACTCCGTTTGCGGATGAAAGTATCATAGGCCCATGAACGGACGACATACTTATTTAGGTCTACTGCTATTGGGGCTTTCTTCAGCTTCGGTTGCAAGTCTTGCTGATAGTGCAACAAAGCCTGCACCCTTAAAAAATGCCCAGACATGTATGCCGGTCATTCAGCAGCCATGGATACGCAGTGCGCCGCCGAATTCGAAAACCATGGCCGGGTTTTTGGTGCTGAAGAATATTTGCAAAACCAGCATCAGGATTATCGATGTTGAAAGCAAAGATTTTGGCATGCCGATGATTCACCGTTCGGTAATCGAAAATGGTGTCAGTAAAATGCGCGGCCCCGGCGTTTTGCAAATCAAACCCGGGGCATCACTGAAATTTGAAGCTGGTGGATTGCATCTGATGTTGATGCAGCCGTTGCGTGCCTTGAAAGACGGTGACAAGGCAGGCGTGCGATTGGTGCTGGCCGATGGCCGCAAAGTGTATTCGGAATTTTCGATTCAGCGGGAAGCGCCGAAATTATAGAAGCCGTAGGAGCGTCCTTTAGGTGCGATAGAGCACGCCAGATTTGTCGCGCCTAAAGGACGCTCCTACAACAGCAATCACTCTCTACAGGCGTTCAACACATTCTCCGGCAACGGAACGGTGCTGCCCGTCGATCCATTGACCCACACCATCACGGTATGACCATCGGCATAAAGAATATTATCATCCGAAGTTGATGTAATGCGATGTGCCAATTTCAAACTCTTCGTACCAATGTGTTCACACAACAATTCGACGTGGATTTTTTCCGGCCAGGAAATCGGTTTTTTATAATTATTCTGGATGGCCGCTAGAATAGGTGCGCAATCCGCATCAGCCCAGTTTTCGACCAGCGATCTAAACCACTGAACGCGCGCTTCTTCGATAAAGCGCAAATAGCCGGTGTTATTGACGTGATTGAATGCATCCAAATCACCCCAGCGGATATCCATCTCGATTTTGTAGAGTGATTTCATGCTGTCTTTTTCCGTTTAGCGGGTTTTTCGACGGGTGCTTCCAGCATTTTTGCCAGGAAGCGGCCGGTATGGGAGGCCGGATTTTGAGCGACTTCTTCCGGCGTGCCTTGCGCGATAATTTGTCCGCCGCGGTGGCCACCCTCGGGGCCGAGATCGATAATCCAGTCGGCGGTTTTGATGACATCCAGATTGTGTTCGATCACGACTATCGTATTGCCGTCATCGCGGAGTTTATGCAACACGGCGAGCAGATGTTCGATGTCGTGGAAATGCAGACCGGTGGTCGGCTCATCGAGGATATACAAAGTTTGTCCGGTGTCGCGACGCGATAATTCTTTCGATAATTTCACGCGTTGTGCTTCGCCGCCGGATAACGTGGTCGCGCTTTGACCCAGCTTGATGTAACTCAAGCCGACATCCATCAGCGTTTCCAGTTTTCTTGCCAGGGTCGGAACCACATCGAATAACTTCAGCGCGTCCTCTACCGTCATCTGCAAAATTTCGTGGACGTTATAGCCCTTGTATAAAATTTCCAGAGTCTCGCGGTTGTAACGCTTGCCGTGACAAACATCGCAGGGCACATACACGTCCGGCAGGAAATGCATTTCTACCTTGATCAAGCCGTCGCCCTGGCAAGCTTCGCAGCGGCCACCGCGGACATTGAAGCTGAAACGTCCCGGCGAATAGCCACGTGCACGGGCTTCGGGAACCTGCGCGAACAATTCGCGTAGCGGCGTAAACAATCCCGTGTAAGTGGCTGGATTCGAGCGCGGTGTGCGGCCAATCGGGGATTGATCGATGTCGACCACTTTGTCGAATAGTTCAATGCCATGCACTTCGCGATAAGGCGAAATGGTATGCGATGCACCGTTTAATTCGTTCGCAGCGATGTGATAAAGCGTGTCGTTGATCAAGGTCGATTTACCGGAACCGGATACGCCAGTAATCGCAACAAACAAACCGGCCGGAATTTCGAGGTCGACATTCTTCAGGTTGTTGCCGGTAACGCCGAGTAATTTCAACGTATTTTTGGGTTTCGCTTTATGACGCACTTTCGGAATTTCTATTTTCATCCGGCCGGACAAATACGCACCAGTCAGTGAGCGCGGCGCTTTCAGAATATCGTCGATAGTGCCTTGCGCAATAATTTCACCGCCGTGCACGCCGGCACCTGGGCCGATATCAACTACGTGATCGGCAAGTCGAATGGCATCTTCATCGTGTTCAACCACGATCACGGTATTGCCCATGTCACGCAGACGCGTCAGGGTGCCGAGCAAGCGTTCGTTGTCGCGTTGGTGCAGGCCAATCGATGGCTCATCGAGCACATACATCACGCCAACCAGCCCGGCACCAATTTGTGATGCCAATCGAATACGTTGTGCTTCGCCGCCCGACAATGAATCGGCTTTACGTTCAAGCGTCAAATAATCCAGCCCGACATCCATCAGGAAGCGCAGGCGATCATGGATTTCCTTCACGATCTTAACGGCAATTTCGCCACGCCAGCCGCTTAGTTTCATCGTGGAAAAAAAAGCGATCGTTTCATCAATCGGCCAGCGGGTAATTTCCGACAATGTTTTGTTGGCAACCGTGACACTGCGTGCGGCCTTGTTCAAACGTGCGCCATTGCAAGTCGGGCAGGGTTGAACGCTAATGAATTTCGCGAGTTCTTCCTTGACTGCCTGCGACTCGGTTTCGCGATAACGGCGGTCCAGATTCGGAACAATACCTTCGAATTTATGTTTGCGCTGTGTGCGGCCGCCGGATTCGGTCAAATACGTAAACGAAATAATGTCTTCACCGCTGCCGTATAAAACTGCGTTACGAATAGCGTCGGATAACTTTTGCCATGGCGTATCGACATCGAAGGCGTAATGCTTCGCCAGCGAAGCAATCAATTGGAAATAATAGGCGTTGCGACGATCCCAGCCGCGCACTGCACCAGCGGCAAGGCTCAATTCCGGATGCACCACGACGCGGCTTGGATCAAAGAAATCCTTGATACCCAAACCATCACAAGACGGACAGGCGCCCATCGGCGAGTTGAACGAAAATAAGCGCGGCTCGAGTTCCGGCAAGGAAAAATCGCAGACCGGGCAGGAGAACTTCGATGAAAACAGAATCGGCGCGGCTTTGTCGTTATCAATTTCCATCACCGAGGCCAAGCCATCGCCCAGTTTCAGAGCAGTTTCAAAACTTTCTGCTAGACGTTGTTTCAAATCGGGGCGTGGCTTGAAGCGATCGATCACCGCTTCAATCGTGTGTTTATTTCGCAGACCCAACGCAGGAACCTGGTCGATTTCGTAAAGTGCACCGTTCACGCGCACGCGTATGAAACCCTGGGCACGTAGTTGCTCGAACACTTGCACGTGCTCACCCTTGCGCTCGCGAACCACCGGAGCCAGCAGCATTAAACGGGTGTCTTCAGGTAATGCCAGAACGGTGTCGACCATTTGGCTGACTATTTGTGCTTCCAGTGGAAAACCATGGTCCGGACACTTTGGCGAGCCAACGCGGGCGTAGAGCAAGCGCAGATAATCGTAAATTTCGGTAATGGTGCCGACGGTCGAGCGCGGATTATGCGAAGTGGCCTTTTGTTCGATCGCAATAGCCGGCGACAGGCCTTCGATATGGTCGACATCGGGCTTTTCCATCACCGACAGGAATTGCCGGGCGTAGGCCGACAGCGATTCGACGTAACGGCGCTGACCCTCGGCATAGATCGTATCGAAGGCCAGCGAGCTTTTACCCGAGCCCGATAGGCCGGTAATGACAATCAGCTTGTCGCGCGGCAGGTCGATATCGATATTTTTCAGATTGTGGGTGCGGGCACCGCGAATGCTAATCTTGTCCATGCGCCTGACGGGTTAGGGGAACACGCTAGTTTACCAGTTCGATGTATTGAACTTGTGACTCCCGTCTGAGCCACGGGGAGGAGCCGAAACCGGTGGTTTTTGCGATAAATGCCTCATTTTCTTGCTGAGGAGGCGTAAAAGCGCCTATATCTGACTGCCGTTCATGCTCGTTTTTCACACGAAGCTATTGAAACGCAAGCCTTTTTGCCTCATAATCCCGCCCCTGTCCCGCGACCTCGGGCAGGTGTTTCCAAAATAACTACAGAGGAATTCCGGTCATGTACGCAGTTGTAATCACTGGCGGTAAACAATACC
>JAYUWO010000010.1:0-2579 GCA_043753545.1 Arenimonas sp.
GACATCAGCGGCGTATGCAGGATCACCGGCACGCGGCCGATAATTTCATACCCGGTAAATGCTGCCAGCATGAAGACGTAAAGCGCGAGAAAACCATCCATTGGCGAAACTCCTGATGTGCTGGGCTAATCATAACCGTTAGCTGAATATTCTGGGCAATAGGTCAACGATTTTGGCCAAGTCGCGTTTTTACCGTTGCCCCAACGAAAAGGAACCGGCACTATGAAATCCATGTTTTGGCTCACGATTCCGCTTTTATTCTCCGCAGGCCTTGCCCAGGCTGCCGACCGCGGCGACCGTATGGAACGCCGCTGGGATCACCGTGGCGATGTTATTGATGCACGGCTTGATATACGCGCCGTACGTCAGGATGCACTCGGCCACGAGCATCGTGCGAACAAGCTTGATCGCCGTGGCGATCTTATCGATGCACGATATGACCGTGTAGGCCAACGTCGCGAGAACCGCTTTGACCGTCGCCATCACCACTAAGATGATATTCGGGCAGGACGGCTCGAACGAGGTCAGCGCCGAAGAGGCGATGATTCGTTTGCCCGCGACGCTAGATGAATTTCTGGCAGGTGTCGAACGCCGCGCTTTTCGCATGGCCGAGCTAGCGCTCGGTCATCGCGAAGATGCGATGGATGTTGTGCAGGACACCATGATCAAACTGCTGCAATATCGCGACAAACCGGCGGCCGAATGGTCGCCATTGTTCTGGAGCATTCTGCGTCGTCAGCTCACCGACAAACATCGTCGCAATGCAGTGAAAAAACGGGTCATGCAATTTTTCGGCAAGTCAGATGAAAATGATAGCGATCCGATCGAATTATTGCCCGACCACAATGAAGACCCTCTACGCCGTTTGACCGATGACAATTCCTGGGATGCCCTTGGAAAAGCGGTTCGTGCATTGCCCGCTCGTCAACGCGAATGTTTTTTACTGCGTGAACTGCAAGGACTCAGCGTTCTTGAAACCGCCGCCGCCATGGGTTGCTCCGATGGCTCGGTTAAAACCCACTTATCACGCGCAATGAGCGCACTTAGAATTCACCTGGAGGACTGGCAATGAACAGTCATGACCCAATCGCTGCAAAATCCCGTGCCGTGTTCGAACACTCGGTCGCCACGCTCGATGTGGTGACGGCCAATCGCCTGCGCCTGATGCGACGCGATACTTTGTCGCAGGATGCGTCGAGCCGGTTCAAGTCATTTCTGATTCCGGTATCCACCGGCTTGGCAATTGCACTGGGGGTTGCAATCTTTTTGCCGCAATTTCAGACCACGAAAGCCATTACCGAACAAGACACCTTGTATATTTCCGCCGAAGACGATGCAGAAGCCGAGATGCTGGCATGGCTTGCCGATGCACCTGTTGAAATTTCACCTCATATAAAAGGTAGTTTGTAATGTTACGAACTTTATTACTGATTTGCTTTCTGTTTGCCGGTAGCGCATTGGCGCAACAGACTCCTCCAGTGCCTCATGGCGTGAGTGTGCCGAGCTGGAAGCAACTGAGTGCAGAACAACAAAAAGATTTGCAGAATTTTTCACAGCGCTGGGATTCCATGCCGGCCTCGCGCCGCGTACAAATACTCGAGCGTTACGATCGCTGGAAAAAGCTGCCCCCGCATAAACGCGAAGCTTTGCGTGAAGGCGTGCAAAATTTCCAGGAAATGACGCCAAAGCAGCGGCAGAACATGCGAGAAAGCATGCGTTATGTCCGCACGCTGCCGCCGGAGGAACAAAAACGCATTCGTCGCTTATGGGCTTCTCTTTCGCCGCAACAGCGCGCGCAATGGCTGGAAGCAGGCGGCCCCGGCATTGCACCGGCGCCCACATTTTAATACCTCAGGATTTGTTGACACCGTCGTGGGTCAAACAGGTTTTCGCGATTAACTCGTCATCCCAATCAAGTTTGAATGCGCCTTCCTTATCGATCATCAGCGACAGGAAATTAAACACGTTGCGTGCGTACATTTCGCTGGCATGCATCGCACCGAGACTGGCAAGATTCAATGGACCTGAAATCATCACGCCATTAGCTTCGTAATTTTCACCCGGCTTTGTCAATTCACAGTTGCCACCGGTTTCGGCCGCCAGATCGACAATGACGCTGCCCGGCTTCAAATTGGTCACCATCGCTGCCGTAATAATTTTTGGTGCAGGACGACCAGGAATAGCGGCGGTCGTCACGATCACATCGATATTTTTCAGATGCTCGCCAAGGCGACGTTGTTGCTCGGAACGTTCCTCGTCGGTCAAAGCGCGTGCATAGCCGCCCTCGCCTGCCGCCGATACGCCGAGATCCAGAAATTTGCCGCCGAGTGATTCGATTTGTTCGCGGGTTTCGGGCCGAACATCGAAACCTTCCACTTGCGCACCCAGACGGCGAGCAGTCGCAATCGCCTGCAAACCCGCTACACCAGCCCCTACAATCAAGACTTTCGACGGACGAATGGTACCTGCAGCCGTGGTCAGCATCGGAAAGAAACGCGGCGCCAATTGCGCTGCCAGCAATACAGCTTTGTAACCCGCCATGCCGGCCTGCGAGGACAGCACGTCCATAGCCTGGGCGC
>JAYUWO010000011.1:0-7795 GCA_043753545.1 Arenimonas sp.
ACCCCGAACAATGTTGAAAAGCATTCGGGGTTAAAACCCCTCCTACAAAAGCATCAATCGACCAGCACCAATCGCAATTCTTTCGGAAGCGCAAAGACGATATTTTCCGGTTCGCCATCAAGCTCGGTAACGACACCGCCGCCCAGCGCCTGTAACTTGGCGATAACGCCCTGCACAAGCACTTCGGGCGCCGACGCGCCGGCTGTCACTCCAATATTTTGGCGGCCCACCAACCACTCGGGATTGATGAATTCCGCACCATCAATCAAATAGGCTTCGCAACCTTCCTTTTCCGATAGCTCGCGCAAACGGTTGGAGTTGGAGCTATTAATGGAGCCCACGACAAGCACCAGATCGCATTTTGCGGCCAATTCGCGGACGGCATCCTGCCGGTTCTGGGTGGCATAACAAATATCATCGTGCTTCGGCCCCTGAATCAATGGAAATTTCTTTTTCAGGGCATCGATCACGTCGCGGGTTTCATCCACTGACAATGTGGTTTGCGTTGTATAGGCAAAATTATCCGGCTGCTCCACTTCCAGCGCCAACGCATCTTCCACATCTTCAACCAGATAGATTTTTCCCTTGCCGTCTTCCTGCCGCCATTGCCCCATGGTGCCTTCGACTTCCGGATGGCCTTCATGGCCAATCAAGACGACGTCGCGACCATTACGACAATGACGGGCGACTTCGATATGGACTTTGGTTACTAGCGGACAAGTGGCGTCGAAAATTTTCAGGCCACGCTCGGCGGCTTCCGCGCGAACGGCTTGCGATACGCCATGGGCGCTGAAAATAACCGTCGCACCAGTCGGCACTTCATCCAGTTCTTCGACAAATACCGCGCCGCGCTGACGTAAATCCTCAACCACGAAGCGGTTATGCACAACTTCGTGGCGCACGTAAATCGGTGCACCGAAACTTTCAATCGCACGCTTCACGATTTCAATGGCACGGTCGACGCCGGCACAAAAACCACGAGGATTCGCGAGTACGATATTCATTTCACTTCGTCCTTTTTTCCAAAACTGAAAAGTATCAACAAGGCCGCACCCAGTACTATGCAACTATCGGCAATATTGAATACCGGCCAGGAATAGCTTTTGTAATACCACTCGATAAAATCGACGACATAACCAAAACGAAAACGATCCACCAGATTACCCAGTGCTCCGGAAATAATCAGCGAAAACGGCAATGCATCACGCCAGCGATTTCTCGGCATTTTGAAAAGCAGCACGATCAGCACCAAGCTCACCGTTATTTTCATCACAACGAAAAACCAGTGCGCCCATTGACCGGAATTCGCCAGAAAACTGAACGCCGCGCCGGTATTGTGCGCCAGAGTCCAATCCCAAAAACCGGCGATGAACGGAACCGATTCACCATACTGCAGATTGGCGGTCGCAATTTGTTTCGTCCACTGATCCAGCAGGATCAGGACAATTGAAAGCACGAGCCAGATCAAGGCAGTGGGCGATTTTTGAGGGGTGTTCATTGGTTTCTTATGTCTTTCCGGATTCATCCCGGCTTACGCCGGGATTTTGATTAGAAGTAACGGCGCTCTTCGCCGGCACCATTCACATTGAGCTCGCAGCGATTGCAAAGTTCTGGGTCCTCGCTGTGGCTGCCGACATCTTCACGATAATGCCAGCAGCGAACACATTTCAGGTGTTTCGACGCCTGCGCATGAATGAAGATCGGGGAATTTTCCACGGCGATAGCCAGTTCGTTTTTCGACGATAGCGGTTTCAGATTTAGCTGGGACGTGATGAAGAGGAAACGAACCTCCTCCGACACCGGCTGCAATTTCTGCAACAGAGCATCATCGACGAACACATCAACTTCGGCCTGCAGGGACGCGCCGATCTCACCATTCACCCGCATCGGTTCAAGCACTTTGCTGACCGCATCGCGCACAGCAAAGACAGCATCGAAATCAGCTGCGCTTAGTGCCGCATTTTCCGTCATGCCCTGGAGATTTTCGTACCAGGTTGCCATCAGCACATGCGCTTCGCGTTCGCCCGGCAATGTGCGCCAGATTTCATCGGCGGTGAAGCTCAGTACCGGTGCAATCCAGCGAACGAATGCTTCCGCGATATGGAACATCGCGCTTTGTGCCGAACGACGACCGAGGCTATCGACTTGCATCGTGTACAAACGGTCTTTGGTGACATCGAGATACAAGGCACCCAAATCATTGGTGCAGAAGTTCTGCAACTTGCTCACGACGGCGGCGAAATCATAACGCTCGTAGGCGGCAATAATTTCTTCCTGCACGGCCAGTGTGCGTGCCACTGCCCACTGATCTAGCAACAACATCTTTTCATTCGGAACCAGATTTTGTTCCGGATCGAAACCAGCCAGATTTCCGAGAAGGAATCGTGCGGTGTTACGAATGCGACGATAGGCATCGGCACTGCGTTTCAGAATATCGTCCGACACCGACATTTCATTGCGGTAATCGGTGGCGGCAATCCACAGGCGCAATACGTCGGCACCGAGCGAATCGTTTACTTTTTGTGGCTCGACGGTATTGCCCAATGATTTGGACATTTTTTTGCCTTGCGCATCGACCGTGAAGCCATGCGTGAGCACCTGGCGATAAGGCGCAACGCCGTCCATCCCGATGCCGGTCAACAAGGAACTTTGGAACCAGCCACGATGTTGATCCGAACCTTCCAGATACAAATCGGCGGGCTTGTGCAAACCGTCTTGCGGACGCGCAGCCAACACGCAATCGTGAGTCACGCCGGAATCAAACCAGACATCGAGAATATCTTTGACCTGATCGTAATCTGCGGCTTCGGCACCCAAAAATTCTGCAGGGTCGATGGCATACCAGGCATCGGCGCCTTTTTGTTCAACAAGCTTGGCGACTTCGCGCATCAACTCGACCGAACGCGGATGCGGCTCGCCGGTTTGCTTGTGAATAAACAAGGCGATCGGTACGCCCCAGGTACGCTGGCGCGAAATGCACCAATCAGGACGGCCATCGATCATGCCGACGATACGGGCTTCGCCCCACTCCGGAATCCAGGCCACTTTCTTGATCGACTCGAGTGCATCGGCACGCAGATTGGCCTGATCCATTGAGATAAACCATTGCGGCGTCGCGCGGAATGCCACCGGCGATTTATGGCGCCAGCAATGCGGATAGCTGTGACTTAGTTTTTCTGAAGCCAGCAACACGCCGCGTTCCTGCAACAAGGCAGCGATGGTTTCATTGGCTTTCCAAATATATTGGCCAGCGAAAATTTCGGTGTTCGGCAAATACACGCCTTTGCCATCGATCGGATTCAATACTTCCAGACCGTATTTGGCACCGACAACAAAGTCTTCCTGACCATGGCCAGGCGCGGTATGCACGGCACCGGTCCCGGCATCGGTAGTGACGTGATCACCAAGAATGATCGGCACGATTCGAGAATAGAACGGATGTTGGAGTTTCAACAATTCGAGTGCTGCACCTTTGGCGCGCCCAAGAATATTTGCTTCACCCAAACCATAACGAGCGGCAGCAGCTTCACTCAATGCTTCGGCAAGTACCAGCAAAACACGTATGCCGGCACGAGACGGACCTTCGATCAAAACGTAATCAATATCTGCACCTAAAGTTACTGCCAAACTTGCCGGCAATGTCCAAGGCGTGGTGGTCCAGATCGGTACGGTGACAATGGCATCGCCACTATCGACACCAAATTTTTCGGCCAACGCTTTCGGATCGATCGCATCGTATGCGACGTCAACCGCTGGAGAAACTTTATCGGCGTATTCGATTTCGGCTTCGGCCAATGCCGAACCGCAATCGAAACACCAATGCACCGGTTTTGCACCGCGTGCCAAATGGCCGCGCTCGATGATTTTTGCGAGTGAGCGCAACATGTCGGCTTCGAATTTGAAGTCCATCGTGCGGTAGGGGTTTTTCCAATTGCCCAACACACCAAGACGCTGAAAATCTTTCGATTGTCCATTGATTTGTTCGTTGGCGTATTCGCGGCATTTTTGACGGAAAGTGGCCGCGTCCATTTTGTCGCCGACCTTGCCGTACTTTTTCTCGACCGCGAGTTCAATCGGCAGACCATGACAATCCCAGCCTGGCACATACGGCGCATCAAAACCCGAAAGCAATTTTGATTTCACCACGATATCTTTCAAAGTCTTGTTGACGGCATGACCGATGTGAATCGAACCGTTGGCATATGGAGGACCGTCATGCAGTACGAATTTTTTGTCACGCGCAGCGGTTTTTTCACGAATGGCTTCGTACCAGTTCATGTCTTGCCAGCGCTTGAGCATATCGGGCTCGCGCTTGGGCAAATCACCACGCATCGGAAATGCGGTGTCGGGCAATGAAATGGTGTGTTTGTAATCCTTACTCACGCTTTAACTCCAAGGTCTTTCTTATCATTTTTATCGTGGCGCAAAATTTTTCGCGCCTGCTGTGAATCCATATCCATTTGTTTGACGAGCGCTGCCAGGTCATCAAACTTTTCTTCATCGCGAAGCTTGGCAACAAACTCCACTTCAATGCGCTTGCCGTACAAGTCACCATCGAAGTCAAACAGATGTGCTTCGAGCAATGGCTCAACACCGAAAACCGTGGGACGCGTGCCCAGACTGGAAACGCTGGCTATTTTCTCGTCACCTACGCCATGCACCCAAGTCGCATAAATGCCATGCAGTGCGGTGCGTTTGCCGGCCAACCGAATATTGGCAGTCGGATAACCCAACTTACGGCCCAACTGCTTGCCGTACACCACCTTGCCGGCGATCGAGTAACGATGTTCGAGTGCTTTTTCGGCACCGTCCATATCGCCGCTCGATAATTGCAAGCGCAAGCGCGTACTGGAAACACGCTCACCTTCGTGCAATACCGGTGTAATTTCGTGGGCAGTAAAACCAAACTGCACGCCCAAGGTTTGCAGCATGACAATATCGCCACGACGGCCTTTGCCGAAACGAAACTCCGGGCCGACCCAAACTTCTTTCGCATTCAATTTTTGAACCAGCACTTGCTCGATAAAATCTTCCGCACTCATCGAGCTGAGCTTTGCATTGAAACGCAGCAAGCCGACAACATCACAACCCAATGCAGCCAAGCCTTCGAACTTGGCGCGCGGCAATAACAAACGCGGCGGCGGATTTTCTTTCGAAAAAAATTCGCGTGGCAAGGGCTCAAAACTCAGGGCGACCAGCGACAGATTCGATTCACGGGCACGCAAGCGTGTGTGTTCGATCAAAGCCTGATGCCCGCGATGCAGGCCATCAAATGCTCCGATACAAACCACACTTCCCTGCGGGCCGCAGAGTGACGGGCCCGAAACGTCGCGAAACAAAGTCGTCATGGCCCAATTATAGCCGCGATATGGAGTTTCTTGATGTTTGAAAGGCGTAGGAGGGCCTTCTAGGCCCGATTTTTCAACTAGCAGCCGGGCCTAGAAGGCCCTCCTACAATTATGAAGATTAATGTTCCCGCAAATGCCGTGGCCGCAGGCCGGTCGCGATCAGGGCTAAACCATAAGCTGCCGCCCCCGCAGCAACCGCACCTAGCAGCAGCAGAACACGGCTCCACCAGACGTAATCGGCCCAATCACCCACGGCATATCGAATGCCGAGCACCGCTGCCGTCATCAAAATCAGGCCAAGCGTTATTTGCAGGATTAGTTTGCACCAGCCTTTTTCCGGCTGATACACACCCAGCCGCATCAAGTACCGCCAGAGCAGCGCGGTATTGAATATGCCGGCCAATGCCGTAGCCAGTGCAATGCCGGCATGTGCCGCCTCGTATTGCATTTTCCAGAGCGGAATCACAAAGGCAACCGTCAGCACCACGTTCACTATCACTGTAAAAATCGCGGCACGCATCGGCGTCTTGGTGTCATGACGTGAATAAAAGGCCGGCAGCAGAATCTTGCTCATCATGAAGGCAGGAATACCAATGCCCATCGCGATCATGCTGGCGGCCACCATGCGCGTATCAAGCAAGGTAAATTCGCCGTGATAAAACAAGGTCGTGGTCATTGGCTCGGCCAGCAAAATCAGGCCGAGCGCGGCAGGCAAACCGACCAGCATCACCAGTCTCAAGCCCCAATCAATCGAATGTGAAAAGCCGGCGGCGTCGTTCGCCGAATGCCGCGAAGATAAATGCGGCAGAATGACCGTTCCGATCGCTACGCCGAACAGCCCCAAAGGCAGCTCTACCAGGCGATCCGAGTAATACAGCCATGACTGGGCTTGCACCAGCAAAAGAGACGCAAACATCGTACCCACCAGTAAATTGATCTGCGACACCGACGACGAAAAGATTGTCGGCAGCATCAGCTTGGCAACACGTTTGACACCTTCATGCTTGAAACTGAATTTGAAATGAGGCGTCTTGGCATGTCGCGCCATGGCTGGCCAGAGCAGAAGCATCTGCAAAACACCGGCGATAAAAACACCCCAGGCCAGTGAAAACTCGGGAATGTCAAAAAACCGCGCGAGTAAAAGCATTGCGCCGATCAGCGCCAGGTTGTGCAAGACCGGGGTCACCGCCGGCAAGCCGAAATAGCGATAACTATTGAGTACCGACCCTGCCAAAGCCGTCATCGAAATGAACATCAAATACGGGAAAGTGATTCGCAGCATGTCGGCTGTTAATGCGACCGTGGCCGAGTTTTCATCGGCAAAAATCAGGAATAGCCGCGCAATCCAAGGCGACAAAAGCATACCCAGTGCGGTGACCAGAAGCACGACGGCCAGCAAGGCCCCCGCAATATGGTCCAGAAAGTCCTGCAGCGCCTTTTCGTCGCCTTTTTCCTTCAATTCCGAGAGCACCGGCACAAATGCCGAGGAAAACGAGCCTTCGGCAAAAATTCGCCGCAAATAGTTCGGAATTCGATAGGCGACGACGAAAGCCGAAACAGCGGCATTGGTCCCGAAAAGGTTGGCCTGAAGCGTATCGCGGACAAATCCGGCGATCCGGGACAGGAAAGTCATGCTGGTAAATATTGCCGTTGACCGTAACAAGCCCGACCGAGCCATGCCGCTACTCCAT
Source organism: Arenimonas sp. (assembly GCA_043753545.1). Classification (GTDB taxonomy): domain Bacteria; phylum Pseudomonadota; class Gammaproteobacteria; order Xanthomonadales; family Xanthomonadaceae; genus Arenimonas. The sequence goes on from JAYUWO010000011.1 coordinate 7,040, forward strand.
GTAAATGGGACAAAAGCCCCAAGGTAATTGACTCAAGTCCATGAATCCGCCATAATTTGCAGTCTTTCCAACCCCATTTTACGTTCAGGAGCCCGCTGTGGCCAACATTAAATCTGCCAAAAAGCGCGCCAAGCAAGCTGTCGTCCGTAATGCGCGTAACACCAGTCACCGTTCTATGCTGCGTACTGCCGTCAAGCGCATCCTCAAAGCCATCGAAGGCAACGACGTTGTTGCTGCCGAAGCCGCTTACAAAGTTGCCGTGCCAATTCTTGATCGCTACTCGGCTCGTGGTTTGATCCACAAGAACAAAGCCGCTCGCCACAAGAGTCGCATCAACACCCGCATCAAGGCAATGAAAGCGGCTTAATTGCCCGCTACATTGATTGAACAAAGCCGCAGCGATGCGGCTTTTTCATTTCTGGCGCAAAATAAACCTTCGTACTTCCATGCTTTTCGAGTTTGCCGTGAACACCGACGCCCTTATCCATACCGCCTTCTATAAATTTGCCCGCATTGAAGATGTCGATGCGGCAGTGACCGTCTTGCGCGAACTCACGCAAGACTTGAAGGGCAGCATTCTTGTTGCCAGCGAAGGTATCAACGGTATGTTGGCAGCATCGGAATCGGCGATAGATGGTTTCGAGCAGACGCTGCAAAACGACCCGCGTTTCGCTGGCGCATTTGAAGGCATCGTTTTCAAACGCAGTCCCTGCAAGACCGTGCCGTTCGGCAAAATGAAAGTGCACAAGAAAGCGG
>JAYUWO010000012.1:0-7777 GCA_043753545.1 Arenimonas sp.
TGATGTCGCCCGAATATGAAAAAGCCGGACTGCCGGAAGCCCTGTTGTTCGGCATCATGGCGAAAGAATCCGGCGGTCGCGTGCATTCCATTTCGCGTGCAGGTGCAAGCGGGCCGCTGCAGTTTATGTATGCAACCGGTACCCGTTTTGGATTGGGGCGTGATGGTACCGGCTTCGATACCCGATTTGATCCGGAACACTCTGCACGCGCGAATGCACGCTACATCAATGAACGTTTTTCGGAATTGAATCGCAATCTGGAAATGACGATTGCCGCCTACAACGGCGGTGAAGGCCGTGCATTGCGTATCTACAATCAAACCGGCGGCCAAAGTTTCTGGACGCCGGAGGTTTACAACCAATGGCCGGCAGAGACCCGTGACTATGTGCCAAAAGTGATTGCCGCGGCATGGATTTTCATGCATCCAAAAAAATACGGACTGGTGTTTCCAAAAATCGATGTCACGCCGGATCTTTTTACCTTGGCTCGCGGTACTTCGATCAATGAGTTGACCATTTGTCTTGGCAATACCGATAATCGTGATGGCTGGTTTCGCGTGTTGCGCAACTTGAATCCACGCTATGACGTGGATGCCTATATTCCCGCAGGCACGGTACTGCGTGCGCCGAAAAAATTGACAGCTTCCTATCGTGATCATTGTTTGCAGGGGCCGCGTGCGGAACTGGCGGCGGAATTGATGCGGGCAAACAAGAATTTCTCGCCAGTGGTGCAACCCAATTCCATCGCCGGTATCAGTGGCAATGCGAGCATGAATCCGCTTTTGAACAGTGGCTCGGCCGGGCAGGTAGCGACTTCAATGCAGGAGGAGCCTTCCAAGAAAACCGGCAAGAAAAAATCCGACCCCACAGTCAAACAGTACAAGGTTCGCAAAGGCGACAACTTGCTGGCTATCGTCAAGGAACATAATTGTGATTTGACCGAAGTTGCCAAGGCCAATAAATTACGTGCGCCGAATTACAGGCTGCAGCCAGGCCAGAAAATCCGCTTGCAAGGTTGCGAGGATTGAGCGAGGTTCACTCGCGTGACTGGGTCGTGATTGATGGCTTTATCGATGTCATTCAGGCGGATATTGTGCGCGGACGGCTTGAAGCGGAAGGTATTCCGGCAATACTCGGTAACCGCCATCTGGTAGCTGCCGACTGGATGTATGCACAGGCTTTGGGTGGTGTGCGCATCCTCGTACCACGCGAGTTTGTTTCCGAGGCGCGAGCAATCATTGCCGATATAGATTCTGGACAATTTCTCGATGCCGACGAGAAATTGAGGCAGGAAGACATCTGTTCAGACTGCGGCAGCATACTAGGCCGGAAAACATCGAGTAGCTGGAAATTTGCATTGTTTTCCCTGCATCTGCTTCTGCCGATTCCCCTTCCGTTCCGGAAGAATGTATTTTATTGCCCGCAGTGTGATTCCTGAAGCATATTCGGCAACCCGTAAAGCGATGCAATTCAAATTTAAAAATACGGTGCCAGTACCGACTTCAAAGCCAATATCGTAAGTAGAAGCAAAAAAATGCAACCGATGGTAAATACCTTGCGTCTTGCCGCGACGATATTCGATCCGGTATGAATGTAGGCATGGACGATACGGGTGGCGACGAAGCCCCATGCATATGCCAGAGCGAATACGTCCACGGCATTCAAGGCCCAGAGCATGATGGTCAGTGCGTAGAACAACACCGGTGTCTCGAATTGATTATTGATGTTATTGGAAACCTTCAGCACGTAATCAGGCCAGGCGTCCGGATGCAGCGCACGTTTTTCGAGATCGACCTGTCCTAGTTTGACGGCTCTTGATTTGACAATTACCAGCGCGACAAAAACGATGATAGTCAGCAAAATCTGGGCGATTACCGGCAGGAATATGAGCTTGTTGTCCATGAAATACGCCTATGACATCTTGATATGAGATCCGAGCACAGGCTCCAGTTGCTCGCGACGCCAACCTTCGAGTGCAGCAGGCCAAACACCTTCCATCAGTACTTCCAGATGTTTCCTGGACGCCAGCATTCCTTCCGGAATATTCAGGGTTGTGGCATGTTGCGCGACAGCTTCCTGCAAGGCTCGCAGTTTTTGCTTGTCGATGGTGTCGATATTCTTGATGGGCGGGATGTCCAGTTCGCTCTCAAGCAGCGGACGCGTGATTTCTTCCCAAAGTTCGCTGCGAAATTTACGGGGAGCTTTCGGGCTGCGATCGAGTATGGCAATGAATGCGTTGTATTGGTCGGGTGCACTGCGCGCAAGGAAGGCGGCGAGCTCGTTGTCGAGTATCCAGCTTTTAGGTTTGTCGCTGCTGCGTGCTTTTGTATCACGCCATTTCAGCAGGCGGCAGAGCAGGGCCTGGGCTTGATGGTCCAATCCCTGTGCACGACTTAAAGCCAAATGTGGAAACGGGTCGTCTACGTCATTATTGGCATTGCGAACGGCGCGCTCGCCATCGGCTTCCAGCCAATGCAAGCGATCAAGCGCTATTAATTTTTCCGATAGTACGTCATGAACTTCATGCAGGTAATGCACGTCATCGGCGGCATAGTGACATTGTGATTCGGTCAGCGGGCGTTTCAGCCAGTCCGAACGGGTTTCGCCCTTCTCGAGTGCATGGCCGGTAATTAGCTCCACCAGTTTCTGGTAACCCAGGCCATTGCCCATGCCACACAAGGCAGCGGCTGCCTGAGTGTCAAAGATATTCTCGGGGATGGCACCGACGCCACGGGCGAAGGCCTGCAGGTCTTCGCTAGGGCTGTGAATGATTTTCCGAATGCGCGGATCGAGCAGCATGGGTTTTAATTCCTCGGCCATGCCCGGTATCAGCGGGTCGATCAGTAAAATTTCACCCGGTACTCCGAGTTGCACCAGTGCCAGCTGCGGGTAGTAGGTTTTCTCGCGGACAAATTCTGTGTCGAGTGCGACGATGTTATGTTCCGACCAAGCGGCAAGATGCGCTTTAAGGCGCTCGGGCGTATCAATCCAGTGGTTCATTGCTATCCTGCGGTTGCGTGAGCTATCAGATTAGCCTACCTTCGCATCGCGTGCTTTCCAAAATTTAATCCACAAGGCTGAATCGAAAACCGCGAATGCTTAAATTCTCGCCAATACTTAGCGTTGCTGCATTTTTTCTGCTTGTCACCGGCTGCCAGCAGGATCAGCCGACGACTCAAAAAGCCGCAATCTCCGGTGAAAATGCGCCGATTAAAGCAGCGCCGGAATCGATTACCGTTGAAGCATCGACAAGTCCGGATCTGGCACTGCCGATGGTCTCCATCGAGAATTTACGGGATGCACTGCTCAAGGCCGATGCCGCATTTTTGGCAGGGAAATATGAAAGGGGTAGTACCGGTGAGGCTGGAGCCTTTGAATGGTATCTGGCGATATTGCATTACAACGCGAATCACCCTAAAGCATCGGCCGGACTCGACAAAACCGTCGACAGCCTGATCACGATTACGCGACAGGCAGTTCGCGAAGGTGATTTGAACGAAGCCGCACGTTTGTTGCAAATCTTGAAGTCGGGTTTGGTGCGGCCTCAGGAAATTTCAAATCTGGGCACCGAGCTCGAACAGTCAAAACGGGCAGATGTCTGGTATCGAAAAGCACTCGTATTCGAAGACGAAAAAAGAATAGTTATTGAGGATGACACAAGCGAGAAGGGCAATCCGGAAAACTATGCCGTTGCCGGCTATCGCAAAGCACTGGAGGTATTCCCCGATTTTCAACCGGCACATTGGGCCATCGACCGCCTGCGCTCACAACGCGAGCGTGCTGCCATGAGTCTGGCAAAGCAGTCCAAATTCGAAGCGGCCGTGATCGCCCTGAAACAAGCAGAATCCATCGACGCGAATAACCCGCAGTATCAATTGATTTCCGCTCATGTTTACGGTCGCTTGAATCAGGTAATCCGTGAAAAAATAGTATTGGCAAACCTGGCGCTGGATGGCCTGCGCATTGAACCTGCCAGGCAATTTCATGACCAGGCAAAACGGATATCGTCGACTCATCCGGAAGTCATCACGCTGGCGATCAGGATTGATGATGTCGTGCATTACGGACGCTACAAGGCCCGCCAAGTTTTTAGTGATGGATGGGCAATGAGTACTCCGGCACCCGAGATGCTTGTTATTCCCTACGGTCAATTTGAAATGGGCGCGCATCTAAATACGGCATCCGCCCCGCCGGCACAATTGCCGCGACATAAGGTGACATTCGATCGTGGTTTTGCGATTGCAAGAAATGAAATTACCGTAGCCCAGTTTCGCCAGTTTATCGAAAGTTCCACCTATCAGACCCGGGCGAATTCGCGTGGATGGTCGCTGGTGTTCGATGAAAAGGGTGGAAGCATGACTAAGCGGAACAATGTGGATTGGCGTCATGATCATCTCGGTCGAATCGCCAAGGACGATTTGCCTGTTGTTCATGTCAATCTGCACGATGCCAATGCCTATGCGAAATGGCTGTCGGCGAAAACAGGCGAATCCTATCGCGTTCCCAGCGAAGCGGAATTCGAATACGTGTTGCGCGCCGACCGCGACACCCTCTATCCATGGGGTAATGACGCTCCGAAAAAAGTGGTCGCTAATCTTGCCGGTGCCGGTGATAAGTCGACTCAAAGCAGAAGCTGGGGCAATGCCGTCGCCGGCTATCGTGATTTTCATTGGGGCGCGGCACCCGTGCGCAGTTTTCCCGAAGAATCCTGGGGTACTTATGATATCAGCGGCAATGTCGAAGAATGGGTGCGAGATTGCTGGCACGACAGCTATCAACGTGCACCGGTGGATGGCACGGCATGGGTGAATCCCGGCTGCAAGATGGGCGTTACTCGCGGGGCATCCTGGGCCAGCTCCCTGAACGAAGCGAGTATTGCATTTCGCACTTCCGTCTTGATAAAAACGCATAATGCACGTATTGGCTTTCGCGTCGTGAGAGCACTCTGAACGAGGCTTTGAACATGCAGCAAAATGCATTTGGCAAGCAACAATCATCCGGCCGCCGTGGTGGCGGGATACGCTGGTGGGTAATCTTGTTGTTTGCCGGCTATGCTGCCTGGTCGTGGTTTGGCAATTCCGAGCCCGATCCGTTCACAGGTGAAAAGGCGCATTACGGTGCTACGACAGAGCAGGAAGCGCAAATGGGTCTGGAAGCATTCCAGCAAGTGCTCAGTGAAGAAAAACCCCTGCCCGACAATCATCCCAATGCGATTGCGATTACCGACATTGCCAAACGATTGGTGAAAGTCGCCAGTAGTGTTGAAGCGGATTTGGCCGCTGAAAATAATATGGCTTCACCTAAGTTGGCCGAAACTTTTGAATGGAGTGTCGCGGTGCTGGAATCGCCGCAGGCGAATGCATTTTGTCTACCCGGCGGAAAGATGGCGGTCTATACCGGCTTGATTCCCGTTGCAAAAAACAATGATGCGATGGCTGTCGTGATGGGGCATGAGATTGCCCATGCCTTGTTGCGCCACGGATCACAGCGCATGGCGCAACAAAAATTGGTGCAGATGGGACAAATGGCTGCTGGTATCGCTGTGGGTGACATGGATCCCGGTCAGCAGCAGATGGTGATGTCCGCTTTGGGCGCCACCACTCAATATGGCGCTGTTCTGCCGTTTGGTCGCAGCCATGAAACACAGGCAGACGAAGTAGGCCTGATGCTCGCGGCCGCTGCTTGTTTCAACCCGAAAGAAGCCGTGCCGCTTTGGGAGCGCATGTCGCAACTCAACAACGGGCAGAGGCCGCCTGAATTTGCTTCGACCCATCCCGATCCGAGCAACCGAATTGCTCGCTTGCAATCATTGATGCCGAAGGCGGAAAAGTTTTACGCGAAATATTGCGGGGCCGCGAAATAATTATCTGTCGGGCCTAGAAGGCTCTCCTACGAATCACGTTTTATAGGAGGGCCTTCTAGGCCCGATCGAGCGAGAATTAAAAACTGATAAACAAGCCGCCGTTGACGGGTAGATTCACGCCGGTCAGGTAACTCGATTCTTCCGCACAAAGAAAAGCGACAGCTCGCGCAATATCATCGGGATGCCCAATTCGTCCGACCGGCACGGTTGCCAGTATCTGGTCACGTAACTCCTGCGGGACGGCATCCGTCATGGCGCTTTTGATATAGCCGGGGCTGACACTGTTCACGGTAATGCCTTTGCGTGCCACTTCGCGTGCCAGCGACATGGTAAATCCGTGCATACCGGATTTGGCGGCAGCGTAATTGCTTTGCCCGAATTGACCGGTTTGCCCGATAATCGAGCTGATGTTGACGATGCGGCCGTAACCTCGTTCACTCATACCGTCGACCACTTGTCGGCACAGGTTGAATACGCTGGTCAGGTTGACCGATATAACAGCATCCCAGTCCGCCGGCTCCATTTTTTTCAGGACGGCATCGCGGGTAATCCCGGCATTATTTACCAGCACACTGATCGGGCCGTGGAGCGATTCCACTTGTTGCACGAACAATGCGCATTGACTGAAATCGCTTACATCGACCGGTTCAAAATGAATATTGAGATTCTTCATCGACATCTGAATATCGTCCCAGCGGGATTGCGATGCCGGAAGATCGGCTGCAATGACTTTGAAATTGGTCTGCGCCAGGGCACGGCATGTGGCAAGACCGATGGCGCCAAGGCCACCGGTGACGACTGCGATACGGGAATTCATGAGCGACTGGATTCAGTAGGGTTTGATTTTTTTGAGGATTTTGTTTTACGAGAGGGCGTTACGGGCCCGAGGATGCCTTCTTGCAGGCTTTTCCATAATTCGAGATTGCGTTCTGTTATCTGGTTGAGCAATGGCCATGGTGTTTGGCCGACGATATTGCTGACCTGGCTGCGAAGATTTTGCTGTTGATCGATAAACATGTCGACGCTGCGTTCGAGATAACTGCCGATATAGCCTTGCAGTGAATCACCATAGAAGCGAATGATTTCCGTCAGCAACTGGGCCGATAAAATGGGCTGCCCGATGTCTTCGTGCTCGGCGATGATTTGCAGCAACACGGAGCGGGTAATGTCCTTGCCGGTTTTTGCTTCACGCACTTCAAAAGATTCACCTTCGATAATCAACTGGCGGATATCTTCCAAGGTAATGTAGCTCGAAATCTCCGTGTCATAGAGCCGTCGATTCGGGTATTTTTTGATGATGCGGATTTCTGGCATTGCAGGCCCTGCGCTGGCAAGTGGTGCTGATTATTCTCTGAGCATCGCGCTTTATCGAGATTCATGCAAGTGGTCACACCGTACGAAACTGTTATGCAGTTGGCATTTGTGAATCTCGGGGAATTTTTGTTACATCGAATCGGTTAATAGCCTGTAACAAAAGGCGTTCTGGACTGTCGGTACTTGGCCAGTTTTCGGCGTCTTGGCCCAACAGTTTCCAGATCATGCGCATGGCGGGAATTGGAGCGTTCGGATCAAGCGGAAATGCCGCGAGCGACTTGGATAATTTATTGCCGAATGAATCGATGACGAGGGGTAGGTGTGAATATTCCGGCGTGGAAAACCCCAGTCGTAGTTGGAGATACATCTGTCGGGGAGTTGATTCGAGCAAGTCCATGCCGCGCACAATGTGCGTGATGCCTTGGTCGGCATCGTCGACAACAACGGCAAACTGATACGCCCAAAAACCATCGGCCCGCCGAATCACGAAGTCACCTACTTCACATCCCAATGCTTGTGAGAATTTGCCCTGAATTAGATCTTCAAGCTCGACACTGACGACGGGAACGCGAAGTCGAATTGCCGATTTTTTTTCGGCAT
>JAYUWO010000013.1:0-23235 GCA_043753545.1 Arenimonas sp.
GCATCGAACTGATCTTCGGTGACCGGATGTTTGAGCAAACGTTCGGCGAACTTTCGCAATTTGGTGTGGGCGCGCAAGTGCGACCAGAGGTTGCGGCCAGAGTGCGTCAAATCCCAGGCTGGTACTTTGTTGTCTGGCAGCGCATTGCCCTGTCGTAACAGCGCCGGCATTGCGCTTGCATAGACTTCGCCGAGTGGTGCCTGCGTGTAACGACTGAGCCAGCGCAAATTGTGTAGCAGCTCGCCGGAGAAAATCGGCTCGAGATCGATGATCTCGATGATATGTTTCAGATTGAGTGGGGCCAGCTCTTCGAACTGCATCGATTCGATGATGCCTATTTTTTCGCCATTACCGAACGGCACCCGCACGCGACGCCCTATCAGGCTTTCATCAGCTTGCGCAGGCTCGGGTAACGCATAATCAAAGCAACGCGGCAAAGGTAGCGGTAGCGCGACCTTGAGTACGCAAAAAAGTGTTTCCGACATGCGGCAATTCTAGCGTTTATGCAGGGTCAATATGCCTGTGGATACACTTGCAGCACAAAGCTGTTTTTTGTCACAGAAAAGCATTGTAAGATATTGAATAATAAAGGCAAAATAGCTTATCCACATAGCCTGTGGATAAGCCTGTGGAAGGTGCATATGACATTTTTGCGCAAAGCGCGTGAAGACGGGCCTGTTCTCAGCTTGGTGAAATTTTAACCAAACTGTCATTGTGTAGGTTAATCAGGCACTTACTGTGGTTTTTCGAGTCTCTTACAGGCCAGCCATCGAGAAAAGGAAAATCGTGAAGAGCATCACACAGGCTGTGTACAACGATTCACGCGATAAGCGAGAAAAAACGTGGGTTAGAAACATTTTTTTATCTGTCAACACCATTGTTCCACGCAGCCAGGGATTAAAATAACGCGTGAATTCCAAGCAAACTTCTTCTTTGGCCCCTTCGCCCGCCAGTTCAAATGCCATGCAGGCTTTCCGTCGGGGTATTGATCGCCGCGCCTATGTGCTTGCACGTGCCCAATGTGGCGACGATGTTTTACTGCAGTCGGCACTGAGTGGCGTTGATGCAGCTTTTACCGCCGAATATGCCGAGCTGCCTATTTCGCAATGGCCGATTCGCTTCTGGACCTTGTTGTTGTCGCGAAAGGAATTGGCACAGGGACAAAGTCCTTGGCCAGCACTTGCATCGATCAGCCATGGTCCGCGTGCAGCGCTGCTATTAAGGCTCGTTGCCGGCCTCGACTTTCCGCATGCGGCACAGGTGTTGAATATCAGCGAGACGACCTATCGTTTTGCACTAGAGCGCGGGCTTGAACAATTGCATGCCGGCGGTTTCAACTTTGAAGAACTCGAGCGTCTGCGTGACAGTTTTTTCGACGAGGTGAAGCAATTGCCAGTGGAAGTCATCAAGCCGCGCGAAAGTTCAGAGGCCGCGCCTGCCGGTGTCGTCCCGTCCCATCTTGTTAAAACCGATTCCGATAGCGCTGTAAAAAAAGGATATTTCACCTGGCCCTGGATTGTTCTGTTGTTTGCTGTCCTGATAGCTGCAGCCCTGGGCTGGTGGTGGAATCCGGAAGTGGCATCTACCCGGGTGTCGAAACCGATTGCATTGACCGAAGTTCAGAACGCCGTCATCCATCCTGACTACAACATTATTTCCAGCCCCGAAATCCAGACGCAGGTGGAAGATCTGGCTTTTCTCAGCTGGCTCGCTGCGGGCGCACCGGAAGAAAGTTATGAGGTCCTGAAGTCGGGTGAAATCAGCAAGCCGCAGTCGGCAGAAGCGCATGAAACCAATAGCGAAGCCGCTTATGAAAATTAATCTGCGGGTGTCTGCATGCCTGATGTTTTTTTTACTCTTGGGACACTCGGCGCGCGCACAGACTCAGATTGCATTCGAACAATTGCCGCCGCAGGAGCAAAACCTGCTCAAGGCCGGGATGAGTTTATGGATGCAACTTGATGTTCCGACGCAGACGCAATTACGTGTACAGGCGCAACATTGGTTGAAATTGTCGCCTAGCGAGCAACAAACCTTGCTGTTGAAACAAAGGCAATGGGACCGACTCTCGTCCAAGGACAAATCCAGTCAACGCGAGCGCTTTGCCGCCTGGCAATCATTGGGCGTGCAGGATCAACAGAAAATAAATGCCATTTACCAGCAATGGCGATTGTTGCCGGTGGAAAAGCAGCAGGCGCTGAAGGCGAAGTTTTCACAGCAGTTGCCGGAATATCAGCAGTCCTGGGTTTTGGGGCCAACACTGGGGCATGACGCCCAATCGCTAAATGCCTGGCTGCTGTTTATACCGCAGGAGCAAATAAAGCCCTGGCTAATGGTGTTACGCGAGTTGGGTAAGGAAGAGCGCAGCAGCCTGATCAGTCTGGGTAAACGCTGGAATCAGCAGCAGCGCGATACCTTTCGTACGCGGCTGCTCAGTGCGCCGGCATCTGCGAGAGCGGACATGATTCAGCAGGCCCGGGCCGGCTGATCAGTGTGTGCGTGGATTTATCAGCACTCGCCTGCTGGCGTTAAAACGATCACCGAATTTCTTGACGCCATCCGCTCTCAGGCGCGGTGCGTGATGAGCGAAATAATTATCTAGCGAGGTTTGGGATTCAAGCCGGTACTGCACGCAGATATCAATCGTATCTTTGTCCTCGCCGCCCTCTATGTCAAAACTCTGTGCATTTAAAAAACCTGGCAGTTCCAGAATTTCGGCGATATGTTTCTGCAGCCACGTACGATATTCCGCTTCAATTTCAGGCTGTACGAAAACATTCACTTCGTAAATTATGCTCATGTGATTACAGCCAGATCATTTTGACGATCAGTGTGGCAACTAGCGCGATCGTCAGCAGGATCATGTAGAGATTGCCGATGATGGCGTATTTTATGAAGGTAAGAATCCAGCCTTGCTGGTAGACCCGTTTCTGCATCAGAAAAAGATAAATCGGTATCCAGATCCAGAGCAACGTCGTGAGAATGTTGATCGGGGTAAGTAGCCATGATGTGGACCCGACCCAGACAGACAAATTGTTGAACAAAATCAGGATAAAGATCGCCAGCATCAGAAATGCGTGGCTGTGCAGCGCCACAATCAGATGTTCCATGTACAGGCGACGTTTGAGAATAAACATCAGTTTCAGTAGCACTGCGAATACCGGCAACATCATGAACAAGGTCATAGGCAATGAACTCAGCACGGCTTCGATGATGACCTTGGGGTCCTTGTCGACCCGCTTGCCGTTGTTTTCGGCGCGCTGGGCCAGACCGTTCAACCATTGATTGATGGAGTCAGGCAGCCAACTTATCCTGATCGGATTTTGCTTGGCATCCCAGACTTCACCATTGAAAGAAATATGTCCGCCTCCGTCCGGCTCTACATATGTTCCATCCGGCAGGGCTCTTGGCGGGGTCGGCTTCACCGTTTTCGCAGGAGGATTTCCCTTGGTCAATTCTGCAATGCGTTCATCGGCTTTTTTATTGACCTCGTTTTTGGTTTGTTCGAGTGCGGCGCCGACCATGGAAATGTTTTTTGTTTCAGCTTTCGCTTCATCCAGTTCCACGAGTGCCTGCTTGCGTATCTTTTCTACTTCTTCAACCGTTTTTGCACGGTCGATTTTGCCACTCTCGCCGCCATTGACCTGGACGACGCCATCCTTGCTTCCGCCGCCGATATCATCAGGCAATGAAAATTGTGCGAACAAAAATGTCAGTACTGCCAGAAAGAAGAACAGGCGCACGGGGCTGACGAAACGGATGCGTCTGCCCGAAAAATATTCCTGGGTTAAAAAGCCGGGTTTGAAAATCAGCGGACCGATTGTTCTGAATACGCGCGAATCGATGTTCAGCACAGTATCGAGAAAATCCCCCATGATGCTGGAGAACTGCCGGACCAGACCTTTGGTCGGCTGGCCGCAGCGATAGCAGGTTTCGCCCAGTAATTCAGTACCGCAATTGCCGCAGACCCGCAGACCCTTCGTGTAGACATTGCCGGGTTTTTGCTGGGTTTCGTTCGCTTCAACAGGATTTGGTGCCACCTGTTCTTCGGCCGCTTTAGGTTCGGCGGGCGGAACAGGTTTGTCTTGCGACGGAGTAGGTGGATTGCTGGCGGGTTCGATCGGCGTATTCATTACGATATCCAGTCACGTAGACGTTAATATAGCGAATTACCAGCGAAGTTTGATGGTCCATGCCGCAACAAGAATCTTTTTTCGCCCAGCTTTGGCGCGAAATGCGTATCAGTTTTGTGCTTGCCCTGCCGATCGTGGTGGGGCAGTTGTCGTCGATGGCGATGAATATTATCGATACCGTTTTGGCCGGTCATTATCATCCGACTACCCTTGCCGCCGTTGCGTTGGGCGGCGCGGCATGGTCGGTGGTGATTCTGGTGTGCATCGGCGTGCTGATGGCCATTTCGCCTTCGGTGGCACAACTTAATGGTGCGCAAAAGCGTAATGAAATCGGCGCCTTGTTCCGGCAGGCAATCTGGCTGGCGCTAGGCCTGGGCGTTGTTTTATTTTTTATCGTACGTGCCATTCCGTTGGGTTTTGAAGTGATGCAGATAACGCCGGAAGTGATTCCCGAAGCCGTGCGTTTCATCCATTCGATTTCCTGGGGTGCTCCGGCGCTTGCGCTGTATTTTTGTTTCCGCAATGTCAGCGAGGGAATTGCCTGGACCCGGCCCACGCTGATTTTCGGACTGCTGGGCCTGCTGCTGCTGGCACCGCTGGGTTATGTGTTGATGTACACCATGGATATGGGCGCCGCCGGTCTTGGAGCCGCCGTCGCGATTACTTTGTGGTTGCAGAGTCTCGGTTTTTTTCTGTATCTGAGAAAAGAACCGCATTACGCCGATCTGGATTTATTTGTTCGATTTGATCCTCCGCAGTGGCCGGCGATTGCCGAATTGCTAAGGATTGGTTTGCCGATGGGTTTCACCATTTTCATGGAAGGTGGTTTATTTGTTGCGACTGCCTTGCTGGTTGGGCAGTTGGGCATAGTGCCGTTGGCAGCGCATCAAACCGCGATCCTGATTGCCAGCCTGACGTTCATGGTGCCTCTGGGGGTTGCGATGGCCACTACGGTGCGAGTAGGGCATGCCGTGGGCGCGCGGGATTATCTTGGCATACGCCGTGCTGCCAATGCGGGTTACGCCATCATGCTAATTTCGCAAACTGTGTCGGCTGGCGTGCTGGTCTTTGCCGGTAGCTGGCTTGCCGGCCTCGTGACCGGCGATGCCGCCGTGATAGCGCTTGCTGCCACCTTGATGATGTACGCCGCTGTTTTTCAATATCCCGATGGCCTACAGGTGATGTCAAACGGGGCATTGCGCGGATTAAAAGACACGAAATGGCCGATGGTGATTACCGTGGCGGCCTATTGGGCGGTGGGCATGCCGCTGGGCTATTACCTCGGAATCGTGCAGGGCAGGGGTGCGCCGGGGCTTTGGCTCGGGCTTATTTTCGGCCTTCTCATCGCAGCGATCTTGCTCACATGGCGTTTCTGGCGCTTGAGTCATGAATATCAGGCCACACATAGTGAAGGTGAGTGACCTTTGACGCATGTAAAATTGCGGCAGACCGGTATTCTAGCGCTGTCCTTTCGGAGTTTTTTACATGAACCAAGTTAAACGCGGTCCGCTCGCAGGTTTTTTTTACGGCATATGGACCTTCATTCGCGTCATCAACCATATGGCATTACTTGCCATCTTCGCGTTCTTTTTCTTTATTTTCGTGCTTACCCTGATGGCCAGCGCCGGCAATAATGGCGGTGTCAAAGCCGTACAGGAAAAGACGGCGTTGGTGCTCAAGCTCGATGGCGCTCTGGTGGAGCAATTCAGCACCGATCCGATTACCCGGGCTTTTGAACAGGCCACTGGCGATGGTCAGGCCGAAATCCAGTTGCGCGATGTATTGAAAGTGCTCAAGCACGCCAAAACCGACGACAAGATTGGCCGCATCGTACTGCAAACCGAAGGGATGAGTGTCAGCGGTTTTGCCGCACTACGCGATGTTGCCGCAGCCCTGCGCGATTTCAAAACCAGCGGCAAGCAAATCATTGCCTACGGCGTGAACATGGACCAGAAACAATATTATCTGGCGGCGCAGGCGGACAAAATTTACCTGGATCCCGAGGGTGGCATTCTGCTTGAAGGTCTGGGTCGTTACCGCTTGTACTATCGCGAAGCCTTGCAGGAAAAACTCGGCGTGGACGTACATTTGTTCCGCGTGGGTGAATTCAAGTCGGCTGCAGAACCTTATATCCTCGATGCGGCATCGGCCGAATCACGCGAAGCCGATTTGTTCTGGATGAATGATCTCTGGCAGCGTTATGTCGCCGATATCGCCAAGGCACGCAAAATTCCCGCTGAGCAATTAAATGCATCGATCAACAATATGTCGGCCGAAGTGAAATCCGCCAGTGGCGATCTGGGCAAATTGGCCCTGCAGCAAAAATTGATCGACGGTTTGAAAACGTCGCATGAAATGGAAACCATGCTGAGTGAAATGGGCGCGGTGGATGAAGAAGCCCACAGCTTCCGTCAGGTCGAGTTTGCCCAGTATCTGAAACCCTTGAATACACCGGCGTCTCCGTTTGACAAGAAATCACAGGTGGCCGTGGTGGTTGCCCAGGGCGAGATCGTCTATGGCGAAGCCAGCCCGGGTACCGTTGGCGGTGATAGTACCTCCGCCCTGATTCGCCAGGCACGCGAAGACGAAAACACCAAGGCATTGGTGCTGCGTGTTGACTCCCCCGGCGGCGGCGTATTTCCTTCGGAACAAATTCGTCGTGAAATCGAGTTGACCAAAAAAGCCGGCATTCCGGTCGTGGTCTCAATGGGCAACGTGGCGGCCTCCGGCGGTTACTGGATTTCGATGAATGCCGACAAGATCATTGCCGATGAATCGACGATCACCGGCTCGATTGGTATTTTCGGTTTGTGGATGACCGCACCGCGTGCACTGGAAAAAATCGGCGTACGTGCCGATGGTTCCGGTACCACACCGCTGGCGGGTCAATTTGATCCGACACTGCCTTTGAAACCGGAAACCGGTGAATTGATTCAATCGATTATCGATCGTGGTTATGCGCAATTTATCGGCAAAGTTGCCATTGCCCGCGGTAGCAAGTCCGAAACTATCGACACGGTTGCACGCGGTCGTGTCTGGAGCGGTGCGCAGGCTAAGGAACGTGGATTGGTAGACCAGCTTGGCGGTTTGCAAATGGCTATCGATGAAGCCGTCACATTGGCCAAGCTTGGCAAGGATGATTTTCGTTTGAACTATGTCGAGCGTCCTACCACACCGTTCGAACAGTTCATTGCCAGCATGAACGGCAATTCCACCGGCAATGCAATTTTGCGCAACATGAATCCGATGAACGGCATGTTGGGCCGTGATACCGCCGAACGCGTACAAAAAGAAATGCGTTGGCTGGAAGGCAAGGGTCGTACGCCCTACCAAGGTGTCGTGCACTGCCTGTGCGGTCTGTAATCGCCCAGTTTAATGATAAGAAAAGCCCGGCAATGCCGGGCTTTTTGCTAGACGGCGATATGGCATATATTCTGCGGTAGATATCACGCCACTAACGGAATCCAAATCCCACACCACGTCCGCATTTTTCTGCTGTCGACACTTGCGATGATTGCCTTCGCCGGCAATTCGCTGTTGTGTCGGCTCGCTCTTAAAAGCACTGATATCGATGCTGCCAGCTTCACGACCATCCGTTTGCTATCCGGTGCCGTGATGCTGTGGTTTTTAGTACGTAGCAAGGCACAGCGTCAAATCGGTAACGGCACTTGGCTTTCTGCATTCGCATTATTTGTCTATGCAGCAGGGTTCTCGTTTGCCTACCTTGACTTGTCTGCAGCGATGGGAGCGTTACTGCTCTTTGGCTCGGTTCAGGTCACCATGATTTCGTATGCGCTGAGTCAAGGCGAACGCCTGCACGGCCTACCGCTGGCCGGGTTGCTCATCGCGCTCGCCGGATTTGTCGGACTCCTGTTGCCAGGCATCAGCGCGCCGCCTTTGCTTGAATCTCTGCTCATGTCGCTGGCAGGCGTTGCCTGGGGCGTGTATTCGTTGCGTGGAAAAGATGCCAGAGATCCGCTTCAGATTACCGCGGGAAATTTTCTACGTGCCACCGTGATAGCGGTCATGTTTTGTCTTGTTTTTTATCCCTTCACGACGGCAAATGTCGAGCTGGATTATCAAGGTATTGCTTATGCCATTTGTTCCGGCGCGATTACTTCAGGGCTTGGTTACGCGCTCTGGTATTCCGTCCTTGCCTTCCTGAAAACAACCACGGCGGCCATCATGCAGTTGAGTGTCCCCGCCATTGCGGCGCTGGGCGGGGTATTATTGCTGCAAGAACCCATCAGCATTCGTTTGTTACTAGCCTCAATCGCTATCTTGGGCGGAATAGCCATGGTGATTTTTCGCAAGACAGGTAATTCAACTGGATAATTCCAGCAGCGATGGCATCCCATTAACCCGATATCGACAGGCTGCACATGCTGATCAACAAAGATAAAAAATTTATTTTCATCCATGTACAGAAAACTGCCGGTATCAGCATGGAGCAGGTATTGCAGGAAAAGTTTCCCGGTACCGTCGCATGGTATGGACGCCATGGACGTGTAGTCGATGGACTCGGTGACATGTCGCCTGAAGTCTGGCGCGAACATTTTACTTTCGCGTTTGTTCGTAACCCCTGGGACCGCATGGTCTCCTGGTACAACATGATCGAGCGCGCGCAGAAGAAAATGTCGTTCTGGAAACGGCTCAAGAAAAAACCATTTCGCAGTGATTTATGGAACTACGCGATTGCCAATTCCACCGACTTCGAGAGCTTTCTGGAAAATTGCACGGCAACCGTTTTCGATCTCGGATGCAATAAAAACTTTAGCTTCAACCAGGTCGATTACCTTGCTGACAAGGACGGCAATATGATGGTGGACTTTGTCGGACGGTTCGAGAACCTGGCGGCTGATACCGATCATGTCTTTAGAATGCTGGGACTGAGCGACACCAGCCTTCCGAAACTCAATCACAACCATCACGCCCACTACAGTAGTTGGTACAACGATAAAACCAGACAGCTGGTTGCCGAACGATTCGCCAGGGACATAGCGCTGTTCGGATATGAATTCGAACAACGCTGAGTGTCGATCCGCGTGGATCAGATACTGAAGCGATAGCTCAGCTTGACCAGGAACATTTCGCTGTCGCGCAACGAGAAAGCATCGCCGAGCAGACTGAATGGGTCTTGCGGGTCATTGTTTTCGAAACCAAAACCGCCGCGGCTGTAAACCACATACAAATCCGACAAAGGTGCCAGTTCGTAACGATAACGAATCTGGAAGCCGAGATTGTTCAATTTGAAATCATCAAGTGGCTGGTTGCTCTGGACCGGATTGCCGAATGTATCAACCGTGTAGGCCTGTTTGATTTTCGCATCGAGTGCGATCGTTTCCAGTTTGACGCGCAACTCCTGCTTGCTGCCGATCAGCCATTGCATGCCGGCACTCAGGTTGAGCTGCTTTGCTTCGTAGGTGCCGAGTAAACTTTTATTGTTCTGCCAGATCATCCAGTCGGGACGATACTGCGCTTCAACGCCGACATTAAAACTCAGGGTATCGTTGACGAAGTAGGTGGGTTGAAAGTAAAACTGGATATCCGACTGTTCGATACTCGCAAGGCCTGATTGGCCAAAACGGCCATTACCGTAAAACGCCCAGCTGCCTTTGCGCGGACGGAAGCGTTCGTAAAACCCCATCAGACGCGCCGGCACATTCAAGTTACCGTTGCCTCGCGTAATCAAGTCGTTTACGCCATCGCCAAACCAGGTCAGATCTGCATATTCATTGCCGCCTACGCGGGTTTCGCTGGAACGGCTGATTTGGGCGGCGGGGTACAACATCACGCCATTGTCGTTGTAGCGCATCGAAACAGCGTAGCCCCAGTCCTGTGAACGATAGCCGGAGCTTTCTGGAAAGTTGGTAATACGGTGCCGCATTTCATAACGCAGATAATTGAAATTATTGCGGTCCAGATAACCGAAATCATTCAACTCCAAATCGGCACCGAGGTGAACAAAATACAGATTGTCGCGCCAGCCATCTTTCAACTCGCGGTTTACCCGAAGCTGCACGCCGGTATCTTGCGTGTCGACACCATTTTCCGCGATGTCGGAAGCGACGAACTGCGTGACGATATTCCAGTTATCGCTGGGCTTCCAGTGGTGATCAACCGAATAGACATTGGCTACTCGATCCAGGTATGGCCGATTGACCTGGGTCGCCATGAAACCGAAGTCCTGTTTGCCGAAATCACGCGTCAAGCGCAATGCATAAAAATCTCGACCAACATCGTCTGCTTCGGTTGCAGCAAAAACGCCGTAGTTCAAGTCGCCAAAACTTCCGTTTAGTTTGATCGCAGCGGTCACATCGCCGGCTGCGCTAATGGTTGGATCATCCACTTGTCCGCCAACCCGCCTCGTATAAATCAGGCTGCTGTTGCCCGCACCGAAACGGACATTGAACAGACTCTGGTTTTCGGTAAAAAACGGACGCTTGTCGCTAAAGAAAGTTTCAACGGCATCAAAATTGACCACGAGTTCATCGCTTTCCACTTGGCCGAAATCGGGGTTCAGGGTGGCAGTCAACTGAAAACTAGAATTGGGTTTCCAGTAAATGTCGGCGCCGGTATCGAACATGGAATCACTGTTCTTGATATCGGCAACGCCGACGACATAGGGCGTAATTGCGAAAAGCGACTGGCTATATTGCGGAATTTCGATTTTGTTGAAATCGGATAGAAAACGCGGACGGGTGTAGCTCGCTGCGGGCCATGCCATGCGCTCGCCGGTCGTTCCGATCACCCGGTCAAGATAG
This sequence comes from Arenimonas sp., assembly GCA_043753545.1. Taxonomy (GTDB): domain Bacteria; phylum Pseudomonadota; class Gammaproteobacteria; order Xanthomonadales; family Xanthomonadaceae; genus Arenimonas. The sequence goes on from JAYUWO010000013.1 coordinate 10,898, forward strand.
ATACCGATCGTGCGTTTATCTCCGTTGGCTTTCTGCATCGGTGCGATGTACCAGGGAATCAGCATTTCCGCCGACCAGGTATCGCCTTCCTCACTGACGGCATGTTCCCAGATGCCATCCCAGTCATTGCTGAACCTGTTTTCATTACTGATCACGGAATCCTGGATGCCGTTTGTCAGGTTTAGCGTGAAGTTGTAGCCGACGCCGCCATTGCCGTCGTAATCGACCATCAGATTGACGCGATCCACTGCAGCATCACCATCGCGCCGCGTGCGTTCGCGCGTTCTAGGTACCGATGCAGGTTGGGTGTTGCGAAAACCAATCGCCAATCCTTCCGGCGTTGCAAGAATCCAGGCTTCCGTCGGATAGGGAGTGTTCGCACCGGTCAGTGGTTGTACGAGTTTGAAATCGGTGACGTGCTGCGCACCGGCCCATTCGACTTCGGAAATCTTTCCGTCGATGGTAACGCTGGCATCACATGTTGCAGCGAAGAACCCCAATACGAACCAATATTTTGCGGACAGGGCGCGCATAGATTTCTCCGGAGACTGGCAGGCATCGTAGGCGCAGTTGCCGTGTTCACCATGTGCAATAAGTCACTAGTAGAATAAAGCGCTGATTACACATCAATGCCATCTATGCTGCATTCGCCAGCTCTGTGTGTACTTCGCTGCGCTCATTACGCAGAGCGGGCTCCTACAAGCGCTCAGTCAATATCGTAGGAGCCCGCTCAAGCATTGAGCGCAGCGAAATGCATTTGAGCTGGCGATAAATTCCGCCGGCTTCAATCCGATCGGTAATTGTCTACAACACGATAACTTCGCGCATAAAGCCCGAAGACCAGCGCGGCAATCAACGCGAATACGGCGAAGAAGAACATCTGGAAGGCGGTGACGCTGAGACCGGTCGTGGCGATATTCGTTGTCACCGACTCGTTGCGTACCGCGGCATTGGCCAACAATACCCATAGATTGCCGATAGTCGTGGTCAGGTTCCAGAAACTCATTACCACGCCTTTCATCGCCTGCGGTGCCTGGCTGTAGGCAAACTCCAGACCCGTTGCCGACACCAGTACTTCGCCGAAGGTGAGCAATGCATAAGGCAACACCTGCCAGACAATCGTCATCGGTTCGCCGCCGTCCATCACCACCTGAATCAGGCCGATCACGATCCAGGCCAGACCACTGAAAGCGATGCCCGCGGTCATGCGACGCAAAGCAGTCGGTTCCCAGCCGAGTCGCTTCAACATGGGATACAAGACCATATTATTGAAGGGAATCAGGATCATCACCAGCGCCGGATTCAGTGCCTGCATTTGCGAAGACACAAACCAGTCAGGTTTGGTCATGGCATTGCCCTGGATCACCCAGGTCGATGCCTTCTGGTCGAACAGGGAGAAGAACGGCGTGACCAGTGCGAATGCCACCAATACACGTAGCACGCCTTTCACGCCGTCGACGGCGACATCGGGATGGACGCCGCGCGCACGATCGAGTTGGATATAAGCACCACCGCCGACACCAATCAATAAAACCACCAGTGCGATACAAAACGAAATCACGAAGCCGAGTGACGGAATCAAGGCAAAAGAGGCGACGGCTCCCATCACGCCCGCAACAGCCAGCCAGTAGCCCATGCGGCCTTCGCCCGGACGTTGGGTGGTCAGCGCTGTTCGTATTACTTTTGAAAACGAATGCGGGTCGGCCACATCTGCCGGCATGACCATCACGTATTTCTTGCGGCCGAGCCACAATACAAAAGTCGCGATGAACATCAGGATGCCCGGAATGCCGAACGCCACGCTGGCGCCGTAATTTTTCAGGAAAAGCGGCATCAGCAAGGAAGCAAACAGCGAACCAAAATTGATGATCCAGTAAAATCCGTCGAACACGACTTTGGCGAGATGTTCGTTGGATTTGGTGAATTGATCACCCACAAACGAAGCTACCAATGGCTTGATGCCGCCGGCACCCAGCGCAATTAATCCCAGACCGGTGAAGAAGCCGGTGCGGCTATCTTCGAACATCGCCAAGCAGGCATGGCCGGCGCAATAGATCAGGCTGAACCAGAGAATGGTGTTGTATTTGCCGAAGAAGCGATCGGCGAGATAACCACCCAGCAGCGGGAAAAAATACACGCCGATCATGAAGGTGTGCATCAAATCTTTTGCGGCCAATTCGCGCTCGCTGCCGGCAGTGATGTGTTGCAACAACAGGGACGTAATCAGGAACTGCACCAGGATGTTGCGCATTCCGTAGAAGCTGAAACGTTCGCAACCTTCGTTGCCGATGATGTACGGAATCTGGCGCGGCATGCGGCTGCTGCTGGCGGTGTCAGTGGCGGACATGATGTTCCTCTTGTGAATTCAAAAATAAATGGCGTGTGTGACGGGCGATTACTGCTTTTCAAAACCCCAGGGAGCCGGCGGGATAGCAACCGGTTTGCTCAGATCGAACTCAACCCGGAAGTGGCGATTCGGTCTGCGCAGTTCATAGGCGAAAACTTTTTCGTCGGTGACTTCAACGGCCCAGGTATTTTCCATCGACACTTTCATGCCGTCGCGTTCGAACATTGCCTTGGAAAATGCATCGGCTGGAAATTCCTGACGTGTGGCGGTACCGGCATTGATGGTGTCGCCGCCGTACTGGGTCAATTTATCTTCGCTGCCGTCTTGATGGCGGTGATCATGTTTGAGGCGAAGTCCCGTTTCTGTTTTCGTGATCACCCAAGTACGCGAGCGGTCTTCACCGACATGGAACGGAACGCGAATTTCGTTTTTCGTGCAACTGCGGACATGCATGATCGCTGCGCCGCCGAAACTCTTGGTGTCGCTCTCATTGAACGCTACCAATTTTCCGGCGAAAGCCTTTCCGCAATAGCTGGAAAGCCGGTCGAAAAATTCGTCCGATGCGGCATATTGTTTTGTCGATGTTGGTTTGTTGCAGGCGGAGAGTGAAATGCAAAGTGCCAGTGGAATCATGAAGGAAGTTTTCATCAACCACCCGCCGCTTCAATTTCTGCGCGCTGTTTTTCGGCACCATCGATCACCTGGTCTTCCACTTTTTCGGCTTTTTCAATCGGTGCCTGGATGGCGTCGCTCATTCCGGTATGGGCTTCCGTTTCAGGCGTTTGAGATGCTGCAGTCGCTTCCGGCTCCGGTGTCGCCATGCAGGCGGATAGCAGAAGACAGGCAAGTATCAGGGTGATGCGCATCGGGAATCTCCGGAATTGTCTAGCGAGAGTATTTGTCTGCCGTGCAGGCTCGGCTATGCTACCTGCATTGTGCATGAGGTGCGAGATGAAGACACGCTGGCAATTAAACGGACAGGTCGCATTGATTACCGGGGCGAGTGCCGGCATTGGTCGCGCCATTGCCTCCGAGTTTCTGGGCCTGGGTGCCGATGTGTTGCTGGTCGCACGCGACCCTTTGTCGTTACAGGTTTGTGCCGACGAATTACAGGAAGAATTTCCGCAGCAATCGGTCCGCTTTTTTGCCGCCGATGTCAGCGAAGCTGAACAGCGCCAGGAATTATTCGACTGGATCGAAGACTTGCAGGACGGTTTGCAAATTCTGGTCAATAACGCCGGCCATAATATCCGCAAGGCGACGATGGATTACAACGACGACGAGTGGCGCAGTATTTTCGAAACCAATATTTTTTCGGCCTTCGAGTTATCGCGTTTTGCCTATCCATTATTAAAACAACATGCCAATTCGAGCATCGTAAACGTCGGTTCTGTTTCCGGCCTGACGCATGTGCGTACCGGGTCACCGTATGGTTCGAGTAAAGCGGCTTTGCACCAGCTGACAAAAAATCTTGCCTGCGAATGGGCCAGTGACGGTATCCGCGTGAATTCGGTAGCGCCCTGGTATATCCGCACCCGACGCACGTCCGATGTGTTGGCGGTGCCGGAATATCTCGATGAAGTTCTCGAGCGAACACCGATGGGCCGCATCGGCGAACCGGAAGAAGTGGCTGCCGCCGTCGCATTTTTATGCATGCCGGCCGCCAGTTACATCACCGGTGAATGTATCTCGGTTGATGGCGGATTTATGCGCTACGGATTTTGAACCACATCGGGCCTAGAAGGCCCTCCTACAAATCGTGATCCGTAGGAGGGCCTTCTAGGCCCGACCTCTCAATGCCACTATTTACTGACAACTATTGCGAACGATCTGCGTAATACGTGCCAGTTCCGACTTTCGATAGGCCAGCGTATCGCTAAAGGCATAACGAAAATCCGATTCCGCCTGCTTCCGTTTTTCTTTCCATCGATTGCATAAAGCGGCGCCTTCATAGCGCACGCAGGAATCCTTGATCCAGCGGCAAAGCTTGCCACGTTGTTCGAAGGGCAGATATTTTTCCTGAAAGCCCAATGCCCACAAAGGTTCACAGCGCGGATTGGGATCGTAATTTTCCGAATCGCGTACCTTGCCTTCGTAATCGGTGCATTGGAAAAGTTCAGGAGGCGGTGTTAGCGAAATAAAGTATTGGGCCGCTGGCTGCTCAAACTTCGGTGCTGCCGCAACTGGCCTTTTTTTGGTGGGCGGCGCATCTTTTGGCCGCAGCATTTCGCGGGTTTCCTGCTGGCTTGTCTTGGCACAAGGCGAATCCTGCAAGCTCACTTTTCCTTTGGCATCGATGCAGCGGTAAATCGTGACTTTGCCGGTTTCGGGAGGGGCAGCTGCAGACAGCACTGTCGTGCCTGTCAAGGTGATCAGGGCCGACAGAATCAAAAAGCCGTAGCGTTTGGTCGCGTTCATCGGGCCAATTTACGCCCAAAAGAAAACGGCGACTAGAGAGTCGCCGTTTTCTTGTTTAACAAGATGAATTTACAGCTTGTTCAATGGCACATTGGTACGCGTTACACCACCTACCGTAAAGGTCAGTGTCGCCGCGGTGGCCGATGTGAAGGTCAGGGTGTAAGTACCCACCACCACTTTATTCACAAGTCCAGGATTGAAGGTCGTACCAAAGGCAGGGCCGGTGTTCTTTCTCAGGTTGCCGCTATGAACATCGCTGCCAGTCCAGGCACCGGCAAATTCGTACCAGTCCGGTGCGCCGCTGCCGTTATAAATAAAGAACAAACCGAAGAAACCATTGCTTGGATATTCATACCAGGTCAAACCCCAGCCACTTTCTGCCGGGTTGTACCAAGGGCCGGTATGGCTGACGGTTGGGCCGACGGCGGCGACGGTGGGATTCAACCATTGCTGGATGCTTGGAAACATGACATCGAAACGCGAGTAGTAGTCATCATTGCTGGGCGCTGAAGGAGTTCCAGAGTTGGCGCACAAAGCGGAGCCGCCGTATAAACCACCGCGGAGATACCAAGCGCCATCGACGCCGATGGTGAACAGACCAGAGCCACTACTGCCTTGCAGGGTTGTGCCGCTAGACCAGCCCACTTGATGATTTGTCGCATCTTGAGTTTCTTTGATGCCTTGAGAGATTTTCTTCGGAAAGCCTTCTGGGTGATGAATGCCGTATATCGTGGCGTTATTGGCGAGGAGGGCGGAATCCCAACCGGCAAAGAAAGTACCACCGGGAGGTGTGCTATTGATACGCAACAGGGCACCGTCGGTACCGGTAGTTCCATTCTCGGAATACAAGTAGGTGGCGCCGCCTGTTTGCGCGCTGGGCAAGGTTGCCGTAGTGCTGGAAGTGCCACACGTGGTGGTCTCATAGTTCCAGTAGAAATTCAGAGTACTGGCAAGCGTTTGCGTGCTGATGCAATGATCGGCCGTATAGAAATAAGGCACTTGGGTTGCAGTAACAGTGTCGGCCAATAATGTACCGGTGCACAAATAGGTATCTGTAATGCTTGGATTGCTGGGCCTTGGCGCCGTGAAGGTGATGCGCGCCACTGAATTCTCGGCATTAACGAAATTGGCACCGAGCTCGGCGGCACGACAAATCACATTAAACATGCAGGTTTGTTCTGGGGCACCCTTCACGACAAAATTTTCTTTTGCGTTCGTAAGCAAGTGCGAAACACCCGTTACGTTCACACGCACATTCGCAGCGAGCGCCCCTTTGGGCAAGTAGATTTCGATTATTTGGGTTTCGCCATCGGTTGCAGGGGTCCAGTAACTATTTTTTGCATCCACCAAAAGCCTGGTTTCTTCGCCCGTAACGGCAGCAATCACTTGATTCGGGGCGTCGGAACCCGAGAAGCGCAGTTCGGAGCCCGCTACCAGACCCACCGTGCGAATACCAACGCGCAGGCCGAACGCATCCGGTGAATTGATTTCGAGTCGTGACACTTTCGCACCGTTACTCAACACCTGCCATTTCAAACTTGACATGGGTTGCAATGTTTCACGGCTTACGTCACGGCCAACACCAATTTGCAAGGCTTTGGCTTTCTTGTCGCCAGAGTTGTTGCGGTGCAGTTCGGCAATACGTGCAGGTGCCAGTTCTTTCAAGCCGAGCTTGGCGACGCCGCTGGCCGGGAAATTCTTTGAGCGCCATTCTTTGGCGACTACCGATTTGGCCGTGGCCTTGGTCGGTTCGCCTTTAACTTTTACGGCATCAGCCGAATGAGAAAAAGCCAGAGCCAGCAGGCCGGCGGCAAGTAATGCGGGGATTCGTGAATAAAGCATTGATATAACCAGTGTTGGATTGACTGCCCAATCGTATCGCACTCTGGCTGCAAATTTGTGAGTCAGTTCTGAATATCGACAGTTGGCATGTGAATTCGTCGTACTGAATTTTCTGCAAGTTCTTGTCCGCATGGGCGAGTTGGGATGTCTGTCGGTTCCGGACCCGAACACCAAGTTTGGGTAGCTGATGGAGCAGGCGAGGGCCCCAAAACTTGTACTTTCTTCACATTTTGTTTACAACTTGTAACAACTCGCCGGTCTAGCGGGTTGCTGCACCCCATCCATCCCTGATCAATTCACACTGTTGGGAATCAAAATAATGAAAATGCAAAACAAAAAGCACTTAAGTGTTGCCGTGCGAACCGCGTTATTGCTCGCTGCTATCCCTTTCACTGTTCAGGCCCAGCAAAATGCTGATTCAGCCAAGACGCTGGATGCCGTGCAAGTCACCGGCTCCCGCATCAAGCAAACCGATGCGGTAACGCAATCGCCGGTTGCGGTGATTACCCGCGCACAAATCGAAAAAACCGGTGTGACATCGGTCGGCGAATTGTTGCAGCAAGTCACCGGTGGCGGTTCGGCGCTGAACGCCAAATTCAACTCCTCGGGTAACTTCGGTTATCCATCAGACGGCGGCGGTATCGGTGCCGGTTCGGCTCAGGTCGATTTGCGCCACCTCGGTGCAAATCGCGTTTTGGTGTTGGTCGATGGTATTCGCTGGGTTAATGAGTCTTCGGCTTCCGGTGTTTCCGGCAGTGCCGATCTCAATACGATTCCATTGGCGATCGTCGAACGTATCGAAGTGTTGGAAGACGGTGCCTCCGCAATTTACGGTTCCGATGCGATTGCCGGCGTGGTGAACATCATCACGACCAAAAATTTCAAAGGCGCATCGGTACACGCGAAAATTGGTGACTATGACGAAGGCGGCAAAACCACCGATCTGAGCATGATGATGGGCGGCGGCAGCGATGAATTTTCGGCTGTGTTCGGTGCCAGTTATTACAAACAGGAATCCATTAGCTCGGCAGCTTACGAGCAATCGGCTTTCCCGGTGCCGGGCGGTGGTTTGGCTTACGGTAGTTCGGCAACGCCGCAGGGCCGATTTACCTTTTGCGACCCTGCACGTCCGGTCGGGACCTATGGTTCCTGTTCGGCCAGCCAGGAATTTTTCTACGACGTAACGCTCAATAACGGCACGCTGGCTCCCAACTGGAATTCGGCCGACCCATCACTGGGCAGCTATCATGATTTCAGTGGCGCCGACCGCTTCAATTACGCAGCCTACAATTTGTTGCTGACGCCTTCGGAACGCAAAAACGTTTTCATGAATGTTAACTACAACATCAGTGACAGCGTCAGCCTGCATGCCAAGGCGATGTACAACAACCGTTCGTCTGTCAACCAGGCGGCGCCGGAGCCGATTTTCGTCGGTCCGTATGCCGGAACCGGTGGTATCGCCGACACGATTTTCATCAGTGCGTTGAACCCGTTTAATCCGTTCGGCATCGATCTGGATCCGGCCAGCAATTTCGGTTGGGTAACCCGCCGTCCGATTGAAGTCGGTCCGCGTATCTTTACGCAGGATGTCGACACCTGGTATTTCAACGTCGGTCTCGATGGCAACTTCAGCCTCGGTGATCGTGGATTCGATTGGGATATCAATTACGTTCATACCGAAAACAAAGCCGAGCAAATTTTCCAGAATGGTTACAACATGGCGCACATCGCGGTCGCGCTTGGCGATCCGGCGATTTGTGCGGCCACGCCGGGCTGTACACCGCTGGATTTATTCGGTGGCCAGGGTCGTCCAATGACCCAAGCCATGATCGATTGGATTCGTACCACGCAAGTGGATAGCAGCGAACAAATCCTCGATATTTTTTCTGCCAACATCACCGGTGATTTGTTCAGTATCGGCGACCGTATGGCCGGCTTCGCGGCCGGTGTCGAACATCGCCGTTACCAGGGTGCGTTCAATCCCGATCCATTGCGTCAAACCGGCGAATCGCAAGATTCATTCGCGGCACCGGTGTCGGCAAGTTACGACGTCAGTGAAATTTATGCCGAGTTAAATGCACCGGTCGCCGAATCCTTCGATATCAGTGCCGCATTGCGTTATTCCGATTACAGCAATTTCGGCGGAGCAACAACAGGTAAAGTCGGTTTCCGTTGGCAGCCGATCGAAGACTTCGTGCTCCGCGGTACCTACTCACAGGGTTTTCGTGCGCCGAATATCGGCGAGTTGTATGGTTTGACCCAATTCGGCGCCACCTTGGTCGATCCTTGCGGTCCAACCAATTCCGTCAACCCTGTTGTTGATGCCAGCGATGGTGATCTCAACAGCACACCACTGGAAACGGCTTGCCGCGCGCAAGGCGTGCCGAATGGCTTCCGTCAGGCGAATACGCAAATCACCACCTTCACCGGTGGTAATTCGACTCTAGAACCGGAAGAGTCCGACAGCTATACCGTCGGGATGGTGTACAGCCCGGCTTGGGCCGAAGATTTGGCCTGGTCGCAGCGTCTGGATTTTGAATTGAGTTACTACAACCACAAAATCGAAGGTGCCATCCGGGCGCGTGACATCCAGGCATTGCTGGACGACTGTCTTGCTTCAGGGGGTGTTGATCCGGGCTTGTGCTCGCCGTTCACTCGTCCACCCGCAGGTGGCGGCAATCTCGCACCGCCGAACAACTTTCTCCAGAATCTTGGTGAAATCACGACCGATGGTTTTGATATCAAGGTCAACTGGAGCAGTCCGAAGTGGAGCATGGGTCAGTTGACTGCGGCTCTGCAGACCACACACGTACTGGGTTACAAAGTAGTTGATGCCGATGGCAATGTGGCACAGCGCACCGTGGGTGTCGAAGTCGGCAACAGCGCGATTCCAGATTGGCAAACCAATCTGCAAGTCGGCTGGCTGATTGATGACTGGTCATTCAACTGGAATATGCGTTACATCAGTGCTGTCGAGGAAGCCTGTAATGGCGATATCGAAGGCCTGCCAGGCTGCCCAACGGCAGATTCGTTTCATACGCTCGGTGGTACGACGTATCACGATGCCCAGGTTTCCTGGAACAATGCTTTTGCCGCCGAAGGCATGAAGCTATCGATTGGTCTGAACAACGTGTTTGCGAAAGACCCGCCGATTTGCCTGACCTGCTCTCTGAATGGTTACGATGCCGCTACCTACGATCTACCTGGCCGTTTCTGGTATATCAGCATGGATTACAAATTCTAGTTTCCAGTCGTTGAATTTGTAATTTGTTTAAACGAAAAGCCGGCGAGTCATCGCCGGCTTTTCTGGTTTTTTTATCACGAAAACATTATTTTCCGCATGCCGAAATTCACCGGCATCATCATGAAAAAAAAGTATTGAGGATTTTATGAAATATCAGTATCCCTTGTCGCTCGTCTTTAAAATTACCACTTTGTCGAGTGATTTCACGATTGTCGATGCACGCGAGAAATCGCTGTTCTACGTACGGCAAAAAATGTTCAAGCTGCTCGAGGAAATTACCGTCAGCCGGGATTCGAGTGAAAGCCAGAAGCTTTACAGCATCAAGGCGAACAAATGGCTGGATTTTTCGGCCGCCTATAATTTTACCAATGTCTCCGGACAGGACCTGGGGAAAATCGCCCGCAAAGGCTGGGCCTCGATTTTCAAGGCACATTACGAAGTGTTCGATGCACAGCAAAAATTGAATTACACGATTCGCGAAGAAAATGCCTGGATAAAGGTGCTGGACGGAATTTTTGAAGGCATTCCGATAGTCGGAATGTTTTCCGGCTACCTGTTCCATCCCGCATACCTGGTGACCGACACGTCGGGAAAAGTCGTTGTTCGACTGGTCAAGGAATCGTCGTTGATCGGTCGGCGGTTCACGCTGGAAAAAAAGCTGGGCTTCAGCAATGAAGAAGATGAAGAGCGTGTATTGCTTGGTCTGTCGATGCTACTAATGCTGGAAAGAAGCCGCGGATAATGTCGGCGGAAGTCGTTGAGACGCGGACTGCAGCTCGTTCGTAAGCTGCAGGCCCAGCCCTCATCTCTCAAGCGCAGACAATATGCCGGTTTCGAATTTAACCGGTGGGCTTTGGGTCAGCGCGTCATCCGGTAGAAATTTCTCCTCTGCGCACGCTCACATCGTAGTGAGTTCCCGATGGCGGACGTCGGCACGGATGTTTTTCGTCACAAGGGCGCCGCGATTATCTGGCGTACGCTCACCCGCATTGCGCACCGCGAGGAGTATAGGGAATTTTCGCTCTGTGCGTTGATCAGGCCGGTGGCCACACTCGTCGCTTTTGGGCCGAAATAATCGAGAGCTACCAAGCCAAATTCATAGATTGAGCAACGCTCGTGCCCGCGTAACAACTTTTAACAGCGAGACGCAGCCGCATCAATTTGTTGGCACTTGAGGTATCTGTTGTTGCGGACATCAATGCGAGTCGCAAGCACGACTTTTCCTCTTACGTTCTTCTTACGTTGCAAAGTTAGTGTCCGGCACGGGGATTCAAGAATTGATAGCGATCGGCCTTTTGGCCATTGCTCGTATGGGCAACACTTCCAAGGTAGGGTTTATGAAAATGCACACCAGAAGAGCCGCGCAAGGCGGTTTCACGTTAGTTGAAATGGCCGTTGTTTTGGTCATCATCGGGTTGATCTTAGGTGCTGTGTCGATTGGCAAAGACGTTCAGCGCAACGCCGAATACACCAAAATCAAACAGAAATTCATTGATCAGTGGGGTGTGGCTTACAACACTCATACGCAACGCACCGGTGTAGTGCCAGGCGATAGCCAAACCACGCCTCGCCTGATGGTGAATGGTGCCAATTACGCTGCTGTTGCCGGCAGTCCGATTTCGGGTGGCAACATGGCTGGCGTCACGGCCCCGAGTGCAATCTGCCGCGGTGCAGCGGGCCAGCGAATGGTCCGCGGTTTGCAGGCAGGTGCCGACTTTGATCTTCGTACCGTCATGCAGCGTGCCGGTGTGCGTATGCCTCCGGGCCGTGCCGAAGGTTCAGAAGATCGGTATGTCTATCTCGACAGCAACGGTAACCCGCAGGAAATGCAGGTCTGCTTCCAATGGAATCTTCCTTCCGAGCCGTCGGGTTCGGGCAACGTGATGGTGATTTCGGGTTTGACTCCTGATTTGGCCCGCTCGCTTGACCAGATGTTCGATGGTAAGCCCGATGGCCGAGAAGGCATGTTCCGTCAGGAAGGCGTTACCAACGGTACGCCAGGCGGTCCCGGCGCCGAATGGTCGCTCACCAATACAGCGCGCTACAACGGCGGCGCCAATTCCAATCTGGATGAAGACCAGATTGACGTGGTAGTCGGCATTTTGAAAATGAATCAGTAACCCTAGAATTTAAGGAATGCGGACATGACAAAGCGTTATCCCAAAGCAAGAAGTTCGATCGCCCAAGGCGGCTTTACCCTAGTGGAGCTGGCCGTTGTGCTGGTCATCATCGGCCTGATCCTCGGTGCGATCTCGGTTGGTAAAGACGTGCAACGCAATGCCGAATACCAGAAAGTGGTTAATAAATTCGGCAACGGCTGGAAAAAAGCCTATGACGAACACTATCAGCGCACAGGTGTCGTTCTCGGTGATAGTCAAACCTCGCCAACCTATATGGTGAACGGTGGTGAATCTACCATTGGCGGCTCGACCACCAGTGCCGGCGGTAATCTCAACGGCGCACTTCCCGGCATACCGGAAAGTTTCA
>JAYUWO010000014.1:0-7687 GCA_043753545.1 Arenimonas sp.
AGCTAAAAAACCAGCTGCCAAAAAAGCCGCCAAAAAAGTAGCTAAAAAACCAGCTGCCAAAAAAGCCGCCAAAAAAGTAGCTAAAAAACCAGCTGCCAAAAAAGCTGCGAAAAAAGTAGCCAAGAAACCAGCAGCTAAAAAACCAGCTGCCAAGAAGAAAGCTGCCAAGAAGCCAGCCAAGAAAAAGGCTGCTGCTCCAGCTGCACCTGCTGCACCTGCGATGTAAATTCGCAAGTAACAATCCTGACTCTCTCCCTGTGTTGCCCAGTCGGGGAGAGAGAATTTCCGGGATTGTCTGCAGATATCAAAAAAGCGCCGAAAGGCGCTTTTTTATTGGGTGGCGTGCAGGAGCGACGGAAGTCGCGACCGGGCTATTCCACGCCGGACTCGTCCATCACCGGGCCCAATTCCTCCAGGCCAAGCCAGTTGCGTTGTGGTAAGCCCAATGCAGCATCGAATAAGGTCGGCATTAGACTCGATGGAATGGCCGATTCCGAGTTCCACAAAATGACAATTCCCAAATCCTGATCCGGCAGGAAGGCAATCAGGCCGCGAAAGCCCCGCACCGCGCCGCCATGAAAAATCATGGTGCGGCCGCTGTAGTTCATCACCCGCCAACCCAGGCCGTAATAGGCTTCATTGAGACGTTCGCTGCGCCACCCGCTGGAACGGATTTCCCCCGGTGTCGCGACTTGCTTGGTATGAATCTGGCTAAGCACTTCTTTTGAAAGTACGTCGGGGCGATGACCGGTCTGGGCGCGAAGCCACTGGGCCATGTCCTGAATGCTGGCATTCACGCCGGCGGCGGGTGGAATCTTGTAATAGTTTTCGTTCGGTGTGACCGATTGCCATCCGCCTTTTGCCCGCACATGCGGTTTCGCCCAGGATGCACTGCCCATCAAACCATCCAGTCCGAAACTGGCGTTGCCCATACCAAGTGGCGTGAAAATTCTTTTTTCCACTTGCTGCGGATAAAAATCACCGGTCGCGGCGAAGGTCAAATCGCTAATCAGACTAAATGCAATGTTCTGGTAGCCGTAGCAGTCGCCGGGCGAGCATGTCATCGGGGCATCCGATAATCGCTCTGCAATCAGGGCATAGGGCTGATCGCCGGCCAATGCACTATCGAAGGAATGATCACGCAGGCCGACGCGATGACTAAGCACGTCGCGAACACTGACTCGCGAACCGCCGGTGTAATCGGCTAGCTTGAAGGCGGGAAGCTGGTTGATGATCGGCGAATCCCAACTCATCGCGCCTTCTTCCACCAATTGTCCACTCAACGTACCTGCGAAACCTTTTGAAAGCGATGCCAGGCGAAATACGGTGTAGGGCATGATGGCGCTGCCATTTTGGCTGTCGGTCCGGCCGTAGCCTTTTGCCGATAACACCTGACCATCTTGCACGATGGCAACGGCAAGTCCCGGCAGATTTTTTTCAAATACCAGACGCTGGGCCAGTGCTTCGATTTTCCTTGCGTTGACGGTTTGGTCTGGTAGCGAGCCGGGTTTTCTAGCAGAAAATTTTAGCGGGTTTGCGGTTTGCGTATCTGCAAGGCGAGTCTGTCCCGGAGCAAGCACGACGATGCCGAAGAGCGAAACGAGCAGAGTGGCTTTCATTAGTTTCATGATTCGCAAACGTGCGCTAGGGGAGGCAATGGAGTATTTTACCCCTCATGGCAGGATTTCACCTGAACATTCCATATAAACATTTCACACACGTACTTTAATTAAGCGGGAGAGATTTATGAGCATTATTGCAATCGTATTGCTGGTCGGCATCGTGGTGCTGGGTTTCGTGCTAGTCGGCATTTACAACGGCTTGGTCACGTCTCGTAACGCCTATAAAAATGCTTTCGCCCAGATTGACGTGCAGCTGAACCGTCGTTACGACCTGATTCCCAATCTGGTGGAAACTGCAAAAGGCTACATGGCACATGAACGCGAAACCCTGGAAGCCGTAATCCAGGCCCGTGCTGCAGCCGTCAGTGGCCTGAAAGCGGCAAGTGCCAATCCCGGTGATGCCAATGCCATGGCGCAATTGGCGAATGCCGATCAAGGTTTGACTGGCGCCCTGAGTCGCTTGATGGTCGTGAGCGAAGCCTATCCCGACCTGAAAGCGAACCAGAACATGATGCAATTGTCGGAAGAACTGACCTCAACCGAAAACCGGGTTGCCTTCGCACGCCAGGCTTACAACGACTCCGTCATGGGCTACAACAACAAGCGCGAAGTATTTCCTTCCAACATCGTTGCTGGCATGTTCAATTTCATCGCCGCATCGCTACTGGAAATTACCGAGCCGGCAAAACGCGAAGCGCCGAAAGTGTCGTTTTAACGAGTAATGCGAACGCCAGTGAAAGCTGGCGTTCTGCCGTGAAACCCACTGCCGCCAGTCCGATAATATCCGGTGCCCAGCCATGAATTTTTTTGAACGACAAGCTGCCGTTAAGAAGCACTCCAAACGTCTAGTGCTGCTATTTGCGATGGCGGTGCTCGGTATCGTGGTGGCCGTCGACTTTGTTTTACTGATTGCTTTGGGCGGCTTCACCGAAGGCGTCAATCCGTTTCCGATACTCGTGATGAGTACGCTGGTCGTGCTTGCCGTGATTGGCTGCGCCACCTTGTTCCGAATGTCGTCTTTGAGAACCGGCGGTGCGGCCGTCGCGCATCAACTGGGTGCAACACCGGTGCCGGAAAATACGACGGATTATCATCTTCGTCGATTGCGTAATGTCGTTGAAGAAATCGCGATCGCTTCCGGTGTGCCGGTGCCGCAGATTTTCGTCTTGAACGACGAGGCCGGTATCAACGCCTTCGCTGCGGGATATTCGCCGAGTGATGCGGCAGTGGCGGTCACCCGTGGTGCGCTGAACTCCCTGAATCGCGATGAGCTGCAAGGCGTGATCGCGCATGAGTTCAGCCATATTCTCAATGGCGATATGCGTCTGAACATCAAACTGATGGGCTTGCTGTTCGGCATCATGGTGATGGCATTGATCGGCCAGAAAATTCTGGAACACGGCCGTTTTCGCAGTAAAGATGCCGCTCCGATTATCGGCGTGGCGCTCGGGTTGATGGTGATCGGTTATATCGGCCTGTTTTTTGGTCGGATGATCAAGGCCGGTGTCAGCCGCCAGCGCGAATATCTGGCTGACGCCAGCGCCGTGCAATTTACCCGGCAAACCAAAGGCATTGCCGGGGCATTGAAAAAGATCGGCGGACTGCACGATGGTTCCAAGCTTGCCAATGCCGATGCCGAAGAAGTCAGTCACATGTTGTTCGGATCAGGCATTTCGCTCTCGGGCATGATGGCAACGCATCCGCCGCTTGGAGATCGCATCAAGGCATTGGACCCCAGTTTTAAGATGTCTGACTTTAAAGAACTTAGCGCACGCTGGAGCTTGAAGCCCCCAGTAGGTTTGGAAGAAGATCGCTTGCTGGGGTTTGCCGAGACTGGCAATAGCATTCCATCGGCACAAAGCAGTATGACGGTGACGCCACCCTCGATCGTGATGCAAGTGGGTTCGCCGAAATCGGACGACTACCAGCGGGCGCATGATATTGCCGGCAGCATTCCGGAGTTGTTGCTGGATGCTGCACGCAGTCACCATGGTGTCATTCCCTTGATGTGTGCCTTGCTGTACTCGTCGGACGAGACAGTGCAGGCAAAGCAGGCATTTGAATTACGTGCCCGCCACGGTGATTCCCTGCCGTCTGTGGTGAAAGATTTCTATGCGCAGGTGAGTCAACTCAATCCAATGCATCGCTTGCCGCTGGCATCGTTGTGTTTTCCTACCTTGCGTCAACGTCCGCGTCCCGAGCTGGTCCGTTTTATGGAATCGGTGTACGCCCTGGTGCATGCCGACGGGCAGATTGATTTGTACGAATATTGCCTTGGCCATTTGCTCGGCACGCAGGTGCGCGATTTGCTCGATCCAAGCAAAGGCGGGCGAATCGGCAATAAGCGTTTGAAGGACGTCACGGCGCAAGCAAGCACCTTAATGGCCGTGCTTGCCCAGGTCGGGCATAACAATCCTGCTGATGCGCAACGCGCTTATCTTGCCGGCATGGAGCGGGTCATGCCGCGTGAAAACATCGGCTATCGTGTAACCCACTCTTTCGTTGAAGCCCTCGAAACTGTGTGGCCGGCACTGGATAGCCTGGAGCCGATGAGCAAGGAATTACTGCTCGAAGGTTTGGTCAGCGCGATCAGTCACGATAACCAGATCAATGTGGCCGAAGCGGAGTTGTTGCGCACGGTGTGTGCGTCACTGCATTGTCCGCTGCCGCCGATGCTGGAGATGGCGTAGGACCGACGGAAGTCGGGACGTTTTTTGTAAATGTGTATTCGGGATAACGTCATTGCAAAATACATGCGTTGTTATCCCATCCCGACTTCCGTCGGTCCTACAAGCGCTTCAAGATCAAACCTGCGAAAATTCGTGCACGGCATCGACCAGTACTTTCACGTGATCCGGATTCATATCCGGCGACATGCCGTGGCCGAGATTGAAAATATGGCCGGGGCCTTTGCCGTAACTTTCCAGCGTGCGTTTCACTTCGCGGCGAATACCTTCGGGATCGGCATATAAAGTCACCGGATCGAGATTGCCCTGCAGTGCGACTTTGCCTTGTGTGCGACGGCGGGCTTCTTCCAGCGAGATCAACCAATCTACTCCGAGACCTTCGACACCGGTGTCGGCGAGTTCTTCGAGATACGGCGCATTGCCTTTGCCGAACAAAATCAGCGGCGTCTTATCGGCACCTTCGCCGCGCGGAAGCTCTGCCGCTATACGTTGCAAATAGCGCAGTGAAAATTCGCGATACATATGCGGCGATAACATGCCGCCCCAGGTATCGAAAATCTGCAGGGCCTGCGCACCGGCAACACGTTGTGCCGCGAGATATGCGATGACGGCGTCGGTAACAACATCCAGCAGGCGGTGAAGGGCAGGTGCATCGTTCAAAGCCATTGCCTTGATCCGCGCAAAATTATCGCTGCCGCCGCCTTCGATCATGTAACAGGCGAGTGTCCACGGGCTGCCGGAAAAACCGATCAGCGGCACGCTGCCGTTCAATTCCCTGCGGATCAAACTGACGGCATCCATCACGTAGCGCAATTCCTTGCCCATATCGGGCACGAAAAGTTTTTCGATGTCGGCATGCGTGCGAACGGGATTTGCGAAACGCGGACCTTCGCCTTCGGCAAACGTCAGGCCAAGACCCATCGCATCGGGAATGGTCAAAATATCCGAAAACAAAATCGCGGCATCAAGTTCATAACGACGAAGTGGTTGCAGCGTGACTTCGCAAGCCAACTCGGGATTGGTCGCCAGGCCCATGAAGCTGCCGGCCTGTGCACGCGTTGCGCGATATTCCGGTAAATAGCGGCCAGCTTGTCGCATTAACCATACTGGGGTTGCATCAACGGGTTCGCGGCGTAGTGCGCGCAGGAAACGATCGTTCTTCAAAGTCATTTTGGTCTCGAAATGGGAATCAAGGCGCGTCGGCGCCCTGTACAAACATTATCTGGAAGCCGCGCTTTACCTGTGCATCGCGCGCTTTTTCAAACGCGCTAATGGCCAGGTCGTGTTGCAGGAATTGTTCGCGCTTCAATTGGCTGCGGCCACCGGTTTGCCCGCTTTCTTTCACCAGACACCAACCGCCCAATAAATCCTGTTCCAGGATTAACTGGACAAATTTCGGGGATTCGCCGGCGGCAGGTTTTTGCTGGAGAAATAAGCGCATGCCGCTATTTTAACCGCTTAGCACATTCAAAATCGCGGTTTCCGGCACATCGGCCACCACATCGGCACGCCCCAGCCCGCGCCAGAGAATCAGGCGCAGCGAGCCGGACAGGGCTTTTTTGTCGAGTTTCATATGTTGCAGCAAGGTTTGGTTATCGAGTTCTGCCGGTAACTCGGTCGGCAAGCCAGCGCGTTTTAGCAAATTGACCAGACGCTCGGTATCGGCTGCCGGTGCGCGTTTCATCTGCGCCGACAGCTTCGCGGCAAGGCACATTCCAATGGCAATCGCTTCGCCGTGCAGATAACCGCCATAACCCTGTGCCGTTTCGATGGCATGGCCGAAGGTGTGGCCCAGATTCAGCAGCATGCGCTCGCCTTGTTCGGTTTCATCGCGCGACACCACGCCGGCTTTTTGTCGGCAGCTGCGCGAGATCGCTTCGGTCAGTGCGGTTTCGTCAAGGGCGAGTAATTCCTCGACATGCTTTTCCAGCCAGGAAAAAAATCCGACATCGAAAGCGGCGCCATATTTAATCACTTCGGCCAGGCCGGCTTTCAATTCGCGTTCCGGCAAGGTTTTCAGCGTTCGCAAATCGGCAAGAACGGCGACCGGTTGATGGAAAGCACCCACCAGATTTTTGCCGCTTGCCAGATCGACGGCCGTCTTGCCGCCGACCGATGAATCGACCATCGCAAGCAGGGTCGTCGGAATTTGCACGAAGCGCACGCCACGCATCCAGCAAGCTGCCGCGAAGCCGGTTAAATCACCGACAACGCCACCACCGAGAGCGATCAGTGTGACATCGCGACTGGCCTTTATTTCTGCCAGCGTATGCATGACCTCGGTAAATCGGCCCAGATTTTTTTCCTGTTCGCCCGGCGGAAATATTAGCGTGTGTACGGATTTGTTTTGTAGTGCGGCCTGGATGGTCGGTAAATAGAGCGGCGCGATATTTTCATCGGTAACAATCAGTGCCTGCTTGCCCATGACCAGACTGGCCAATGCGGCGGTGTCACTCAGCACATCATTGCCGATCCGGATCGGGTAACTACGTTTGGCCAGTTGCACGCTAATCTGTCGCATCAAGCCGCCTCGGCGCGTTGCCAGTGGGAAAGTAATTGTTGTTGCAAACCGGTGACTGCGTTCATGACAGAGTTGTCTCTGGATTGATAAACGAGGTCGGCAATGTCGAGATAAAGCGGATGCCGGATTTCCGTGAGGCCCAATAATTTTTCGCGCTTATCGCCGCCGGTCAGCAAGGGCCGGCTGCGATCACGTGACAATCTTTCGAGTTGTTGTTCTACCGTGACTTGCAGATACACCACAAAACCGTTGGCCTGCAGTTGCCGGCGATTTTCCGCCGATAACACGGCTCCGCCGCCAGTCGCGATCAGCTGATTTTTCCCCTGGCAAAGTTCGCCAATCAATTGCGATTCGCGTTGACGAAAACCCGCTTCGCCTTCGCATTCGAAAATGAGTGGTACAGCCACGCCGGTGATTTCCTCAAGACGATGGTCGGCATCGACAAAACTCAGGCCGAGCAAAATCGCCAGGCGTTTGCCTATCGAGGTTTTTCCGGCACCCATCGGGCCAATCAAGATGATGTTAGACGCGGGATTCATGGGCCTAATGCTAACATCGCCGGCAATTGAAGGACTATGCCGTGAGTGTAAAATGCAAAGCAGTACGATAATTGCCGGTGCCGGCGATGTGGGTGGGCGAGTCGCCATCGCATTGTGCAACGCGGCGCATGATGTGATGTGTATCAGTCGCTCGGTTCGCGAAATGCCAAAGGGCATTCGCTCGTTGGCGGCGGATTTAATTTCCGGCACGGGTTTAACAAAACTGCCACAAGCGTCCGACAACCTTGTGTTTTGTGTAGCACCCGACGAACGAACCGAAGCTGCCTATCGCCGCTTGTATGTCGACGGCTTGCAGCG
>JAYUWO010000015.1:0-2479 GCA_043753545.1 Arenimonas sp.
CTCGAACGATATCGAACGCGCCACCAAGATGGCCCGCAATATGGTCACGAAGTGGGGCTTGTCCGAAGAGCTCGGCCCGATTGCCTATGCCGAGGAAGAAGGCGAAGTGTTTCTGGGTCGTTCCGTTTCACAAACCAAAAACGTATCGGACGATACCGCGAAGAAAATCGACGAAGTCGTTCGCACTATTCTCGATACTGCCTATGCCAAGACATCGCAAATCCTGAAAGATAATATCGACAAGTTGCATGTCATGGCAGAAGCATTGCTGACATACGAAACCATTGACGTCAGCCAGATCGATGCCGTGATGGAAGGCCGCATTCCGGGCCCTCCGCTGGATTGGGCGAAGTCGGGTAAAACATCGAAAGATGGTATTGGTCCGGTGGCTGGAAGCTTCGGTGGCGCTGCACCGCAGACTTAAACTTGATTCGTAGGGGCGATTCATGAATCGCCCCTACTTGTTAGCAAAAATTTAAAAGGCCAGACTGCGTTCTGGCTTTTTTCTATTTTATCGATAGGATAAAAATCACGATGTTTGATACTACACCGCAGCTTGACTGCGCCGGGAAAATACTGAGTCTCGATATCGCGCGTGTGATGGGCATCATCAATGTCACGCCGGATTCTTTTTCCGATGGCGGACAAAACGGCACGACTGAATCTGCTGTTGCCCATGGTTTGCGATTGGCCAGCGAAGGTGCCGATGTGTTGGATATCGGTGGCGAATCCACACGCCCCGGTGCCGGGGAAATTTCAGAAGAGGAAGAGTTGCAGCGTGTGATTCCGGTCATCGAAGCGCTCGCCGAACAAGTCAGTATCCCAATTGCGATCGATACTTCCAAGGCGGGTGTGATGCGTGCCGCAGTGAAAGCGGGTGCCAGCATTATCAATGATGTATTTGCCTTGCGACGAGAAGATGCGCTCGATGTCGCTGCCGAACTTAAAGTGCCGGTGATCCTGATGCATATGCAGGGCGAGCCTCATTCAATGCAATCAGCACCTCATTACGACGATGCGGTTGCCGAAGTCCACAGCTTTCTGGCACAACGGATTTTCGCCTGCGAGATGGCGGGTATTTCGAAGAAGAATATCGTGATCGATCCGGGTTTTGGATTCGGAAAATCGCTGGAACATAATCTTGCATTGCTGGCGCAATTGCAGAAATTTGTTGAACTTGGCGTGCCGGTGCTTGCCGGTCTCTCCAGAAAGTCAATAATTGGCAATTTGACCGGGCGCGACGTAAATGATCGTGTTTTCGGTTCCGTCGCCGCAGCCCTCATAGCGGCGCAGAATGGCGCGAAAATAATTCGTGTGCATGATGTGGCTGCTACCGTGGATGCATTGAAAATATGGAATGCCGTGTCAAAGCAAAGCAAGCCCAAACTGAAATCGAATAAACCGACGGGGATTGTCTGGCCGGAAGAGGATTGAGTTATTACTTGATTTGTCCGTTTTCGACATTTTGTCACGTTTGCCTGATTATGAAATATCAATATTATTTGATAGTCCTCGTGGTCTTGCTTTCGGCCTGCGCCAAAGCACCACAGGCAGATGCTCAAGCCACATTAATTTCAGTAGTCGCAAAGCCGGTCGGAGACCCCGTTGAGGGATTGCGAATCGCAACGCGCATCGGTTGCAACGGTTGCCATACTCGCACCGGAGCGGGGAAGGTATTTACCGAGGAGCCCGGGATAATGCGTATTGTTGCGCCCAATCTTACCGAGCGACGCAAGCTTTATGATGACGCAGGCATTAAAGCCTTGCTTCGCGAAGGCAAAACCCATGATGGGCATCGACCCCTCGGGATGCCGATCAAAATGTACCAATACCTGAGCGATCAGGAAATTCTCGACATCACCGCCTGGCTTCGTGTCCTGCCCGAGGTCAGCAATCCAGATCTGCCTCAAGGCATGTTGTCTGATGAAATTAAAAAACAATTGAAGGACGGCAGCTTTCCCTATGACGATGACTTGCCCGATCCGATCGTACAGTCGTCGGTAACCGTGCCAACCGAAACATTGGCGTTAGGGAAACATCTGGCTATGACTTCCTGTCCGGAATGTCACGCGCCTGATTTAAATGGGTTTCCCGGTGATGACGCGCCATCGCTCATTGTTGCGAAAGCGTATTCGGCCGACAATTTTGCACGACTGATGAAGACAGGAATATTTTCCGACGGCAAGGAATCAAAGTCCGGTCTGATGACAGCGATGGGGCGGAAGCGGTTTTCAGTGATGACAGATACAGAAGTGAAGGCCTTGAAGGCCTATCTTGATTCGCGCTGACTCAAGCCAGCTGTTCTTTGAACTTCCGTACCCGCGGGTCCATCACGCGATGCCATAACGGCGGGCACAAAGCGAGCACAAACATGGCCGCATATCCGCCCGGCAATTGCGGCGAATCTTCATGGTGTCGCAAGATCGCATAGCGACGTTTCGGAAAAGCATGGTGATCGGAATGTCGCTGCAGCTGGAAT
>JAYUWO010000016.1:0-2445 GCA_043753545.1 Arenimonas sp.
CAAGTGTTTTGGACCCGAAGCATCGGCAGTGACGTAGGGCAAGTTAACATCGGTTTGCTGCGATGTACTGAGCTCGATTTTTGCGCGCTCGGCGGCATCTTTTAAACGCTGCAATGCCAATGGGTCTTTGCGTAAATCAATGCCCTGCTCTTTCTTGAATTCTTCGACCAGGAAATCGATAACGCGATTGTCAAAGTCTTCGCCGCCCAGGAAGGTATCGCCATTGGTCGCCAATACTTCGAATTGCTTTTCGTCGTCGATATTGGCAATTTCGATAATCGAAACGTCGAAAGTACCGCCACCCAAATCGTACACGGCAATTTTGCGGTCGCCACCGGCTTTGTCCAGGCCATAGGCCAGCGCAGCTGCGGTTGGCTCATTGATAATGCGCTTGACGTCCAGGCCTGCAATACGGCCAGCGTCTTTCGTCGCCTGACGTTGTGAGTCGTTGAAGTAAGCAGGCACTGTAATGACAGCTTCAGTTACCGCTTCACCCAAATAGGCTTCGGCGGTTTTCTTCATTTTTTCCAGCACACGAGCAGAAATTTCCTGTGCTGCCATTTTCTTGCCGTCGGAAGTCGCTACCCATGCATCGCCATTTTCATGCGCGACGATCGAGTAAGGCACGAGGTCCAGATCTTTTTTCACTTCTGCGTCGGTGAATTTGCGGCCGATAAGGCGCTTCACCGCGTAGAAAGTATTTTTCGGATTGGTCACGCCCTGGCGTTTCGCCGAGGCACCAACAATCACCTCACCATCTTTGGTAAAGGCGACGATCGAAGGCGTAGTACGATCACCTTCGGAGTTTTCAATTACCTTGGCAACACCGCCTTCCATCACGGAAACGCAGCTATTGGTGGTGCCTAAGTCGATACCGATAATTTTACCCATTTCAATTCTCCTTGAATTTTGCTGCGCCTGCTGATGTGCGGCGCGTTAACTTGATTGCTTAATAGTGTTGATTATTTTTTTTTCAAGTCTCAGTCGGCGCTTTTGGCAACCACGACCAAGGCTGGACGCAGTAAGCGTTCATTTAACAGATAGCCTTTCTGGAAAACCTGCACGATGGTGTTCGGTGCAGCATCGGGGCTATCGATTTGGCTGATGGCTTGATGCCATTCCGGATTGAAAACTTCACCCATCGGATGAATCGGTGTCATGCCGTTGTCGCTGGCGACCTTCATCAGTTGGCGCAGGGTAAGTTCCATACCTTCACGCAATTTGCCGGTTTCATCGGCACTGACTTGCAGGCCGGCTTCGAGACTATCAAGCACCGGCAGTAGTTCGGAGAGCAGACGCTCATTGGCAAACTTGCGAGCCTGATCGACATCGCGAGCAAGACGTTTGCGTTGATTATCCAGTTCGGCACGCTCACGCAATGCCTCGTCCCGGATGTTTCCCATTGCGATACGCAATTGCTCGAGTTCGAGCTGTAATTGGGCGTCGCCCGACAAATCTGTAACTTCAGGCGCGTCAACGCCCGGATTATTAGGTTCGGTATGCATATTGGTCCTATTGCTTGAATGCCTCGTCACCCGAGGTCTGAGGGGTTTATGGGGTCGGACCGTCCGGATTCAAGGCCTGACCGAGCAATTCTGCAGTCGCCTGCACCATGGGGATAACCCGCTCGTAGGCCATGCGGGTTGGGCCGATGACGCCCAGAACACCGAGCACCTTACCCTGTGAGCCATACGGGGCCGTGATCACCGTACAAGCGTCCAGCGGTGCCAATCCGCTTTCTTCACCGATGAACACCCGGACTCCGGGGGCTTTCATGCAGCGCTCGAGCAAGCCCAGAATCTCGCGCTTGCGGGAAAACGCCTCGAATAAGTCACGTAATCGCTCGACATCCGACATTTCCGGGGCAGTCATGAGCCGGGTCTGCCCGGTCAACAAAACATCCTCACTTGAGGTTTCGAAGGCATGTTCCGACAATTCCACCGCAGCCGCCAAGACTTTCTGCATTTCATCCTTGGTGTCGCGCAGTTCACGTACCAACGCGGCCCGGATATCGGCCAGTGGTCGGCCGGCAAATTGATGATTCAGATACTGGGCTGTTTGTTCCAGCTCGTTCGGCGAGAAAAGTCGACGTGTAAGAATGATGCGGTTTTGTACTTCGTTATCGGTAAACACCAGGATGACCAGCACCCGGTTACCATCCAATGCCACAAAATCGATATGTCTGAAGGCAAATTGGCCACGTTGCGGCACTGACACTACGCCGACGAAATGACTCATGGCCGACAGCATTTCACCTGCATTGGCGAGCAGACTTTGGGTCCCGGCAGTAGGATTCATGGTTTCACGCAACTGATTCATCTGCATCGCCGCCAGAGGTTCGACCTGGATCAAAGAGTCGACGAAAACCCGGTAACCCTGCGCTGTCGGCACCCGTCCAGCCGAGGTATGCGGCGCAACCAGAAGCCCAAGCTCTTCGAGATCGGC
>JAYUWO010000017.1:0-2427 GCA_043753545.1 Arenimonas sp.
ACATTCATGCCGTCCATCAACGGACCTTCAATGACATCGAGCGGCCGACTGGAAGCCTGTCGTGCCAATTCCGTGTCCGCTTCAATATAGCTGTCGTTGCCATGCACGAGTGCATGCTGCAATCGTTCCTTGATAGGCAATTCGCGCCAAGCTTCGTCGCGCTTGGCATCCTCTTTCCGCTTGCTGCCCTTGCTTCGGTCAGCAATGGCGATAAGGCGTTCGGTGGCTTCGGAATTTCGATTTAAAACGACATCTTCGACGGCTTCGCGCAGGTCTGTTGGTAAATCATCCATGATCGGCATGCCGCCGGCATTGACGATGCCCATATCCATGCCATCTTTGATCGCGTGATACAAAAATACCGAATGTATCGCATCACGGACGGTATTGTTGCCGCGAAAACTGAAACTAACGTTGGAAACGCCGCCGGAAATATGGCTTAAGGGAAAACGCCTTTTTAATTCTGCCGTTGCCAAAATAAAGGCGCGAGCATAATCATTGTGTTCTTCGATGCCGGTAGCAATCGCGAAAATATTCGGGTCGAAAATAATGTCTTCCGGCGCGAATCCGGCTTCTTCAGTCAATAGCTCATAAGCACGCGAGCAAATCTCGACCTTGCGCTCATAACTATCCGCCTGACCGGTGGTATCGAAGGCCATCACGACGACGGCAGCCCCGTATCGCTGCACTTTTTTGGCTTGTTCAATAAATGCGGCTTCGCCTTCCTTCATCGAAATGGAATTGACGATGCCTTTACCTTGTACACATTTCAGGCCGGCTTCAATCACGCTCCATTTCGAGCTGTCGATCATGATCGGCACCCGCGAAATATCCGGCTCGGCCGCAATCAGATGCAGGAAGCGTTTCATCGCCGCTTCGGCATCCAGCATGCCTTCATCCATATTGATGTCGATGATCTGGGCACCGTTTTCAACTTGCTGGCGCGCAACGACCAGTGCATCGTCGTAGCGACCTTCCAAAATCATTTTCTTGAATTGTGCGGAACCGGTGACATTGGTGCGTTCACCCACGTTCACGAAATTGGTTTCCGGTGTAATCACGAAAGGCTCAAGACCGGACAAGCGGGTATAAGCGGCAGGCTGAGGAATCTCGCGTGGTTTCAAATGAGCGACGGCATCACTGATCGCCTTGATATGTGCTGGTGTGGTGCCGCAGCAACCACCGACAATGTTCAGCATGCCGGCTTCGGCGAATTCGCCCAGCACTTCGGCCATTTCTTCCGGGCCTTCGTCGTAACCACCAAAAGCGTTTGGTAGACCGGCATTCGGGTGGCAGGAAATATAGGTTTCGGCTATTTGCGACAGCATGTCGATATGCACGCGCAAATCTTTTGCGCCCAGGGCGCAGTTCAAGCCGACTGAAATTGGTTTGCAATGTCGTAGCGAATACCAGAATGCCTCTGCGGTTTGGCCGGATAAAGTTCTGCCCGATTGATCGGTAATCGTGCCGGAAATCATCACTGGCCAGCGCACACCGAGATCATCGAATACCGATTCAATCGCAAATGTGGCCGCTTTTGCGTTCAAGGTGTCGAATACGGTTTCAACCATGATGATGTCGCTGCCGCCTTCGAGCAAAGCAAAAGTCGATTCACGGTAATTGCTGACCAGTTCATCGAAACTGATGTTGCGAAAGCCGGGGTCGTTGACATCCGGGCTCAGCGAAGCAGTACGACTGGTCGGGCCGAGAATGCCGATCACGAAGCGCGGCTTTTCGGGATTGGCTGCCTCGAATTCCTCACACACTTGTTTCGCCAGTTTCGCAGCTTCAAAATTCAGTTCTGTGACCAGATGTTCGAGCTTGTAATCGGCTTGCGACACGCGAGTAGAATTGAACGTGTTGGTTTCAATGAAATCGGCACCAGCAGCCAGATACGCGGCATGAATATCTCGAATGATGGTTGGCTGGGTTAGCGTGAGCAAATCATTATTGCCTTTGACATCGCTGTGACAGCCACAATTGTGACTGTGTTCATGACCTTCCGAATACTGCAAGCCATCATTGCCGTTTTTAAAGCGATCGCCGCGATACGCGGCCTCGTCAAGATGATGCTGTTGAATCATGGTGCCCATCGCACCATCGATAATCAGGATGCGTTTAAGCAATGCCTGTTCAAGTTTTTCCACGCGATCGGGAAATTTGTAGGGGAGCTTACTCGTCATGCTTTGCGTGCCAACAATGTCAATACTTCAAAATGGGGCGGACGTTTTTCACGCGTGACTGCTTCGCAAACAAGCACTTCAAGCCCGGCTTTGTCAGCAAACTTGCGTAGTTCTTTTTCGGTGAATCCGAGATTCACGTGGCCAAAAGGCGTGACGGCAGCGCGATGCTCGTGTTTTGCCAGACATGCCAATAACAACTGGCCATTTTTCTTGAGTACACGCGCGGCTTCGGCAATCGCCAGCG
>JAYUWO010000018.1:0-7491 GCA_043753545.1 Arenimonas sp.
ATAATTCCGCTTCTGCGCCCGTAGCTCAGTTGGATAGAGCACCAGGCTACGAACTTGGGGGTCGGAGGTTCGAATCCTTCCGGGCGCGCCAAATCAGCATGAAAGTAAACCGCGTTCAGTAGTAAGCTTTCTAGTGATGTAGTAAGTTAAAGTGCAGATCTACAGGTTTTATCGGGGTATAGCGCAGTCTGGTAGCGCGCCTGCTTTGGGAGCAGGATGTCGGGAGTTCGAATCTCTCTACCCCGACCAACCGTCGAATCACGGTGCTTGTGATTCATGCGAGAATCAGGATTGAGCGCCCGTAGCTCAATCGGATAGAGCACCGGCCTTCTAAGCCGGCGGTTACAGGTTCGATTCCTGTCGGGCGCGCCATTTCTGGTGTTATAGTTTATTCCTGCGGTGGTTGTAGCTCAGTTGGTTAGAGCATCGGATTGTGATTCCGAGGGTCGTGGGTTCGAACCCCATCATCCACCCCAATTCCCCATAACACGACGTTTTTTCTCGTGTTACACCTTCCATGAACCCTCCTAATTACGGCATAATGTCCAGCTCAGCCGCTCGTGCGGGTGGTTTTTGTGTGATTCGGGCCGTTAGCTCAGTTGTTAGAGCAGTTGACTCTTAATCAATAGGTCGAAGGTTCGAATCCTTCACGGCCCACCATTGCCACCAGCATAGCGGCGTGTAAGTTTTGCGAAAATGGCGGAATTGGTAGACGCCCAGGTTTTAGGTACCTGTGCCGTAAGGCGTGAGAGTTCGAGTCTCTCTTTTCGCACCATCCGGTCGATGTACGTTCATTTCGTATGTACCGACTATTAATTTCGCGCTCAAAAAAAGCGCGGCCGCAGGAGTTGTTATGCAAGTTTCATTGGAAAACACCGCTAATCTTGAACGCCGTATGACGGTGAATGTGCCCGCAGCGCGTTTGAATGAAGTGGTGGCAAATCGATTGCAGGAAATTGCCCGCACCTCAAACATGAAAGGCTTCCGCAAGGGCAAAGTACCTACGAAAGTCATTGAACAGCGTTTTGGCCCGCAAGTCCGCGCAGAAGCCTATGGCGATCTCGTTCGCATGACCTTCGGCGAAGCGGTACGCGAAAAAAACCTGCAGCCTGCCGGCACCCCGAATATCGAAGCCGGTAAAAATGGCGACGATGGCGAAATCAGTTTTTCAGCTGTTTTCGAAGTCGTGCCTGATTTCGGCAGCATCGACGTCAGCAAGCTGGAAGTCGTGCGTGAAACATCGAACGTCGAAGAAGCCGATATCGAGAACATGATTGAAACCCTACGCCAGCAACGCCGTGGCTGGATGCCGGTTGAAGATGCCGCCGAAGCCGGTTACTTGGTCAATGTTGAAACTTTCGCGCAAACCGACGAAGTGCGTTTGCCGGCCGAAGGTTCGGAAAAAGGCGCCACCATCATTGGTTCGAACGTCATGTTCCCGGAAATCGAAGCCCAGTTAGTCGGAATGAAAGCCGGAGAAGAGCGCAGCGTTGATGTGGCATTCCCGAGTGATTGGCGCGTGGCCGAATTGGCCGGTAAAACCGCCAAGGTCAATGTTGCCGTCACCAAGGTATCGCAACCTGTTATGCCCGACGTTGATGAAGCCTTCATCAAGAGTTTCGGCATCCGCAGCGGTAAGCTGGACCAGTTTCACAAGGAAGTCCGCAACAATCTCGAACGCGAACTGAAAGGTAATTTGATGTTCCGTTTGCGTGCCGAAGTCGCCAAGAAATTGATAGCTGCCTACGCACATGTCGAATTGCCGCCTCGTCTGGTAGCAGCCGAAGCGCAGGGTATGGCAAGCGGTGCCGAACAGCAGGCCCGTCAACAAGGCCAGCAAATTAACATAACTCCCGAGCAATTCATGGCCGGCGCACATAATCGTGTGGCAGCGGCGCTGTTGGTCGGTGAAATTGCCCGTCAGAACAATCTGCAACTTGACTCTGCACGTCTGAAAGAAACCATGCAGCTGATCGCTTCGACCTATGAAGATCCATCGCAGGTCATTGAACTTTACCGTAATGATCCCAATATGATGTCTCAACTGCAGAATCGCGTGATGGAAGAGCAGGTGATTGATTGGATTGCCGAACGCGCGCAATCTACTGATGTCGCCCTCAGCTTTGCCGAAGCGATGCGACCAGCAGCCTAACCGCTCAATTGGAGAACGTCATGCAAGTAACAACGGGTTTGAACTTGGTACCGATGGTCGTAGAACAAACCCCGCGCGGTGAACGTGCGTACGATATCTATTCACGTTTGTTAAAAGAACGCGTAATTTTTCTGGTGGGTCCGGTGGATGATTACGTTGCCAACGTCGTCGTCGCCCAATTGCTGTTTCTGGAAGCGGAAAACCCCGAAAAAGACATCAGCTTGTATATCAATTCACCCGGTGGCGTTGTCACCGCCGGTCTGGCCATCTACGACACCATGCGCTTCATCAAACCGGATGTGAGCACGATTTGTGTCGGACAGGCTTGCAGCATGGGCTCGTTCCTGTTGGCTGCGGGTGCGAAGGGCAAGCGTTACATCCTGCCTAACTCGCGCGTGATGATTCATCAGCCTTCCGGTGGTGCTCAGGGCCAAGCTTCCGATATCGCCATTCAGGCCAAGGAAATCCTGTACTTGCGTGAGCGTCTGAATGCCGAATTGGCGGCCAATACCGGGCAATCGATCGAAAAAATTTCCCAGGACGTCGAGCGCGACTACTTCATGGCGGCCGAAGAAGCCAAAGCTTACGGCGTGGTGGACTTCGTGATCACAAGCCGCCCCGAAGACAGCATACAAGCGGGTTAAACCCCGAAATCTCGACACATTTAGCACAGGCTATCCCGGTTTCCCCCGGGATGGCATTGCGCAAATAAAACCTGTGTTATTCTCAAATCGAACATATTTGGCCTTAATGGCTGGGTGAAAGCATGACTGACGAACGTCAGGGCCGCTCCGGCGACAATAGTAAAGTTTTGTACTGCTCTTTCTGTGGCAAAAGCCAGCATGAAGTGCGGAAGTTGATTGCAGGTCCAAGCGTATTCATCTGTGATGAATGCGTTGAGTTGTGTAACGACATTATTCGTGAAGAGCTGGAAGAAAAAGCGTCTGCCGCACGCAGTCATTTGCCGAAACCACGCGAAATTCTTGAAGTGCTCGATCAATATGTGGTCGGACAACCACGTGCCAAAAAGACCTTGTCGGTTGCCGTATATAACCACTACAAGCGTATTGAATCACGTCAGAAGAATGACGATATCGAATTGGCCAAGTCGAATATCCTGCTGATCGGACCTACCGGCTCGGGCAAAACCCTGCTGGCCGAAACTTTGGCACGTTTGCTCAACGTTCCGTTTACGATTGCCGATGCCACCACGCTGACCGAAGCCGGTTACGTCGGTGAAGACGTCGAAAATATCATCCAGAAATTACTGCAGAAATGCGATTACGATGTCGAGAAAGCGCAAAGCGGCATCGTATATATCGACGAAATCGACAAGATTTCCCGCAAATCCGAAAACCCGTCGATTACCCGTGACGTATCGGGCGAGGGCGTGCAGCAAGCCTTGTTGAAGTTAATCGAAGGCACGGTAGCCTCGGTACCACCGCAAGGCGGCCGCAAGCACCCGCAACAGGAATTCCTCCAAGTCGACACCCGCAATATGCTTTTCATCTGCGGCGGCGCCTTTTCCGGTCTGGACAAAATCATCCAGCAACGCACAACCGACGCTGGTGGTATCGGTTTCGGTGCCAAGGTAAAGAGTCAGGAACGCAAGGCCGATACCGGCAAGCTTTTGCACGATGCCGAACCTGAGGATCTAATCAAATTCGGCTTGATTCCCGAATTCGTCGGACGTTTGCCGGTAGTGGCTTCGCTGGAAGAGCTTGACGAACAAGCTCTGGTGAAAATATTGACAGAGCCGAAAAATGCTTTGAGCAAACAATTCAAGAAACTGTTCGAGATGGAAGGCGTCGAGCTGGAAATTCGTCCAGATGCCATGCTTGCGATCGCACGCAAGGCGTTGAAACGTAAAACTGGTGCCCGTGGGCTGCGAACGATTCTGGAATCGGTGTTGCTGGACACTATGTATGAATTGCCGTCGATGGAAAATGTCAGCAAGGTCGTTGTTGATGAATCGGTGATTAACCATCAAACCGAGCCGTATATCATTTACTCGAACACTGCACCGCCAGCGCGGGCAGCGTCCGGCGATTAATGCCCGAATGTGTACAAAAATGAAAACGGGCCGACATCATCGGCCCGTTTTTCTTTGTGAGATTTAGAGTGTTCACTTAGGTAACTTGCATTTGACCCAGGAACCCCCATAAACGGAATATAGAATTGGAGAAGACAATGGAAGTTAAAGCCAGCACACTTTTAGATATGCCTGTTTTGCCGCTGCGTGATGTAGTGGTCTATCCGCATATGGTGATTCCTTTGTTCGTCGGGCGCGAACGCTCGATCAAGGCACTTGATCTCGCAATGGCAGCGGACAAGCAAGTTTTATTATTGGCTCAAAAGAGCCCGGATACCGACGACCCGGCTGCCGAAGATTTATACACGATCGGTACGCTGGCGACTGTATTGCAATTGCTGAAACTGCCAGATGGCACGATCAAGGTCTTGGTCGAAGGCACCAGCCGTATAAAAATGACCGGTTTTTCCGAGCGCGATACCGCAATGACCGGCACCGCGGAAACGGTCGAATCGGCTTTTGATCGTGATCCCCGCGAACTGGACGTAACGCAACGTTCGCTGATGTCCTTGTTCGAACAATACGTCAAAACCAATCGCAAGCTGCCTCCGGAATTGCTTAGCACTCTATCGGGAATCGATGACCCGAGCCGTTTTGCCGATACCGTTTCCGCCCATTTGAGTACGCGCCTGATTGACAAGCAAACCCTGCTTGAAACACTAAACGTTGGCGAGCGTCTTGAAATGTTGATTGGTCTGGTCGATGGCGAAATCGATGTGCAGCAAATCGAAAAGCGAATTCGCGGTCGCGTTAAATCGCAGATGGAAAAAAGCCAGCGCGAATATTATTTGAATGAGCAGATGAAGGCCATACAAAAGGAACTCGGTGAAAACGAAGAGGCGCCGAACGAGCTCGAAGAATTGGCGAAGAAAATTGCCAATTCAGGCATGCCGAAAGAAATCGAGACAAAAGCAAAAGCCGAGCTCAACAAGTTGAAGCAAATGTCGCCGATGTCGGCAGAAGCGACGGTCGTCCGGAACTACCTCGATTGGATGACCGGGGTGCCCTGGAAAAAAAGCAGCAAAGTCCGCAAGGATTTGAACGAAGCGCAGAAAGTGCTGGATGAAGACCACTACGGTCTTGAAAAGGTAAAAGATCGCATTCTTGAGTATCTTGCAGTGCAGTCGCGCGTGAAAAAAATGCACGGGCCGATTCTATGT
Organism: Arenimonas sp.; assembly: GCA_043753545.1. GTDB lineage: Bacteria > Pseudomonadota > Gammaproteobacteria > Xanthomonadales > Xanthomonadaceae > Arenimonas. The sequence goes on from JAYUWO010000018.1 coordinate 5,405, forward strand.
CTGGTGGGGCCGCCCGGTGTCGGTAAAACTTCGCTTGGACAAAGCATCGCCAAGGCCACCAACCGCAAATTCATCCGGATGAGCTTGGGTGGCGTGCGCGATGAAGCCGAAATTCGCGGGCATCGTCGAACCTACATCGGCTCGATGCCGGGCCGCATCGTGCAGAATCTAAATAAAGTCGGCACCAATAATCCCCTGTTCGTCCTTGACGAAATCGACAAGATGAGCATGGATTTCCGTGGCGATCCCTCGTCGGCCTTGCTGGAAGTATTGGACCCGGAACAAAACCACACTTTCAACGACCATTATCTGGAGGTAGATCTGGATTTGTCCGAAGTGATGTTCATCGCGACAGCCAACTCGCTAAATATTCCTGGCCCTTTGCTGGACCGCATGGAAGTCATCCGTATTCCCGGCTACACCGAAGAGGAAAAACTGAATATTGCCCTGCGTTATTTGTTGCCGAAGCAGCTTAAAGGTAATGGCTTGAAAGAAGGCGAACTGAAAATTCAGGAAGACGCCTTGAGAGACATCATCCGTTACTACACGCGCGAGTCCGGCGTACGTAATCTGGAACGCGAGATAGCCAAAATCTCAAGGAAAGTCGTCAAGGAAATTGCACTGGCCGGTCCGAAAGCAAAGCAAGTCAAGAAAGATGGCAAGGCTGCCAAAAAAATGGCGACCGTCAAGGTCTCATCGGAAAACCTGGACAAATATCTCGGCGTTCAACGCTTCGATTTTGGTTTGGCAGAAGAAAAAAGCGAAGTGGGTTTGGTGACCGGTTTGGCCTGGACCGAAGTGGGTGGCGAGCTGTTGCAAATCGAAGCGACTTTGATGCCGGGCAAGGGCCAGTTGATTCTTACGGGTCAACTCGGTGATGTCATGCAGGAATCGGTAAAGGCAGCTCATACCGTGGTGCGTTCCAGATCTGAAGCCCTCGGGCTGGATACCGAATTTCATAATAAATTTGATATCCATGTTCATGTGCCCGAGGGTGCAACACCAAAAGATGGCCCCAGCGCAGGTATTGCGATGGTGACTGCTTTGGTGTCGGCATTGTCTGGTGTGCCTGTTCGTGCCGACGTCGCGATGACCGGGGAAATTACCCTGCGTGGCCGGGTACTGCCGATTGGCGGATTGAAGGAAAAGCTTCTTGCTGCGCTGCGTGGCGGAATTAAAACGGTTTTGATTCCCCTGGAAAACAAAAAAGATCTTGCCGATATTCCGAAGAACGTGACGCAAGACCTTGAGATTATTCCAGTTAAGTGGATTGACGAAGTGCTGGATGTAGCGCTGGTGCGGACTTTGGCACCGTCAACAGAATCGAGCAGCGCTGTCAAGGAAACGACGGAAAATACTGGCCGCGATTCTGATCCAAACGCGTTACGTCATTAAGCAAAATTGAAAAATAACTGAGAGCCGCGAAAAATATGGCTCTCAGTGCTTGCTTAAGTAAAAAAGCACTGGTATAAATTGCACAACCGAAATTCACGCGTTCCTGTATTTCGGCTCAGGTGGATTAGATGCTGTTTTCTACTAACACAACTAATTTAAAAAAAATTATGCGAATACAAATCGCACAGGGAGTTAATAATGAACAAAGCTGAATTCGTCGCTGCCGTTGCAGAAGCCGCTGAACTGTCGAAAGCCGATGCTGCTGGTGCAGTTGATGCCGTAATCGAAGTTATCAAGAAAGCCCTCAAGAAAGGCGACACCATTACGCTCGTTGGTTTTGGTACTTTCTCTGTACGCAAACGCGCTGCTCGTCAAGGCCGTAACCCGCAAACCGGTGCGACCATCAAAATCAAGGCTTCGAAAAATCCTGCATTCAAAGCTGGTAAAGCCCTTAAGGATGCTGTAAACTAAGCGACTCGCTATGGTGCTTAGCTCAGCGGTAGAGCGGCTCCCTTACACGGAGCGGGTCGGGGGTTCGAAACCCTCAGCACCCACCAAAGCATTATCTTAGTAACAAACAAAGTGACAACAGTTAAAACGCGGAGTGGTAGTTCAGTTGGTTAGAATGCTGGCCTGTCACGCCGGAGGTCGCGGGTTCGAGTCCCGTCCACTCCGCCAATCCTTCAAAGGCG
>JAYUWO010000019.1:0-2425 GCA_043753545.1 Arenimonas sp.
AAGAAAACACCGACCACTCGAAATACCTGGTTGTTCTCTGCCACGTACCCTGAAGAAATTCGCGCGATCAGCAAACAGTTCCAGAAAAATCCGACTGAAATCACGGTCGAAAGCCAGCATGACGAAAGCGTTATCCAGCAAATGTTCTATCAAGTCGAGCCGAACGATAAGCCCGATGCGGTGATTGCCTTGTTGCTCGAACACCAGCCCGAGAGTTGCCTGATTTTCTGCAACACCAAGATTGATGCGAAAGGCTTGACCGATGTTTTATGGAAGCGCGGCATCTCCGCCATTGAACTGCATGGCGATCTAGAACAACGCGATCGGGATGAAACCCTTGTTCAGTTCGCCAACGGCAGCAGCCGCGTATTGGTGGCTACCGATGTCGCCGCGCGCGGTCTGGATATCAAAGCCTTGCCGATGGTGATTGCCTATGAATTGCCAAGCGATCCCGATATCCACGTGCATCGTGTTGGTCGCACAGGTAGGGCAGGAGAAACCGGTCTGGCGCTGAGCCTGGTATCAAGCCGTGAAATGGGCCGCACCTCAAAAATCGAAGAGATTATCGGTTCACCCATCAGCTGGACGAAATTGCCGAGCCGTGGCCAGTCACTTTCGATGCCGGTACCTGCGATGAAAACTCTGGTTATCGATGCCGGGAGGCAAGATAAATTGCGCCCGGGTGATATTTTGGGTGCACTGACAGGCGTGGGCGGATTAAAGGCAGATCAAATCGGCAAGATTGATGTCTTCGCTACTCGAGCCTACGTCGCCATTCGACACAGTCTGATCGACAATGTACTTCCCAAATTACGTGCCGGTAAAATTAAAGGTCGCAATTTCCGTGTCCGTAAGTTGTAAGCCATGAGACTGAATAAATTCATTAGTGAATCCGGTCTGTGTTCACGTCGCGAGGCCGACGAATTGATCGATGCCGGCCGTGTGCGTTTGAACGGTGAAGTTGCCGAGAAGGGCGCCAAATGGCTGGAAGGTATGGTCGTCCTGGTCGACGACAAGGAAATAAAACTCAAGGCGGCCGCAAAAAACAAGCGTCGCCATGTTTACATCGCCTTGTACAAACCGGTCGGCATCACCTGCACTACCGATGAAACCATAAAAGGCAATATCGTCGATTTCGTCGATCACAAGGAACGAATTTTCCCCATTGGCCGTCTGGACAAGGATTCCGAAGGTTTGATCTTGATGACCAGCAATGGCGATATCGTCAATAAAATCCTGCGTTCGGAAAACAATCACGAAAAAGAATATCTGGTCGGGGTCAGCAAGGCCGTCACCGATGAATTTTTACGTGCGATGGCACGCGGCGTTCGTGTTCATAATGAAATTACCAAGCCATGCAAAGTTTATAGATTGGCGAAGTTTGGTTTTAGAATTATTTTGACGCAAGGTCTTAACCGGCAGATTCGCTTGATGAGTGAAGAGCTTGGTTATAAAGTCAATCAGCTGCGCCGTATCCGCGTCATCAACGTCAAACTAGGCACTATGAAGCCTGGTGCCTGGCGTAATTTGACCGATGCGGAATTGGCCGGATTATTGCCGAATTTCAAGGATTGGTAAGGATGTTTATGTCAACTTTCCGTATCGTTTTTTTCTGTCTGGTCTCGGTTTTTTCATTGCAAGTCTCGGCTGCTGCAAAAGCGCCGGCATCTGGCGATATTCCGACGAAAGCAATTGAATCGGCTACAGGCATGCGATACATGGTGTTGCAGGCGGCCAAGCCCGGTGCGGCTTCCATCAAGCCGGACTTTTTTGAATACCGCGTCACCACTTGGCAAAAGAATGCTGCCGGTAAATTCACGGCGAATGAAAGCGGAATATTGCGTGCAAATTTCAAGACAATTGCCAAGTCGGCACCGGCATTGGCGAGAGCGGCATTATTGAGCCCGCTCAATGAAACCCGGCGTTGGTGGTTTAGCCTTGCGGGTAATTCCCCGCAAACTCAAATTATCGACCTCACTGTTTTGGGTAACGTCGATCCGGCACCGGCACCACCGGATGTAGCCGCCGTACCGGCCAATGCCAACAAGACTGCCAGTGGCTTGGCATATCGCGTTATCAAAAAAGCCAATGCAGGTGGCGGATCACCTGTGGCGAAAAGCGTCATTACCATTGATTACAGCGGCTGGACACCTGACGGCAAATTATTCGATAGCTCGGTTGCGCGCGGCGAGAAAGCGACCTTTCCATTGAGTGGTCTGATTTCGGGCTGGAAGGAAGGGCTTACCTTGATGAGCCCTGGCGATACCTATCGATTCTGGATTCCGGGTCATCTGGCATATGACAGCATTCCGAATGCAAACGGCCCAAAGGGAATGCTGGTGTTTGATGTCACGTTGTATGGATTTGAGTAAAATCGTAGGAGCGGTGTAAGCCGCGAATAGCCTGAAACATTCGCGGCTTACAC
>JAYUWO010000020.1:0-22524 GCA_043753545.1 Arenimonas sp.
CAAGCCGCCTCGGCACGTTGCCAGTGAGAAATTAATTGTTGTTGCAAGCTGGTCACTGCGTTTATGACGGAGTTGTCTCTGGATTGATAAACGAGGTCGGCGATGTCGAGATAAAGCGGATGCCGGATTTCCGTCAGGCCCAATAATTTTTCGCGCTTATCGCCGCCGGTCAGCAAGGGGCGGCTGCGATCACGTGACAATCGTTCGAGTTGTTGTTCCACCGTAACTTGCAGATACACCACAAAACCGTTGGCCTGAAGTTGCCGACGATTTTCGACCGATAACACGGCGCCGCCGCCAGTCGCGATCAGCTGATTTTTTCCCTTGCAAAGCTCGGCTATCAATTGCGATTCGCGTTGACGAAAACCCGCTTCGCCTTCGCATTCAAAGATAAGCGGTACTGCCACGCCGGTGATTTCTTCCAGACGATGGTCGGCATCGACAAAACTCAGGCCGAGCAAACTCGCCAGGCGTTTGCCAATCGAGGTTTTTCCGGCACCCATCGGGCCAATCAGGATGATGTTAGACGCAGGATTCATGGGCCTAATGCTAACATCGCCCGCAATCGAAGGAATATGCCGTGAGTGTAAAATGCAAAGCAGCACAATAATTGCCGGTGCCGGCGATGTCGGCGGGCGGGTCGCCATCGCATTGTGCAATCCGGCGCATGATGTGATGAGTGTCAGTCGCTCGGTTCGCGAAATGCCAAACGGCATTCGCTCGCTGGCGGCGGATTTAATTAGCGGCGCGGGTTTAACAAAACTGCCACAAGCGTCCGACAATCTGGTGTTTTGTGTAGCACCCGACGAACGAACCGAAGCTGCCTATCGCCGCTTGTATGTCGATGGCTTGCAGCGCCTGTTGGCGCAGTGCAGTTTTAAGCGTGTGGTTTTTGTCAGCTCTACAGCCGTCTATGCGCAAGACGCCGGTGAATGGATTGATGAACAAAGCCCGGCTCTGGCCGAATCCTTCAACGGCAAAGTGCTGCGTGAAGCCGAAGCCTTGTGCGAACAACACGAACAAGCCATCGCTTTGAGATTCACCGGTATTTACGGCCCGGGCAGAAATTGGATGCTACGTCGTGCACAGGCAGGCGAGAGCGGACGCGCACATTGGACTAATCGTATTCATGTGGAAGACGGCGTTGCGGCGATCGTCCATGTGTTGGGCCTGTCAAATCCGGAAAAAATTTACTGCGTGAATGACGACAAGCCGGCTTTGGAATCCGAAGTGCTGGCATGGCTACGGATGCCGGAAACGGCAATCGATTCGCAGAACGACATTCAGGCCAGCGGACGCCGTGTTCGTAATCACTTATTGCGATCGAGTGGATGGCAGCCAAAATATCCCGATTATCGAGATGGCTTTCGACAAACTGTTAACACCTCTGGCGTATAGTCTCTGGGCCGATTTAGGCCAACAATGGAGAATTGCACATGGGTAATACTGTCGCGAAAGTCATTGAAATTTCCGCATCATCGGACAAGGGTATCGAAGATGCCGTGCAGGGCGGATTGAAAAAAGTTTCGAGAAGCGTCAAAAACATCAAGGGCGCCTGGATCAACGATATTAAAGTGGTCACCGATAATGACGGCCACATCACCGAATGGCGTGTCGATATGAAAGTCACGTTTATTGTCGGCAAGGAATAAGCATGAACGTAGGGGCGATTCATGAATCGCCCCTACGGTTGCGGAATCCGGTTTTTATCCAGCCGCACGACACGATCTACCAATTTCGACAATTTCGGAAACACATTCCGGCTCGTCCTTTCGAATAGCAATACAAATCTTTCGACTTCAGCTTTCGACATCGTACTGCGTTTCGGATTCGCTGCTTGCAGGCTTTGTTCCTGTTGCCAGCGCCATTGTTCGACCTGTTCAAAGCCCGGCCCTTGCAGGAATAGACTGCGATCGATTCGCTGCCAAAGCCTTGCATAATCGCCCAAGGCATCGTTGCAGAACTGCCGCCAGATTCTGTCGGCGTCGTCATTGCGTTCCAATCTGTTGATTGGTTTGCTTAAGCCGGATTCCGCCTCCGGTGTGGCATACAGAAACCAGCCCTCGAAAATCACCAGATCAACGCAGGTGTCTTGCTTTCTCCAGCGCGAGGGTGGCAATCGGGTATCGCTGATTTTATCGAAGCGTGGAAGTCGCACGGGTTCTCCGCGCTTGAGCTTGTCGAGTACCTCGCAAGCCAGCGAGACATCATGGGTGCCGGGCGGGCCACGAGTTGCCAGCAAGGGATGGATTTTTCGAGCCAATGCATTTCGTTCACGCCTGGCGAAGTAAAAATCGTCAATCGACAACTCGGCGATATTCAGACCATTGGCTTGCCCGAGGGATTTCATCTGCGCAGCCAAGGTCGATTTCCCCGAACCCTGCAGACCGACAATGCCGTAAACACCGGGTTTGCCCGCGCCACCGAGCGCGTGCTGTAAAATATCCGCTACAAACTCGGGCGCGAAGACATTTTTCTCTGGGTAAGTAGCGTTTGGCATCACGATCTTTATTCAAGGCAGGAATGAATCATGCAGAACTTATACCAAGAAGCGCTCGATACTTTTGCACAATTGCTGGAACGTGCCAAACAAAGCGGCGACCGTGAGCCGACAGCGATGACGTTGGCGACGCTAGGCAACAACGGCCGACCTTCCGCACGTACGGTTTTGCTGAAAGCATTCGACGCCCGCGGTTTTGTTTTCTATACCAATTTCGAAAGTCACAAGGGTCGCCAGCTCGCCAGCAATCCACAGGCAGGCCTGCTGTTTCATTGGAAGCAACTGGATAATGGCATCCAGGCAAGAATCGAAGGTACTGTCGAGCCAGTCACGGCCGAAGAAGCCGATGCCTATTTTGCTTCGCGTCCGCGCGAGAGTCAGATCGGTGCCTGGGCTTCAAAACAATCGGCGACACTGGATTCCCGCGAAACTTTCGATAAACAGATTGCCTTCTACGAGAAAAAATTCGAGGGCATTGACGTGCCAAGACCTCCGCATTGGTCGGGTTTTCGTGTCGTGCCGGAAATGATCGAATTGTGGTACGGCGCAGAATTCCGTCTGCATGAACGCCAATGCTACGAACGAGTCAATGGCGAATGGAACAAGCGGATGTTGTTTCCGTGATTGTTTTGAAATTCCTCTCCCTCTGGGAGAGGATGTCGCATAGCGACAGGAGAGGGTACGAATACGCCAGGCCTATCATTATCTGGCGTGATTTTACCCTCTCCCCCAACCCTTCTCCCAGTGGGAGAGGGGGGGCTTTCGCATGAAAACCATTGGCCCGCAACGTATCGTCTGCCTGACCGAAGAACCCACCGAAGTGCTATACGCACTCGGCGAGGATCATCGCATTGTCGGCATTTCCGGCTTTACCGTTCGTCCTGCAGAAGCGCGCAAGGAAAAACCAAAAGTCAGTGCCTTCACCTCGGCAAAAATTGATGAGATTCTGAAACTGAAACCCGATTTCGTGGTCGGTTTTTCCGATATCCAATCCGAAATAGCGGCGGCCCTGATCAAACACGGCGTTGAAGTCTGGATCAGCAATCATCGTAGCGTGGCCGGCATTCTCGATTACGTGAGGCGGCTCGGTGCCTTGGTCGGCGTTGCCGAAAAAGCCAATGTCTATGCCGATGAATTGGAAAAACACCTGCAACAGCTTGAGCAACAAGCCAGCCTTTTGAAACAACGTCCCAAAGTCTATTTTGAAGAGTGGGATGAGCCGCTTATCAGCGGAATTCAATGGGTTTGCGAGTTGATCCGGATCGCCGGCGGCGACGATATTCTTCCCGAGCGTGCCGAAAAAAGTCTTGCAAAAGACCGCATCATGGCTAACGGCGATGAAGTGATTGCGCGCAATCCGGATATTATTTTCGGCTCCTGGTGCGGCAAAAAATTCCGTCCGGAAAAAGTCGTGCAACGCGAAGGCTGGTCGGCGATCAATGCGGTAAAAAACAATCAGCTATTCGAAATTAAATCGCCGATTATTCTGCAACCCGGTCCGGCGGCATTGACCGATGGTGTGCGGGAAATGGCGGCGCATATTCAGCGTTGGGCTGCGAACGAACATTAGGGTGGGCATCGCCCACCATTGCCGGATACCGGAAAACTGCTAGGTGGGCCGTGCCCACCCTACGAATCTGCTGCCTTCGCCACTAATTGAAATGATCGTCAGAATTGCCCCGTCGCACCGGTGGAGCGCAGCTCGACCAGCATGGTGCCGGAGGCAGCATCTTCGGTGAGAACATCCATTTTTCGCGGATCATGATGCCGCGCATCTGTCCCATGCCGTCTTTTACTGAAAGATTCGGTACCGTCACCGAGCTGTTGAAATTGCCGCCCTTGAACATACCGCCGGATTTGCTGAAATTATCTTCGCACTCGCCGGCCATCACGGAACGGGATATCAGCAACAGGGAAACGAGAATGGTCTTGCGCATTAAAACCTCATCGTGAAAACAACGGTATCAACTTATCGGGAAGCGAACCGCATATTGTCTAGCATCAAAACTTGGCGCGCATGCCGAAGGTATAAAAAGCTTCATAGAGATTCAGCAGCTTGGTATCGAAAAAGACGTCGAATTTATCATTGATGTTGTAGGAGACATCGATACTTGCCGTTGTTTTCTTGTCATACATATAACGGCCGCCACCATTGTTGTAACCCAGCATGGCCATGGCTTGCAGGTTTTTCGTAATTGCCGTGCGGATGCCTGCGGAAAGCGTGTAACCGGTTTCTTTGGTGCACTCGAAAATCGAGCATCCGGAATCCACCGTGCCGTGAGCCAGATATGCAACGAAATCATTACTTGGGGTAATTTCGGCGTGGTAACCGAAGCCGATTTCATATTGCCGCTCATCATGTAGGTCAAACTGGCCGGTGTTGAATTGCGCGTAGCGCGCATGGACGTAGAAATTGTTATCGAATCCAAATGAACCGCGCAGATCGTATCCACCGGTCCACTGGCCGTCATAAAAGCGTTCGAAACCGCTAATGCCCGCTTGTACATAGGTGTAGCTAAATGCGGTTTCGGCAGTGGCTTGATGTGCTGCCGAGTTGTCGGTTTCGGCTTCTCCGAAATAGGCGCGGACACCGAGACCATAACGAGCGATGCCGAAGGAATCCATTTTTGCATCGAAATTGACGGCCCATGTCGGGCTTATCTTGTACAGAACACCGAGCTGGACAGTTGGCCGCACATCGATATCACTGTTGCGTGTTTGCTTGATCCCCAGTTTGGCCACGGTTTTCCCAATGACTGCTGATTGAAGTGCGCAGGCCAATCGCGGCATTGAAATTCGCGTAGGTGGACTTGTCGTGAAAATCCAGGACGTCGTCGACATAGAACTTGGTTTCGAGTCTGCTTGTTTCGTATCCGATCTCCGCGATGAAATCGTTGTTGGCATTCAGGCTTTGGTGATAGCCAAAATCGAGATTCCAGTAGTCGAAGTCGGTTTCTCCGCGAAAATCCAGGCCCCAAAAAGTACTCTGGGAATTCAGCTCGGCATTTCGATACATTCCGGCAATGTAAAAGCTGTCAGCTATTGCGAATGAACCGGACAGATTGCGGCCATCCTGAATCAGATCGCCATCGCCGTAATCACCCCGGTCAAGTCCAAGCTCGATATAGTTGTAATTGATTTCGTCTGCGTGGGCCGACAAAGGGGTTGCCGCAGCGAGGGCTGCAGCAAAAAAAGCGCGTTTAAACATGGGGATGGATATCCAGGGAAAATTTGCGCGAAGCTTACAGAATGCGCGTTTGCGATGCACCCTAAATCATTGGCATACGCGTGATGCGTAGCTACACCAGCTTGCAATAACGGGCGCCGTCTCGTTGATTTTGCCTCAATCGAGCACTTTCAATCCCATTTGCGCAAGTAACGCGGTCATCTGCCCCGCTTGCATCGCTTGTTCACTCGAAGCATTGCCTTGTTGCGCACGCTTTGCAACGCCCTGGGCAATTGCGGCAAGCCGGAAGAAACAGAAAGCCAATACAAACGGCCAATCTTCCGGAATATCGCGACCGGATAGTTCGGCATAGCGCTTCAATATTTTTTCTTCACTCGGGATGCCGAGCTCCTTGCGGTTCAGTCCGGCCAGACCGGGCAGAGCCGGATTTCGCGGCAGCCGCAGTGCCATGCAGAAATAGCCCAGATCGGCGAGTGGATGGCCGAGTGTCGATAATTCCCAGTCAACGATTGCGCTGATCTGCGGTTTTGCGGCCGCTCCCGGGCTTCCTGCCCTCCGCGGCACTCGCACATCCTGTGCATCGAACATCAGGTTGTCGATGCGGAAATCGCCATGCACCAGCGCAACACTGCCGTCATCGTCCGGACAACGCAGCGGCAACATTTCGATCAAACTATTCATCGCATCGATGTCGTCGGTTTCGGCGGCGCGATATTGTTCCGACCAGCGATTGATTTGTCGCGAGAAATAATTTCCGGGTTTGCCGTAATCGGAAAGGCCGGCCGATTCGATATCCACCGAGTGCAATGCCGCCATGGTTTTCAGGATGGCGTCGTAATAATCGGTACGCTGTGCCGGCGTGAAATCCGGAAACGACGGATCCCAGAAAATGTCGCCATCGACAAATTCCATGATGTAAAACATCGAACCGATAACGCTATCGTCTTTGCAAAGATGATGGGGCTTGGCGACGGGCACCTTGCTGCCATGCAAGGCGGTCAACACGCGGAATTCGCGATCAACGGCATGCGCCGATGCCAGCAAATGTCCGGGTGGTTTGCGGCGGAGTACATATTTGCCGCTGGCAGCTTCCAGTAAATAAGTCGGATTGCTTTGACCGCCCTTGAATTTCGTCGAGGTCAGCGGCCCACAAAAACCATCAAGATGTTTTTTGAGATAGATGGCGAGAATTTCGTCGTCGAGATCGAGAGTGGTGGTCATGCTTTATCCAGAAATGGGTCGCGCTCTTGAGCGCTCCTACAGGTGCATCAGGGTTTCAACATCGAACGGGCAAGGGCAGCGATATGTACTTCATCAGGGCCGTCGGCTAAACGCAAGCAGCGCGCACCCACGAAGGCATGGGCAAGGAAAGGATCCTGCAAGCCGCCGGCACCGTGCATCTGGATGGCGCGGTCAATGACATTGCAGGCCATACGCGGCGCGATGATCTTGATCATGCCGATTTCGTCTTTCGCGCTCTTGTTGTTGCCATGGTCGAGTGCCGCTGCGGCGTTCAATGTCAGCAGACGCGCTTGTTCGATTTCGCAACGTGACAGGGCAATCGCTTCCTGCGCCATACCCTGAGCACCGAGCGGTTTGCCGAAGGCCACGCGTGTCTGGGCACGGTGAATCATCATTTCCAAAGCGCGCTGTGCAAGGCCGATCAAGCGCATGCAGTGGTGGATTCGACCAGGGCCCAGCCGCGCCTGTGCCAAAGCAAAGCCACTGCCTTCGGTCTGGATCAGGTTTTCCTTCGGGACGCGGACATTCTGGAAATCGAGTTCGACATGGCCACTGGGAGCATCGTCGAAACCGAAAGCTTCCAGCGCATGCGCGATGCGCAATCCGGGGGTATCCATCGGTACCAGAATCATCGAATGTTGCGAATGTTTATCGGATTCGGGGTTGGTAACGCCCATCACGATCAGGATCTTGCAACGCGGATCGCCGGCACCGGTGATCCACCATTTGCGACCGTTCAACACATAATCATTGCCATCGGCGTGAATGCGCAAGGCGATATTGGTGGCGTCCGATGAGGCCACGCCGGGTTCGGTCATGGCGAATGCCGAGCGAATATCGCCGTTCAATAAAGGAGTCAGCCACGCCGCCTTTTGCTCGGCGCTCGCGAAATGCGCGAGCAACTCCATATTGCCGGTGTCGGGCGCGTTGCAATTGAAGATTTCGGAAGCCCACAACACGCGCCCCATCTGTTCTGCCAGCGGCGCGTAATCGAGATTCGATAAACCGGCGCCATGGGTTTTGTCCGGCAGGAACAAATTCCAGAGGCCGGATTTTTTCGCTTCGCTTTTCAGGGTTTCGATAATCGGTGCGGAAGTCCAGCGTGTGGCCGGATCGGCATCCCAGTCAGCGACTGATTTTTCTGCAGGATAAACATGCGCAGTCATGAAGATTGCCAGCTGTTGCTGCAGCTCCAATGCGCGTGGCGAGAAATTGAAAAGGGAGTTCATGGCCATTCCTGATTGGTTCGATGTTGTCGGCATGCAGTGCAACGTGCAGCATAATTCAAATAACGGCCCCGCGTAGGAGCGTCCTTTAGGCGCGACAAGTCCCGCCAGATCTATCGCGCCTAAAGGACGCTCCCACGTGGGGCTAAAAATACGTCCACATGTCTTTTGCGTTGTGCAAATGCGGCAAGGCATTCCACATGCCCAGTCGCCATTGACGGTCCCGCGCATGGAACTCGCTCAAGGCCGAATTGCGAAGGGAAATGTTCAGATCCACCGCTCGGTGATCCGGTATCTCCAACGCTGCTTGTGCAATGCGTGAAATCAAGCCGCCGGAACTGATGACAAGTGTCTCGTCGCCATCCACGTCATGTAAACGTTCGGCTGCCTGCCGTGCGCGCGTCCCAAAGCCGTGCCAGGTTTCGGGCAAGTCTCCGAGACTGTTGTCTACCCAAGCCAGCAAGGCGGCATGCACCATCGCACCGGTAGCACGCGTCTCACCCGTAGCGGCCGCTTTTACGATCGCGTGATCGGCGTACTGTTGCATGTAGGCAGCGAACACGCTGCCGTGATCAAATTCATTCAGCCCATCGTCGAGATCGTGCTCGGGCAAATGCAGGCCGCGCTCGGTGTAGGCCTTGGCGATGCCATCGAGCGTTTGCCTGTGTCGATGCATCGCGCCGATACGGACGTGCGAAAATCGGTGTTGATGATCGGCAAGCCAAGCGCCTAGTTGATAGGCCTGCAGATGCCCGCGTTCGGACAGCTCGTCGTAATTGGCCTTGCCGAAACTGGCCTGGCCGTGGCGGACCATCAACAAAGTCACTGGCTGAAAAACTCCTGCAGAAAAGTCATCCGCATCGGTTTTTGCTTTTTGACCTGCGTAATAATTTCAAAACTGACGGATTCATTTTTCACGATATTCAGTTCGCCCAGATAGTAGACATCTTGGCCTTCCCGGGTGATCTGCATATTAATCTTGCTGCGCTCGCCGGTTTTACGGATCGCCACTGCGGTGATCGTGGCAGGGAGAGTCTTGTCCTTGCCCGGAGTTCCTTCACGCACCACCACATGCAATAGAACACGTGATGCGGAACGTGTAATGCCGTATTGACGCGCCATTTCAGCATTGAGCTGCGAGCTAAGCATGGCGTTGGCGTAAACACGGATATTGCCAACTTTGAGGAACTGAGCATGCACGAAGGACGAGGTCAGGCAAAGCAGGGACGATATAAAGATCAATCTGATTATTCGCATTGATGTAACTCCTTTGTTTCATCATCCCGAAAATCCAGTCAACAAAGGATGAATCAGTCATTTGCTGCCGACAGGGAGCGACCACGTTGTGTGGCCGCCTCAATGGCATTGCTAACAATGTCACGAAACCCCTGCGCTTCGAAACTCTCGATCGCCGCCTGGGTGGTGCCGCCAGGCGATGTGACGCGTTGGCGCAAGACATCGGCAGATTCGTTTGTTTCGCTCAGCATCCGCGATGCCCCCAGCAAGGTTTGGTTGGTCAGTGCGCGCGCGGCTTCTGCCGAGAGTCCCTGCGCAATGCCGGCCGCCTGCATGGCTTCTGCCAACAGGAAGACGTAAGCCGGACCGCTGCCGGAGACGGCCGTGACGGCATCCATCAGATTTTCGTTTTCAATCCACACGGTAATGCCGGTGGCCTGCATCAAATTCTGCGCGTGTTGTTTTTGTTCCGTATCGACATGCTCGTTGGCGAATAATCCGCTGGCGCCTGCGCCGAGCAAGGCGGGGGTATTCGGCATGATGCGCACTACCGGCATACTGCCGCCCAGCCAGGAATCAAGCTGTTGCGACGTAATGCCTGCCGCTATCGAAACGATCAATGGTTTGCTGGCCTGTGCCAATGAAGCGAGCTGCTGGCAAACCGATTTCATCACCTGTGGTTTTACCGCGAATACCCAGATATTCGAATCAGCGGCTGCTTCTTGGTTATCACTGAAAGTCGCGACTGAAAAATCTTTCGCCAGACCTTCCGCCAATACCGCGACCGGCTCGGATACTTTGATTCTATCGGCAGGCAAGCCCTTCTGAATCATGCCGCCGATCAGGCTGCGTGCCATATTGCCGCCGCCGATAAAAGTAATCGCTATTTTCGAATGGGAAGACATGGGGAAGAATCTTTAGGGTGATGAATCATTATTGTCTTAGAGCGGGCCAGGTGCTAGGTTTTTCGCGCGCCAAACAGAGACGAGCCGATCCGCACGAGCGTTGAGCCTTCCTGAATTGCCAGTTCGTAGTCATCGCTCATGCCCATCGACAATGTATCGCACTCGGCGTGCTGCGTTTTTAGTCGTTCGAACAAAACCCGTAATTGTCTGAAACTTTCGCGCCGCGCTTCGAGTGTGGGCGCAGGCTCGGGAATGGCCATCAGGCCGCGCAGCTTCAATCGCGGCGCCTTGGCGATTGCCGCCGCGAGGGCATCGATTTCTTCGGGTGTGCAGCCGGACTTGCTGTCTTCGGAGTCGATATTGACCTGAATCAGCACATTCAATGGCTCCCGATTGTCAGGTCGGTAGCGGTTCAGTGGTTCGACTAACTTGAGCCGGCCAACGCTGTGTATCCAGTCAAAGTGTTGTGCTGCTTCTGGGCATTTATTGGACTGCAATGGCCCGATGAGATGCCATTGCAATTGGAGGTCCTTTAATTCGTCTTGTTTTTTGATCGCCTCTTGCACGTAATTTTCACCGAAAACTTTCTGGCCCAGCGCCGCCAGATCGCGAACGGCAGAGGCTGGCTGCATTTTCGAAACCGCGAGCAATCGGGCCTTTTGTGGCCGACCGGAGGCTTGATTTGCGTTAGCTATCTTCTGCAAGACACTGTTAAAAGCCTGGTGTAGGGAATTGCTCATGCCGGGAATTGTTTTGGGGGATTGTTGAGTTCGATGGGAAGGTTATACTGCCCCGAGAACATGGCTCGCGCATACAACTAGTTTTGCACCTTTGGGGAGAACGGCAATGGATATCGCAGAATTACTGGCATTTTCGGTAAAAAACAAAGCTTCTGACTTGCATCTTTCCGCAGGTTTGCCGCCGATGATTCGAGTCGATGGCGACGTCCGACGCATCAATATTCCTGCCCTTGACCACAAACAAGTCCATTCGCTGGTTTACGACATCATGTCGGACAAGCAACGCCGTGACTACGAAGAATTTCTCGAAGTCGATTTCAGCTTTGAAATTCCCGGGCTAGCACGTTTCCGCGTGAACGCCTTCAATCAACAACGTGGCGCCGGTGCCGTTTTCAGAACCATTCCCAGCCAGATTTTGACGCTGGAAGAGCTGGGTTGCCCAAAAATCTTCCAGGAATTAATCAATCAGCCGCAGGGTCTGATTCTGGTGACCGGCCCAACCGGGTCCGGCAAATCCACCACCTTGGCAGCGATGGTGGATCACGTTAATAAAAACGAGTTTGGTCATATCTTGACGGTCGAAGATCCAATCGAATTCGTGCATACCTCGCAAAAATGTTTGATGAACCAGCGGGAAGTCCATCGTGATACCCACGGATTCAACGAAGCTTTGAGGTCCGCCTTGCGTGAAGACCCCGACTATATTCTGGTCGGCGAATTGCGCGATCTGGAAACCATTCGTCTGGCATTGACTGCAGCGGAAACCGGCCACTTGGTGTTCGGCACCCTGCATACCAGTTCGGCGGCAAAAACCGTGGATCGGATTATCGACGTGTTCCCGGCCGGTGAAAAACCGATGGTACGTTCCATGCTTTCGGAATCCCTGCGTGCTGTCGTTTCCCAATCCCTGCTGAAAAAGGTTGGCGGCGGCCGTATTGCGGTGCATGAAATCATGGTCGCGGTGCCGGCGATTCGTAACCTGATCCGCGAAGACAAAGTGGCGCAGATGTACTCGGCCATCCAGACCGGACAGAACGCCGGTATGCAGACTCTGGACCAAAACTTGCTTGATTTCGTCAAGCGTGGCCTGGTCACCAAAAACCAGGCGCAGGAATACGCCAAAGACAAGCGGATTTTTGATTAAGCCAGAGGTTCCATTCCGTGCCGGAGATCGCCCCAATGTGTCGATTTGTTCACGTAAATCTGAATAAATCGATACAGGCCGAACAGGCTCGTTCAGACGGGCAGACGTTCAGCCCGAGTTGCGGTATCTTAGTCGGACTTGAAAGAAACGGGCGCTATGGCGCACGGTTCATCACTCACGGAGTTGGCCATGAGCAGCATTGATTTCACCTCGTTTCTAAAATTGATGGCGCATAAAAAAGCGTCCGATCTTTTTATTACTGCTGGCATGCCGCCTTCAATGAAAGTGAACGGCAAACTTTCGCCTATTACGCAAAACCCGCTGACCCCGCAACAAAGCCGTGACCTCGTACTCAATGTGATGAGCCCGTCGCAGCGTGAAGAGTTTGAAAAAACCCACGAATGCAATTTCGCCATCGGCGTGTCCGGTGTTGGCCGTTTCCGTGTCAGCTGTTTCTACCAGCGTAACCAGGTCGGCATGGTGTTGCGCCGTATCGAAACCCGAATCCCGACGATTGAAGAATTAAGTTTGCCTGCCGTCATCAAGACACTGGCGATGACCAAGCGCGGCCTTATCTTGTTCGTTGGCGCTACCGGTACCGGTAAATCGACCTCGTTAGCGGCGATGATCGGCTATCGCAACATGAACTCGTCCGGTCATATCATTACGATCGAAGACCCGATCGAATTCGTCCACAAACACGAAGGCTGCATCATCACCCAGCGCGAAGTCGGTATCGATACCGATAGCTGGGAAGCAGCACTCAAGAATACTTTGCGGCAGGCACCCGATGTGATCATGATCGGCGAAGTTCGGACACGTGAAGGCATGGATCACGCCATTGCGTTCGCTGAAACCGGTCACTTGGTGCTGTGTACACTGCACGCCAACAACGCCAACCAGGCGCTGGACCGGATGATCAACTTCTTCCCGGAAGATCGTCGCAGCCAGTTGTTGATGGACTTGTCGATGAACTTGAAAGGCATCGTCGCGCAGCAATTGATCCCGACTCCGGATGGCAAGGGCCGCCGCGTCGCAATGGAAATCCTGCTCGGCACGCCGCTGGTGCAGGATTACATCCGTGACGGTGAAATCCACAAGATCAAGGAGGTCATGAAGGAATCGACCAATCTAGGCATGAAAACCTTCGATCAGGCCTTGTTTGAGCTGTATCAGGCCGGCGAAATTTCCTATGAAGACGCACTGCGTTACGCAGACTCGACCAACGAAGTCCGTCTGAAAATCAAACTGGCGCAGGGCGGCGATGCTCGCTCATTGGCGCAGGGCATGGACGGCGTGGAATTGTCGGAAGTTAAGTGAGTTGCAAGGGTGGGCATGGCCCACCTTCATCTCACGCTGAAAATGTGGTGGGCGGTGCTCACCCTTGTGAAAGCCGGGCATTGCCCGGCTTTTTTGTGGAAATCACCGGCGGGGGCTAAAATACTGACATGTCCTTCAATCCATCCCTTACTGCCCATTTTTTGATTGCCATGCCGGCGATGGATGACCCGAATTTTGCCCAGGGGGTCACTTTGCTTTGTCAGCATAATGAAGAAGGCGCAATGGGCTTGTTGATTAATCGTGTATCCGATTTCACCCTCGGTGAAGTATTCGAACAAATGCAGATTGTCACCGGGTCGCAGGAAATCGCCGATATTCCTGTTTTGCTGGGTGGTCCGGTACAGCCTGATCGAGGCTTTATCCTGCATGACGATCCGCGCGAATGGAGTTCCACCTTGCGTTTCGGCAATGGCTTGGCTGTCAGCACATCGCGCGACATTCTGGAAGCCATGGCAAACGGCGATGGCCCGAAAAATGCCTTGGTCACACTGGGTTATGCCGGTTGGTCAGCCGGGCAATTGGAAGAGGAAATTGCCGCGAATTCCTGGCTTACTGTCGAAGCGGATCAGGCGATTTTATTTCGAACACCGATCAATGCGCGTTGGCAAGCGGCAGCAAAAAGCCTCGGCATCAATCTTGCACAAGTGACCGATTATTCGGGGCGGGCATAGTGGGCAATATCGTTACGGTACTGGGCTTCGACGTGGGCGCGAGACGGATCGGAATAGCGGTCGGCAATTGTATTTCGATGAGCGCACGCGAGGTCGGCGTACTCGATGTCTTCGATAATCAGGTGGATTGGACAAGTCTCAATCGCTGGATCAAGGAATGGATGCCGCAGGCTTTGGTGGTTGGCGATCCACAAACACTCGATGGCGGCGACCAGGCATCGCGGCAGCGCGCACGAAAATTCGCCATCGAGATTGGCAAGCGTTACCAGCTTCCGGTCGAGCAAATTGACGAGCGTAATTCCTCGATCGAGGCGGCGCAGCGTTTTGCCGAGGCGCGCCGTGCTGGCACCAAAAAACGCAATCATGCCGCCAATCTGGATGCGCTCGCTGCCGTGATTATTGTCGAGCGCTGGTTGAATGAACCGGGCGCACGCACTTCGATGGATTCAACTGCTTCAAATTCGTTTTCTACGATGGAACCGACATGAGCCTGCAATTTTTCCCCGATGGCCGTTTCAGGCATTTTCTAAGTCTTGAGGACGTGCCGGCAAAAGCGCTGGAAAACCTGCTTGAGTCTGCGCAGGAGTTGCGTGCCAATGCCATGGGCGGAACCGCACTGCGTCACTACTTGCAAGGCAAGACGGTTTGTAATCTTTTTTTCGAAAATTCCACCCGCACACGCAGCTCATTTTTACTGGCGGCGCAACGGCTCGGCGCCGATGTGTTCACCTTCGACGCTTCGACGTCGTCCGGGAAAAAGGGCGAGACTGATATCGATACCCTGAAAAATCTCGAAGCGATGGGCGTCAATGCCTTCGTGATTCGCCACTCGGAAAGCGGCGCTGTGGAGAAGCTCGCGCAAGCCGCCAATTCAGGCACCAGCGTAATCAATGCCGGTGATGGCCGCCATCAACATCCCACGCAGGGTTTGCTGGATATGCTGAGTATTCGCCAAGCAAAAGGCAATGATTTTTCGGCACTGAAAATTCTGATCGCAGGCGATATTAAACATTCCCGCGTCGCGCGCTCGGATTTGAATGCATTGCGGATATTAAATGCCGGCGAAATTCGCGTTTGCGGTCCGGAAAGTTTATTGCCGACCGACGGCACCATTGACGGCTGCTCGCGTTTTGAAGATTTTGATCAAGCCATCAAGGACGTCGATGTTGTCATGATGCTGCGTTTACAGCGTGAACGGATGGAAGAAGGTTTGGTAGCTTCGCTCGACGGCTATTTTCAGGATTACGGCTTGACGCAAAAAAGACTGTTATCGGCAAAACCGAACGCGATCGTGATGCATCCGGGCCCGATGAATCGGGGCGTGGAAATAGCGGATGAAGTGGCCGACGGCCCGCAATCGATAATACTTCCGCAAGTCAGTAACGGCGTGGCAGTTCGGATGGCGGTGTTGAAAGCGTTGCTGGGTTGAATAGTGCATAGCCCGGGTCACGCTTCATCGACCCGGGTTCACGGAATTATTGATTTCCAAAGATTAAAAAAGACTAAACAATTCGCAAAAAATACAATGCGGCAGAGACTGTCACCGATTCCCCGGGTCGATGAAGCGTGACCCGGGCTACTCTTCAAAACGTTTCCAGATCGCCGCTGCTGAAATCCCAGGTTCTGGTGATGTGCAGGAAGTCGATTTTTTCCGGGGTCTCGGGTAATGCGGCAAAGGGTGTCGCAGCCCCCACGAATTTTAATGTTGCTGCTTTTAACTCAGATATTACATCGGGATTTTCGATGCTAAACGCATTGAAGATAACGTTTTCGACCGTACCGTCACGCCTGATCTCTACTGTGACTACGATGCGCCCCTTGATGTTTTTGCGCCTGAATTCTTTCGGATAGTGAGCGTTGCCGACTTCTTCAATTTTTTTCACAAAAGCGAACATGTGGGCGCGGTATTCGGGAATTTGCGTAGCTTCGGAAATAAATTTTCGTTTCGGACGCTTGTCATACAGTAACTGTTTGCGATCAAGTTCGGCTTCAAGTCGGGCCAGCTCTAGACTCTGCTGAATCAGGTCATGATCAGTCGGTTGCTTTTTGATGGCTGTGCCGGAGCCGGGTTTTTCCACTGCAACCTGTAGTGGCACCTGCGTTTTTGCATCTTTAATCGGAGCCGAACTTTCATCGGCGCTCGAGTTGATTGAATACGACACCAACAGCATAAGAATAACGATTGTTTTGTCCATGCTCAAAACGTTTCCAAATCGCCGCTGCTGAAATCCCAAGTGCGTGTGATGTACAGCAGGTCGATTTTCTCCGAGGTTTTTGGAATCGGGGCGAAAGGTTGTGCCAAGCGCACGATTTTAATCGCGGCCTGATCCAGCACGACGACACCACTAGGCGTGGTCAGGACAATATCTTCCACGCTGCCATCCGGGCGAATTGCCACTGTCATCACCAGCTTGCCGGACAGGTTTTTTATTCTGGCCTGTTCCGGATAATTGGCATTGCCGACGCGCTCCACTTTTCGAACCCAGTCACGCATGTACGAGGCGTATTCGTAGGCCTGGGTGCTGGCGGAAATAAACTTTTTCTTCGGGCGCTTGGCATAGAGCATTTTCTTTTCTGCGATTTCGGCCTCAAGCCTTGCCATCTCGAGGCTTTGTTGCATCAATTCGCGACCCGACGGCAGTTTTTGCGGCGTAGTCAGCGGATGTTCTTCCGGCTTAACCACCTGATTCGGAGTGCTGGCAATCGTACTGAGCAAGCGTTGCTTCGGGTCAGGCTCGAGTGCCGGTGCTTGCTTGGTCATCGTTATCGGGGCAACCCCGGGGTCGGGTTTGGGAACATTGGCCAGCTGGGTGTCGCGGGGTCGCTGTGCTTCGTCCCGATCACCCCCGCCTTTGTTATTGGCCTGGGCGATAAAGTCCGCCTGTTTTGGTGGTTCGATGGTTTGGGTCTCGGTCAAGATCACATCGAGTGTCGGCATCACGGGAGCGGCATCATCCAGACTGAAACCGACACCGAGAATCACCACCCCATGCAAAATTGCGGCCAGGGCCAGCGTCGCGCTCAGTCGCTCATTGGGGCCGATTTTGGGAGCAAAAGGTGGCGCCGGAGCTGTGAGTGCCGTTCCGGATATATCAGGATTGCCGCTCAAGTCGTACCTCGATGGCGTCAAACAGTTGGCCGGCGATATTCAATCCAAATTGCTTGTCCAGTTCGCGGATGCAAGTGGGGCTCGTTACGTTGACCTCGGTCAGGTAGTCGCCAATCACATCCAGTCCAACAAAAATCATGCCGCGTTTCTTTAATTCGGGCCCCACCTGGGCCGCAATCCAGCGGTCACGATCGCTCAATGGGCGGCCTTCGCCACGCCCACCAGCGGCTAAATTACCTCGGAATTCGTTCCCTTGCGGTATTCGTGCGAGGCAATAGGGCACGGGTTCCCCTTCAATCATTAGAATGCGTTTGTCACCCTCCGTGATTTCCGGGATGTAGCGCTGTGCCATCGTCAGCGAATGGCCGCCGTCCGTGAGGGTCTCGAGGATAACGTTAAGGTTCGGGTCGTGACTGGTTGCGCGGAAGATCGAACGTCCTCCCATGCCATCCAGGGGCTTCAAGACAGCTTCGCCGTGTGCCTGTACGAAGGCTTTCAGCTCTGTATTGTCGCGGCTGACCAAGGTTTCCGGGCAGCACTGCGGAAACAGCAGGGCGGCCAGTTTTTCGTTTAGGTCACGTAGTCCCTGGGGGTCGTTAACAATGAGTACGCCGTCTTTTTGCGCCAGGCTGAGAATTTGACTGTCATGCAAATAATGCGAATCTACCGGTGGATCGGTTCGCATCAAGACGACTTGGACATCCGTCAGGGGTCTGGCCTCGAATTCATCGAGCTCAAACCAGTTTTCCCTGCTGTCGGTGACTTTCAAATTCGCCATGAGTGCCCAGGCCTGTCCATTGCGCACACTCAAACTGCGGGGTTTGATGTAATGCAAGCCATGGCTTCGCCGTTGTGCTTCGAGCAACATGGCAAAGGTGGAATCCTTCGCGGTATTGATCGCGTTAATCGGATCCATCACAACCGCACAAGCAATCGACATCCCAAGACTCCGGCTTCAAGAAGGTGTAGCCTAACAGGGCTAAGCTGCGAGGTGCAGACTGTCACGTTTTGTTAAAAAAGTGCTTATAAGGCTTGACACCTTTACGGGTGATTGGGATATAAGTCAGTGTATAAATGCCATTCATGGCACCATGAAACAGGGAATGGGGATTGAGATGGAAGACAACAACCTGACCGACTTGCGTGTCATGGTCATCGATGATTCGAAGACGATTCGTCGTACCGCGGAAACCTTGTTAAAAAAAGAAGGCTGTAACGTCGTTACGGCCACGGATGGTTTCGAAGCATTGTCGAAAATTGCCGACCACCAGCCACAAGTCATATTCGTCGACATCATGATGCCGCGTCTGGACGGCTACCAAACATGCGCGTTGATTAAGAACAATCAAATGTTCAAGGCTATTCCAGTGATCATGCTTTCATCCAAAGACGGACTGTTCGACAAAGCGCGTGGTCGCATTGTCGGATCGGATGAATATTTGACCAAGCCATTTACCCGTGACGAATTGCTATCGGCCATTCGTAAATTTGTGAAAGCGAACTGAGGCTGGCATGTCAAAGAATTCCGCTACTCGCCTAAGTTCGTTTGACCTGCTGCAGGATTACGAACAGCGGTCGCTTGTGCATGCTCCAGGTCGACCGGAAATGATCGAAGCTGCCGGCCATTGGCGTGGCGTAGGCTATCGACTGGGCAAGCGCCGCTTTGTTTCTTCATTCGATGAAATTGTCGAAATCATTACCTTGCCGGGCGTAACGCCGGTTCCGGGCGCGAATCCGTGGATGCTCGGCGTCGCCAACGTTCGCGGTAACTTGATTCCGGTAGTCGACTTGAAACAGTTCCTAGAAGGCGACCGCACCGTCGTGCATGATGGCCAGCGCGTACTGGTGATTCGCCAGTCAGGCGGAAATGTCGCCGTGCTGATCGACGAGTTGTACGGTCAGCGTACCTTCAACGACACCCATCGTGTCGATCTTGAAGAGCCGTACGAAGGTCGTTACGGCAATTTCGTCGACCAGACTTATTTATTGAATGATTCACAATGGGGTGTGTTCAACATGTCGTTGCTGACACGCACACCAGAATTTCGGCAGGCTGTCCTATGAAGTCAGCTTCTAATGTTTTTTTATGGGGTGAGGTTAAACTATGAGCAGCAAATTCAGCTCGTTATCAAATAAAATGTCGGGCTTTAGCACCCGAATCTGGGCCGCCATTCTGGTGGTTGCACTTATCGTCTTCGCCGCAAACTTTGCAAGGCAGACGCAGCTGAATAACCGTGAAAACAATGCTCGCGCCCTCAGCGCGGAATTGCAGGTGCTTTCCTATAAATTGGCGAAATATTCACAGGAGTCGGTGGAAGGTAAAGCGGAAGCCTTCGACGAATTCCAGGCGACCAAGTCGCGAATCGCCACCATTGTGAAGGCACTGAACGACGGAAGTGGTTCAGAAGGCGTTGACGCATACAAAGGCAATAAAAATGCCCTTGGTGTCAGCTCTGCCCTCGCCAAGGTGACTACGACCTGGACCCGCATGGCGAAAGACGCGGACCGGATTTCGCAAAGCCAGAAGCAAATTCTCGAATTCTCCGACAACGCCGACAGCTTTACCGCCCGTATTCCCCAGATATCGGCACGGCTTGACGAAGTGGTCCGCAGCATGGCGGATAGCGGTTCTAACTCGAACCAAATCAATCTGGCCAACCGCCAAATCGTATTGGCCGACCGTATGTCGCGCCGTGTGACGGAAATCCGGGCCGGTGGTGACAACGCCATTACGGCAGCCGACGCACTGTCCCGCGACTCCTCGGTGTTTACCCAGGTGCTGGATGGCTTCAAAAAAGGCAATCCGGTAATGGGTATCAGCCCGGTTGCTGCCGGAACTTCCGCCAATGCCGTCAATGCCGTTGAAAAGCTATATGTTGATTCGCAGAAAGAAATGGATTCGATTCTTCAGGCATCGACCGATCTGTTCGAAGTTCAACAAGCCAATGCACAAATTTCGGCAGATTCCAATACGCTCGAAGAAACCTCGAAAGCCCTGCTGGATTCGTTTGACACGATCAACTTCAAACGCGTATTCCCAAATAACTACTGGGCACTTGCCTCCGGCTTGATTGCCTTGGGCGCACTGGTGGGCTTGCTCTTTACTACTTCGAAAACCCAGCGTCAACAGTTGAGTGATACCAAGCAGATCAATCAGCGTAACCAGGAAGCTATTCTTAGGCTGCTGGATGAAATCGGTTCGCTCGGTGAAGGTGACCTGACCGTAAAAGCGACAGTGACCGAAGACATTACCGGCGCGATCGCGGACTCCATCAACTTCGCCGTGGATCAGTTGCGATCCCTCGTATCGACCATTAATGAAACCGCCGTACAGGTGGCTGCCGCTGCCCAGGAAACCCAGGCAACAGCCATGCATCTGGCGGAAGCTGCGGAACATCAGGCGCAACAGATTACCTCGGCTTCGCAGCAAATTAACTCGATCGCTAGCTCCATTGATCAGGTGTCTAAAAACTCCGCCGAGTCGGCCGACGTGGCCTCGCGATCGGTGCAAATTGCTGCTAAAGGCGCCGACGTCGTGCGCCAGACGATTCAGGGCATGGACAACATCCGTGACCAGATTCAGGAAACCTCGAAACGCATTAAACGACTGGGTGAAAGCTCGCAGGAAATTGGTTCGATCGTGGAACTGATTAACGACATCTCGGAACAAACGAACATTCTTGCTCTTAACGCCGCTATTCAGGCGGCCTCCGCCGGTGAAGCAGGCCGGGGCTTCGCGGTCGTGGCCGACGAAGTGCAGCGACTCGCTGAACGTGCATCGAATGCGACCAAGCGAATTGAAACTCTGGTTCAAACCATTCAGGCCGATACGAACGAAGCTGTTAGTTCGATGGAACAAACCACGGCCGAAGTGGTGTCCGGTGCTCGACTGGCAGAAGACGCCGGCCTGGCACTGGGTGAGATTGAAAAGGTGTCTAACGATCTCGCAGATTTGATTCAAAACATCTCGACCGCTGCTCGTCAGCAATCCACCGCTGCTACGAATATCACCGCAACGATGTCCGTGATTCAGGAAATTACGACGCAGACCTCGCAAGGTGCCAGCCAAACCGCCGACTCGATCGGTAACTTGGCGCAACTCGCAGCAGATCTACGTCGTTCGGTAGCCGACTTTAAACTGCCAGGTTGAGACTTGGCGGTTCGGGGATGGATTTTTTGAATGCTGGTTTAAACGAGGTGCTTGGTTTTCCGGGCATCTCACCATGAGGACCTCGGCATGAGGCTGCACGACAATAACGATTTCACCACACTCACCTGGGTAAAGCCGGAACTTGACGAAACTCTGCGTCAAGCGCGAAATGCTTTGCAGATTTATGTCGAAGAAGGTGAAGACATTACGCAGCTGAAAGACTGCGCTTCATTTTTGCATCAGGTGCAGGGCACGCTTCGTATGGTCGAGCTCTATGGCGCCGCGATGGTGGCCGAGGAAATGGAGCAGCTCAGCAAAGCTTTGATCGATGGCAAAGTCGACAATCGGGACAATGCTTACGGCGTGTTGATGCAGGGTATCGTGCAGTTGCCGGATTATCTCGAGCGTCTGCAAACCGGACATCGGGATATCCCGATTGTTTTGCTGCCTCTGCTGAATCAATTACGTGCAAGTCGCGGCGAACAAGGCTTGTCGGAAAGTGTTCTATTCTCCCCCGATTTGTCCAGACCATTGCCCGAATCGGCATCGGGTCCACGCGAGCCACTGGCTCCCGAGGAACTGTCACGCCGTGCCGATACGCTTCGCAATTTATTTCAGGGAGCGCTGTTGCGCTGGCTGAAAGACGATAACAGTGCCAGCAACATCAAGGACATGACCGATGTTTGCGAACAGCTTGTTCCCATCACCTATTCCGAACCTGCCCGCCGTCTTTTCTGGGTGGCCTCCGGTACGCTGGATGCACTGAGCAAAGGCGCATTCCAGGCGAGTACCCAGCTTAAACAATCACTTGCTAAGGTCGAGCGCGAGATAAAACGCCTTGCTGAAGGTGGTGATGATGCATTCCGGAACGATCCGCCCATCGAACTGACCCGCCAATTGCTGTACTTCGTTGCACACGAAGCAAGTGATGCGGGCCGCATCGGTGAAATTCGTGAAGTTTTCGGTTTGAATGACAGTGCACCCGATGCAGCGGAACTCGCGCATGCCCAAGGAAGTTTGACCGGACATAACCGTGCATTGTTGGCAACGGTGGCCGTTGCCATCAAGGAAGA
>JAYUWO010000021.1:0-22381 GCA_043753545.1 Arenimonas sp.
GAACGCAGCGAGTTCATCCGGATGCGATCACCCAGCAAAGCACCGCCGGTTCTACGACGGGTCGGGTCAACCGAAATCACGGCAATGCGCATTTCCGGAAAACTTTGCAGAAAGCGATTCATCAATTCATCGGTAACAGAGGATTTACCGGCGCCGCCGGTTCCGGTCAGGCCGACGACGGGCGTTTTACCACTGGCGAGTGTCCATTGTTTGCGCAGACTGGCCAATTCGGTTTCGTTAATCACGCCTTCTTCAATCGCCGACAGCATTTTCCCGATTGAGATTTCGTCGTCAATATCGATTTTATTGACATCACCGACCGACAGACGATGTGCACGCGTGCGATTGACCAAATCTTCGATCATCGCGACCAGGCCCATTTGCATACCGTCATTCGGGTGATAGATGCGTTCGACACCGTAATCCTGCAACTCTCGAATTTCTTCCGGCGTAATCGTGCCGCCGCCGCCGCCGAAAACACGAATATGCGAAGCGCCGCGTTCCTTAAGCATGTCGACCATGTATTTGAAATACTCGACGTGGCCGCCTTGATACGAGCTCAATGCAATGCCGTCGGCGTCTTCCTGCAGCGCTGCACGCACGACATCTTCGACACTGCGGTTATGGCCGAGGTGAATCACTTCGGCACCTTGTGACTGAATCAGGCGGCGCATGATATTGATCGCGGCATCGTGGCCGTCGAACAAGCTGGCAGCCGTCACGAAACGTAATGGACCGCGCTCGGTTTGCACTTCAGTGGATGGCAGGGAGTTGGCGGAAGTACTCATACGACAATGGCCTACGGGAACGATTGGCTATTTTCCCACAAACAGGAGCCGCTGGCGTTATTGGCCATTTCAAGGTCACAATTCCACTCATGAATCCCGTACCCGCAAATATTGAACAGCAATGGCAACAAGCACGCACTCAGCTTGGGGCCGGCAATATGCTGGCGGCCGTTCCCTTTCTCGAGACGGCCACCAAGGCCCTTCATCCCGCTGCCAGCTTTAATCTTGGCTGTTTGCATTTATTCGCCCTGATCGATTCGGCTGACCGAAAGCACGGCATATCCCTTGTCCGGCAGGCAGCCGAACTTGGGCATGGCGGCGCCTTTTATCAGATGGCGGCGCTCGAGCTAGCCAAGCCCGGGAAAGCTCCCGACTGGCAATACGCAAACGAATGTTTAAGAAAAAGCGCCGAACTGAAGCATCCGCCCGCACTTCGCTCGCTGGCAATGCATTGGTCGCGTTCGGACGATGAATCCCTCCTGCGCTTGGGGACTCTGTGTCTGGAACATGCAGCACGAGGCGGCGATATTGTCAGTCTCGCCTTGTTGATGCACCGCTTGTATGACGGCATCGGTTGTGAAAAAAATATGCTGCGGGCTTCAGCCATCAATACCTTGTTGATGCAGTCCTCGTTGAACCTGGAGCCTCCCTCCACCACGGTGAATCCGCAATTGGCGCAAGTCGCTGCACTGTCTGATTTGCCGCAATTGTCGTTACCGCTGCTCCAGAATGATCTCTGGCCGATAGCAATAGAAATTATTAGCGAGAGTCCATGGATTGCCGTTGCCGACGATGTGATCACGTTGGAAGAAAGCCGTCTGATTCAATACATCGGCGGCCCGCATCTCAATCCTTCAGTAACCGCGACGCCGGATGGCGAGCGCCTGCAAGTGCAGTTACGAACCAGTTTCGACATGGTTTTCGAAGAAATGCTCGAAGACATCAGCTTGCTGCTGATACAGCGACGCATGGCTTCGGTCGCCGGCACCACGCCCGCCCATTCGGAATATCTGCAATTACTCCGCTACCAAAACGGCCAGGAATACCGACCACATCGGGATTACTTGCCGCCAAGCATGATTACACCCTTGGCCGATGGTGGCTCCGGGCAACGAGAAAGTACGGTCATCGTGTATCTAAATAATGTTCAACACGGCGGTGAAACGGAATTTCTTGAATTAAATAAGAAAATCGCCCCGAAAACGGGGCGAGTTCTTGCATTCAAGAATTTGCGGCCAGATGGCTCTCCCGATACCCGCACCCTGCACGCGGGCTTGCCGGTAACACAGGGCAGCAAATGGATTGCCACACTGTGGATTCATCAGGGAGTTTTTCGCAAATAAGCGCTTTTATTTTGTTTCAATTTCACGGTGCATCGGTGCCAATTTCGCCAGCAACTTGTTCTGTGCACGAAACGGAATACCCTGCTTGTCCATTGCCCATTGCAGGTCTTCGACCAATGCGTTGAAATTGGCACGATCAATTCCCAAAGTTGCATGAGACGACTTCATATCGCGACCGGTGTATTTGCAAGGGCCGCCAAGAATGACGCAGAACTGCTCTACAAGATGTTTTTTTACTTTCGCCTGGTCGGTGTTTTCAAAAAACGGACGCATGCGTGGATCAGCAAGCAGTTTTTCCATGAATACATCCATCAGCTTTACCAGGCCAGCTTCTTCGCCAAACTGCTGGTAAACCGGAAGCAGCTCCGGAAAGGCAGGTGCTGTCGTCGACATATCGCCCATCGGGACTGAAGCTGCCTCGGCGGGTTCCGCCGAATCAGCCTCGTCAGCCGGAATTTCTTCTTCTGCAGGAATTTCTTCTTCTGCAGGAATTTCGTCCTGCTGAGCGGCGACTTGCTGAGCAAATACTGCCGGGGTGTGGAATGCCAACAACATCAGCGAGAGAAAGCCTGCGAATTTAATTATATTTTTCATGATTATTTCCTAAAAGCCGACTTGAACGCTGGCATAAACGCCGCGTTGATTATCTTCGATGACGATATTGCCGAGATCGGCATACGCCACGGTAAAAGACACATGTTTGTTGGGCGCATATGCGACGAAGACATCGAACCAATCATCTTCTTTTGCAATCCCCAGATTGTTCGGCTTCATACGGTACTCGGCGCCGATGGCCCATTTCCTGTTTAAAAGATAAGCTGCGGATAATTCAAGCTGTGGCTTGTAGTTGTCATTTTTATCGCCGCCAAAACCGAGAATTCCGATTTGATTGGCCTTGGTGAAACGCAATGTACCGTTGAGCAACAAGCCGTCGGCCAGAAATAATTTGGTCGCTGACACATAAACATCGGTGCCGGAGTCATCTTTGGCTCCGATAAACGCCAGAACGCCGGACTGGTTGTTTTTCTTGTGCTGAAGTCCTACCGATATTTGCGGCATCAAGCTGTCGGAATCGACAACCAAATCGCCTGCGACCCGTACTTTCAGGCCAATCACGTTCTGCTTGAAGGTAAAGCCGTCACCCAGCCCGAGCAAACCGCCAACTTGTTCGGTGTTGAAGCGTTGCTGCGCGAAACTCAGTTCGACGCGATTATAAAACCCAACCATGACGCCAGCATCGTCCAAATGATAAGCGCCGGTGTTCACGCGGGTGTAAAAAGCATTGGCGCCGATTTCATCGTCGGTACCGTAGCCGCCGATCACCGCCCAGGGTGTCAAGCCACCACCTGCTGAGCCTTCGAGTTGCGTGACACCGCCGGTCAACAGTAACTTCCCGCCAGTATCAAAATCCTTCTTCTCATCTGCGGCATACGCGTTGGCTGCCATACTCGCCAACAACAGTCCCAAGACGTTTCGCTTCATGTGTTTAATAGACATCTTCATCCCCGTAGATTAGTCAAATTTAGTTGAAATAAATTTCAAAGCGGCTTCACCGGCTGTTTATCAGCTGCATTGGCTGGTTTTTTTTGGGCTACTTTTATCAGACGCCACACTCCCGCAACACCATCGCCACCGGCATCGCCACGCTTTTTGTCCGATACCCAGCGATACAGAGGTTTGCCTTTAAACGCCCATTGGCGCTTGCCGTCATCTTTGCGAGCAAAAATAGTGAACGATCCTTTTGGCTTTGCGTCATCTTCGGCATACACCGGCGGCCAAAGCAGGCGGCATTGCGCGAAACAATCGCTCTGGTTGGCGACCTTGTCGCCGTCGTAGGTATAGACACCACGACCTTTGATTTCAACGAGGATATCTCCGCGCTGTCTAAACGGTGGATCTTCCTTACTGAAAGATGCCGCAATGGCAGAATTGGCGGAGAGAAAAAGTATTACGCAAAGAATGAAAAATCTCGACATCGTTATTCCAGTTTTTGTGCGGCGCAAAATCTGCGTCACTGGAACATACGCAGGCAGGCGTGAAGCCGGATGCATTTTTTTTATCGAACTTGTGATGTCCGCGTGATGAAACACAAAACTGCAATCAGATCATCATGGATTTATCGACAGTCTCGCCACGAATCAGGAATAAAGCACCGACTGGCGCAACGAAATTGTCGTGGGTCATTCCTGCAGGCGACAAAAGATAGTCGCCGGGAAAATATTCAATACCGGCATGCACAATCGAGCCTTCCAGCACCAAGCATTCTTCATCCTGACTATGTTGATGCCTCGGAACAGTGGCGCCAGGCTGTAATTGCCACAAGGTCGTCTGGCTAAGCTCAGCAACATCCTCGCGCAGTAACTTGATGCTTACGCCGGGAAGAATATTGCGCCATACACCCTCGTTTTGCCTGATCACTTGCATGACAGGAGCGGCAGCACGGTGCAGGATATTAGCCAGCACTCTTTTGCGTACTTCCGGCGGAGGCGCAAGATCGGGAATCAAACCCGCATTGGCTGCCAGCAGGATATCCACGCAATTTTCCTTTTCATTTTTCATCATTGTTCTCGTGCCACCAATATTTCACGAAGCGACGCCAAACCACGGCGACAATGCGACTTCACCGTCCCCAAAGGCAGGTTCAGGGTATCGGCGATTTCCTGATGGCTTAAATCTTCGGTGTAAGCCAGTCGCAAAACTCGTTGCTGGATTTCACTTAGTTCCAACAATGCGTTTTGAATGGCTTTTCCGTTTGACCAGGATTCGGCAACCTGCTCCACACTCAACTCTTCACATTGTGTATACGCATCTTCCTCGTCGTTCGGATGCAAAGCATGTCGAATGGCGTCTCGTCGGGTTTTACGGAGCTTGTCGACTGCACGACTCCAAGCCATAGTGTTCATCCAAGCCATCAC
Source organism: Arenimonas sp. (assembly GCA_043753545.1). Taxonomy (GTDB): domain Bacteria; phylum Pseudomonadota; class Gammaproteobacteria; order Xanthomonadales; family Xanthomonadaceae; genus Arenimonas. The sequence goes on from JAYUWO010000021.1 coordinate 5,047, forward strand.
GGTACCGCGATCGGATTGGAAGCTATTCGCCTTTTCCCAGACTTGCAGATAGACATCGCTGATCACCTCTTCGGCATCGGCAGCGTGTCGCAAAACCCGCATGACCACGGCATAGATTCTGGAAACCGTCAGTTCGTAAAGCTCCGCCAAGGCATCGGAATCATGCCTGGCGACACGATAGATCAACTCGCACTCATCGATGTTGGGAGCTTCCGGTGTGGAGAGGGGCTGGGAATGCATGCCGACTAAGATAACGCATGATGCGGCGCAAAAAAAAGGCGGCCGGTGAGGGCCGCCTAAATGTCCCTGCTCTAGGGTTGGAGCCGATGGCTTCCCGGGGAGAGATAAACCATCAGGCACTTATATGAACGGAGTGAAGCAGAAAATCAGGACAAAATTCGATCAACAAACATTTCGATGACAAAAACCACGTCAAGACAAGACCGCCCAGGCCGCAGGTTTGCATTACACTACCCGCGCAGCAGCCGGGTGGCTCGCTGACACAAATTCACCAAACCCTTTACTTACAAACACTTGCGGACAGGCTATCGATTTCGCAGAGACCTTTTTCTTGCGCAAATCTGCACCTCATCCGCCCGGAGCTTGCCATGATTTTTGAAACCCTCGCCCAAACCGGTCACGAAGAAGTGGTTTTTTGCCACAACAAAGACGCCGGTCTGAAGGCCATCATCGCCATTCACAACTCTGTTCTCGGCCCTGCTCTTGGCGGCCTGCGCATGTGGCCATACGCCACCGAACAGGATGCATTGAATGACGTACTGCGCTTAAGTCGCGGCATGACCTATAAAGCAGCGGTGTCGGGCCTGAATCTGGGTGGCGGTAAAGCGGTCATCATCGGTGATCCGAGTAAAGATAAATCCGAGGCGCTGTTCCGTGCGTTTGGTCGCTTCGTCAATTCCCTCAATGGTCGTTACATCACGGCCGAAGACGTTGGCATCGACGTGAATGACATGGAATATGTTTTCCGCGAAACCGAATTCGTGACTGGTGTGCATCAGGTCCATGGTGGTTCGGGCGACCCATCGCCATTCACTGCTTACGGCACGCTGCAAGGTTTATTGGCAGCATTGCAAGTGAAATACGGCAATGAAGATGTCGGCAAATACAGTTTCGCCGTTCAAGGCGTTGGCCATGTGGGTATGGAATTTGTCAAGCTGCTGCGTGAACGCGGCGCCAAGGTTTTTGTCACCGATATCAACAAAGAATTGGTCCAGCGCGCGGTCGACGACCACGGCGCGGAAGCCGTATCTCCGGATCAGATTTACGATGTGGATGTCGACGTCTATTCACCCTGCGCCCTTGGCGGCACGGTAAACGCAAATACACTGCCACGTCTAAAATGCCAAGTCATCTGTGGTGCGGCCAACAATCAGTTGGCGACCGATGAAATCGGCGATGAAGTCATGCGTAAAGGCATTCTTTATGCCCCCGACTATGCCGTCAACGCCGGTGGCTTGATGAATGTCTCGCTCGAAATCGATGGCTACAACCGCGAACGTGCCATGCGCATGCTTCGTACCATTTATTTCAATCTGGGCCGCATTTTTGAAATCAGTGCCCGCGATAATATTCCTACCTACAAAGCAGCCGATCGCATGGCGGAAGAGCGCATTACTTCGATCGGTAAATTACGCCTGCCACATCTGGGTCTCTCGGCGCCTCGCTTCCAAGGCCGTCGCGGTAACTGATTGCATTCATCGATAAACGATGAGCAGTGAGCGGAGTTTTCCTGCTCACTGCTTGATGTTCACATACACATACAAGAAGCCCTATGCGCCCCTTCTCACTCGGTGAAGACATTGATGCCCTCCGCGATACGGTTCGCAAATTTGCGGAGAGCGAAATTTCGCCGCGAGCTGCCGCCATCGATCACGAAAATGTCTTTCCACAGGATTTGTGGCCAAAATTGGGAGAAATGGGTTTACTCGGAATTGCCATTCCGGCGGAATACGGTGGCTCCGAAATGTCATTTTTGGCGCATCTTGTGGCGATGGAAGAAATTTCCCGCGCCTCGGGTTCCGTTGGCCTGAGTTACGTCGCGCATTCCAACCTTTGCGTACAGAATCTTTATCACAACGCTACCGAAGCGCAGCGTAAAAAATACCTGCCAAAACTTTGCAGTGGCGAATATAAGGGCGCGCTCGCCATGAGCGAACCAGGCGCTGGCTCCGATGTAGTCGGATCGATGAGTTGCCGTGCCGAAAAACGCGGCAATGTCTGGGTCGCCAACGGCAATAAAATGTGGATCACCAACGGCCCTGAAGCCGACGTCCTGGTGGTTTATATGCGCACTGCCGGCAAGGAAGCCGGTTCGCGCTGCATGACGGCCTTCATTGTTGAAAAAGGTTTCAAGGGTTTTTCGACCGCACAAAAACTCGACAAATTGGGTATGCGGGGTTCGAATACCTGCGAGCTTGTGTTTGAGGACTGCGAAATTCCGGAAGAAAACATACTGGGTGAAGTTAACCAAGGCGTGAAGGTCCTGATGAATGGCTTGAACACCGAGCGATTGGTGATTTCCGGCGGCCCTCTTGGGCTAATGCAAGCTGCGTTGGATATAGCCTTGCCATATGTTCGCGAGCGTAAGCAATTCGATGCGGCGATAGGGACCTTCGGTTTGATGCAAGGCAAAATTGCCGACATGTACACCGCACTGCAAAGTTCACGGGCATTCGCCTACCAGGTCGCGCGCGATTTCGACGCTGGCCAAAATTCCCGTATCGATGCTGCTTCATGTTTGCTGCACTGTTCCGACGCGGCCGTACAAGTGGCGCTGGAAGCCCTGCAATGTCTGGGCGGCAATGGCTATATCAATGAATACGATACTGGCCGCATTCTCCGGGATGCCAAACTTTATTCCATCGGGGCCGGCACCAATGAAATCCGGCGCATGCTGATAGGCCGCGAGCTATTTGACGGCAAATCTTGACGCGGCCTACACACGTCAGAAATTGCGCTTCCATATTCCCCTGATTTAGTTAGACTGAGACTGACGATACACAGCTGGGTCCTCAGGGGGACTGTATGGATTTCCTAGCAACAGCAGCAACACACACTGAACAGCCATGGAAATTGCTGCTGGTAGATGACGAGCCGGAAATACACGAAGTCACGCGGCTGGTGCTTGGCAGCTTCAATTTTGAAGGCAAGCCACTACAGTTTTTGTCTGCCTACAACATCGAAGAAGCCAAACGATTGCTCAAGGCACACGATGACATTGCTGTGACCTTGCTCGATGTAGTGATGGAAACGGAGACTGCCGGACTGGATCTGGTGCGATACATTCGCGAAGAGTTGAACAACCATCAAATACGCATCGTATTGAGAACTGGCCAGCCGGGTCAGGCTCCGGAACACGAAGTCATCAGTAATTACGACATCAATGACTACAAGGAAAAAACCGAACTCACTTCGCAGAAATTATCCACGATGATGTTTGCATCGCTACGTGCCTATCGCGACATCATGACCATCGAGGCCAACAAGCGTGGCCTGGAACGCGTTCTTGAAGCATCTTCGCATATCTTTTCACATGAAAAGTCTTCCGAATTTGCTTCTGCCGTTCTGTCCCAGCTTACGGCACTCGTCGGCTTCGAACATGGCGCGCTTTACTGCAAGGTCGCCAATCTGAAAAACGAAGAGCCCGAGGCATTGATGGTGGCAGCGGCAACGGGTGAATATGAAAAATACATCAATCACCGGGCCGACGAAGGTTTGCCGGCACATATCCTGAAAACGCTGAAAACCGCCTGTGAAAAAAAGCAGCATCAATTCCAGCCAGACCACTATGCCCTGCACTTCACCGATACCTTGCATGGTGAAAGTCTTTTATACGTTGGGGAAACCTGGGATTTATCCGAACTCGACTTCAAACTCGTCGAAGTGTTTTGCACCAACGTCTCGATCGGATTTGAAAATCTGCACCTCAATCAGGAATTGGTTGAGGCCCAGATGGAAATGATTTGCGTATTGGCAGGCGCAGCAGAATCCCGTTCACAGGAAACGGCCGCCCATGTTCGCCGGGTAGGCTTGCTGGCTGAAATTCTGGCAAAAGCCGCCGGCATGAATGAAGCCGATGCCGATCTTATTCGCCATGCAGCACCGTTGCACGACATCGGCAAAATCGGGATTCCCGATGCTATTTTGAACAAGCCAGGTTCACATGATGTATCCGAAGCCGAAATAATGCGTACGCATGCGGCTATTGGCCATCAAATGTTGTCGCAATCGAAACGCGGGATATTTTTAGTCGCGGCAGAAATTGCGGCGACCCATCATGAAAACTGGGACGGCAGCGGGTATCCCAAAGGCCTGAAAGGAGAGGCTATCCCGCTGGGTGGGCGAATCACGATGCTAGTGGATGTGTTCGATGCGCTAGGTAGTAAGCGTTGCTATAAAGAGCCGTGGTCGAGCGATAAGATCCAGGCTTTCATCCGCGAGCAGAGCGGCAAAAAATTCGACCCTATGCTTGTCGATCTATTATTCAAACACTGGGATGCCGCAGAACAAGTCCGATTGGAATTGCCAGACTAAATCATTCTTCTTTCTGTTTAAGGTGTAGGGGTATACGTAAGTAAAAACCCGTGCCCTTGCCAACTTCGCTTTCGCAGCTGATGCTGCCTCCCAACAATTGCGTGGCCAGATTCCATGCGATATGGAGCCCCAATCCGGACCCTCCTTCGCCACGACGCGTGGTGAAAAAAGGGTCGAAAACCCGGCGACGGATATCTTCGGGCATACCGCCTCCATTGTCCCGAAACTCGATCAACGCCATATCACGGTCCTGACTGATCAGGATGTCGATCTTTCCTTTCTCGACCTTGGCAAATGCATGTAACAACGAGTTCATCACAAGGTTCACTAAAATCTGGTAAACAGCACCGGGGAAGGTTTCGAAAACAAGTACTTCCATGCAATACAAATGTACTTCGTGAGGTGTTTTCTTTATTGCCGGCTGCAACGACACCAATACCTCTTCAACGTAACTTTGCAGATTGATGACACGGGTTTCCTGGCTCGACTGATCAACCGCCACCTGTTTAAAGCTCTTTACCAGTTTGTCCGCACGATAGAGATTCCTCAGGATAAGTTGGCTGCTTTCGGAGGCATTGCGACTGAAGCTTTCCAGATCGGCTTTCGTGAGCGTGTTTTCACTCACCATTTTATCAAGGCGTCTCACTTCGACATCCAGGAACGATGCCGCCGTTACGCCGATACCGAGCGGCGTATTGATTTCATGCGCTACACCGGCCACCAATCCGCCCAAGGCCGCCAATTTTTCGGCTTCTACAAGCTGTTCCTGAGTCTCGGTAAGTTGATCGATGCTTGCACGCAGATCAACGTTCAATTTGTTCAGGGCTTCCGTTCGCTGGGCAACCCGCTGTTCAAGCTGAGCATTGATTTCAGCCAGTGCAATCTCGTGTAATTTGAATTCGTTCACGTCGCCGGTAGTGCCCGACATTCTGACGGCGTGCCCACGTTCATCACGTTCTACCACCCGACCCCGGATACGAATCCAGTGCCACTCATCGTGGATAGACTGGACGCGAAGTGTTACGTCGACTGATTCATTATCCCCTTTTATGCATTGGAACATGGCATCTTCGAAATTGGCGATGTCTTCGTGATGCACACTGTCACGCAGCGACGTCGTATTCTCGACAATTTCATCGCTAGATGCCTTGAGAATACGCAGCGGATTGGTTCGTAACATGCGTTGCGACTTCAAATCCAGATCCCATAATTCATCACCAGTTCCCCACAGTGTCAGCTTCAGGCGCTGCTCGCTGTCGGTGATGTCTTTCTGTGCACGTTGCCGGTCTCGCAATCTTTGTATGACTTCATAGGCAAACATGCCGACGATCAAGAGCACCACCGCCAAATAAGAAAATTTTGCCCACGTGGTTGACCACCATGGCGCAGGGAGTTGAATAGGCATCAGATAGGGCTCGCCCCACTGTCCGTCGGGGCTTCTGGCCTTGACTTCAAATTGGTAATTACCCGGCTCAAGGTTATTGAAGGATGCCAGACGCCTTAATGAATCGGTCTCGACCCAATCATCATGAACACCGATCATACGATACGAATAGCGCAGGGCTTGCGGATCGGTAAAACTCATGGCGGAAAACTCGAGATTCAAATCGTCGGCCTGCACTTCCAATTCAAGTCGGCCGCCGGTTAAATCACTGGTATAGCGATAGGATTTTTCTCCGGCATTTCGTTCGCCCCGTTTCAGTACTCTCAGACGAGTGAGTTGAGTACGATTAGGCGCAGGTTGTGACCCGACTTCAAGCGGATTGAATACAGTGACGCCTCGCAAACCACCAAACAGGATTCTTCCGTCTGGCAGCTTTCCATAAGACCCGACGAAATAGCCGATACCCTGCGCACCGTCGCGTGTGCCGAAGTTTTCAATCTCTTCCCGCTCGGGATTGATGCGGGACAAACCAGCCGTGGTACTCACCCAAATATTACCCTGTGTATCTTCTGACATACCGCCGATGGCATTGGCTGCCAAGCCTTCTTTCGTGCTGTACAGGATAAAGCTTACGTCTCCGCGTGGGCTGACTTCCATCCGATTCAAACCACCACCTTGCGTACCTATCCACATTCGATTTCGGCTGTCTTCATAGATTGACGTGACCGTGTCGTGACTCAGCGCTCCAGGCTTACCCGGCATGCCGCGGTAACGATGCATCACGCCGGTCTGGCGGTCTAGCTTGACTAGTCCGCCAGGCCTTAATCCAAACCAGAATTGGCCCTGTGAATCTTCAAAAATGGCATTCACGGTATCGTTGATGGTGTAGCCATTTCCATCAGGAACGGGATAGCGATCGAAATAATCGCAAGACTCGCAACGTGACGCCAAACCACCACCGGAAGTACCTATCCACAAGGTGCCTTTCGAATCGACAAAAAGTCTTTGAAGCGTGTTGTAGGGCAAGGAGCGCGGGTTGTCTTTTTCATTGCGGTAAATCTCGAATGTTTTTCCATCTTCCCTTAATTTCGCCAGACCGGTTCCTGTGGCGACCCAGACAGTACCTTTACGGTCACGAGCAATACTTTGCACCGCACCCGAAGGCAGGCTGTCGCTTCTATTCTGGTCGTTGACATATCTGGCAAGAATCCCTTTACCAATCTCGTAATGAATCAGGCCGCCGCCTTCGAGAACACCCAGCCACAAGCTGTTGTCCTTATCCACAAACAGACCGGGTACCGCAGAGCCGGGCAGTGCATTGGCGTTGCCCGATTGCGCCGTAATTTCCTGAAATGTTTCAGTGCGCGGAATAAACAGGCTGACGCCGTTCAGCCAGGTACCGATCCACATCAGCCCATCACGATCTTCCATCAGCGATTGAATTCGGCTCGATGCCAAACTTCCGCCAAGACCTTCGTTATAGCGCCAGGTTTTTATCACCGCATTCGGTGCATCAATCCGTGACAAGCCATCAAAAGTGGCCACCCACAATCTTCCTAGTCGATCAAACTTCAGATCACGGACATTGTCATCGGCTAATCCGTCCCGCCGCCTGATGTGCTGTATCAATCGACCAGACTCCGAGAATCGATAGAGACCGCTATCAATACTCGCCACCCAGATCTCTTTGCCATCCAGACTTCGAATGGCGGTTTCAATCTCGATATTTATGGGCGACTGTGAGGGCCACGGCAGCAATCTTGCTTTCTCGTTGGCAAGATAAAAGAGGCCGTTGCGGGTGCCCAGCAACAGCCCCTCGCGATAATCCAATATCGATTTGACTCTGCCGACATTGTCGATATTCACTGAAGGGACAGTCTGGAAAAGCATTTGCTTTTTATCCAGCCACTGCAGCGTCGCCGCATTGGTTGCCACCCACAACCGCTTTTTTGCATCTAGCTTTAACGCGCTGATGCTGTTGCTGGAAATATCTCCAAATTTTCCGGTCGCCTGAAAGCGTTTGAAATCATCTTTGGACGAATTGTAGAGCGCCAATCCACCCGACTGCGTGCCGACCCAAAAATCCTTATCTGCCGCAGCTTCAATGGCAACAATGTGATTGTCGCCCACGGTGTTTTCCCTGGCAGTATCGTTGCGATAAATTCGAAATTCATAACCGTCGAAACGATTTAACCCATCCTGAGTGCCCAGCCAGACAAAACCATCCTGATCCTGAAACAAGTCGCGGACCGTGGTCTGGGACAGTCCATTCTCGATTCCGTAGCGCTGGAAACGCACGGCGTTCAAATCCTGCGCCAGCGAAAGCGATGACATCAACATCATCCCTATCGCTGTCAGCATTGCCACACGTACAAGACGCATAGAACCTCCCCCCAATGACTCAGGCTAACAGCTTTCAATGCCGGCACAAGCCACCATGACACGACTTTTTCAATACCGTTGATTTCCTCTGGCGCCACGGCGGGCGCATAATATGCGGCGCGCAAGTGCGCTTGCACATCAATATTCTTGTTTGGAGTCCGCCATGTCTGTCGTTATCGTCGGTGCAAAACGCACCGCACTGGGTGCTTTATTGGGTCAATTCACCGGCGTTCCTGCGCCTGTCTTGGGCGCTGTGGCGATGAAGGCCGCGCTGGAGCAATCCGGCGTTGCTGCCGATGAAGTCTCCGAAGTCATTATGGGCTGCGTTTTGCCGGCAGGTTTGGGCCAGGCGCCAGCACGCCAGGCAGCCATCGCTGCAGGTATTTCGCTTGCTGCGGGCGCCACCACGATTAACAAGGTTTGTGGCTCGGGCATGAAAGCGGTCATGCTGGGGCACGACCTGATCAAGGCAGGTTCTGCAGAAGTTGTCGTTGCGGGCGGCATGGAAAGCATGACCAATGCGCCACACTTGTTAAACGGTTCGCGCACCGGAATTCGTTTCGGTAGTGCCGAGATGCTGGATCACATGGCTTGGGACGGCCTGACAAACCCCTACGACAAACAACCGATGGGTGGTTTTGGCGAGTTGTGCGCCGACAAGTACCAGTTCACGCGTGAAGAACAGGATGCATTTGCCGCAGAATCCGTCCGACGTGCTCTCGCCGCGCAGGCAGATGGCTCATTCAAAGCCGAGATTGCACCCGTTACGGTATCGACCCGCAAAGGCGATGTCGTGTTTGATAGCGACGAACAACCGGGCAAATGCGATATCGGCAAAATTCCGACATTGAAGCCCGCCTTTAAGAAAGACGGCACGATCACGGCCGCCAGCTCCTCGAGTATTAATGACGGTGCTGCTGCGCTGGTTTTGATGGACGAGAGCCGTGCAGACTCAAAGGGCCTGAAGCCGCTGGCACGAATAATCGCCCACAGCACCCATTCACAAGCACCCGAGTGGTTCACTACCGCCCCGGTGGCCGCCATCGAAAAAGTACTGAAAAAAGCTGACTGGACAGTAGCTGATGTCGATTTGTACGAAGTCAACGAGGCTTTTGCAACAGTCGCCATGGCGCCCATGCGGGAATTGGGCATTCTCCATGCAAAACTGAACATTCATGGCGGTGCCTGTGCATTGGGCCATCCTATTGGTGCCAGCGGTGCCCGATTGATCGTCACCTTGATCAACGCATTGATCAAAACCGGCGGCAAAAAGGGCGTGGCGGCTCTCTGCATCGGCGGCGGAGAGGCAACTGCCATCGCTATTGAACTCTTCTAACTCTGCTGAGGGCGTTCAGATGCGGGCTACCCAAAAAAATGCTTCTTCATCGCATTTTAGGAACAAGCCACTTGACTACGGCATAGATAATGCCATCATATGCGGACGTGCGCCGTGTGCGCACGTTTTGTTGTCAACAATATTGTTTAATTTAATTAACGTCTAGACGAGGAAATACCCATGTCCCTGAATAAAGCCCTGCTCGCATTGGCCCTTGCTGCTGCATTGACCGCTTGCCAAAAAACCGAAGAAGTATCGACCGACGCTGCTGCAGTTGACGCTGCTGCTACCGACGCTGCTGCTGCTGTTGACGCTGCTGCTACCGACGCTGCTGCAACCGTTGACGCTGCTGCCACCGACGCTGCTGCAACCGTTGACGCTGCTGCTACCGATGCTGCTGCTGCCGTTGAAGGCGCTGCTGCTGACGCTGCTGCTGAGCCAGCAACTGAAGAAAAGAAGTAATAACTTCTTTACCCTGAGTTACAAGAAAACGCCGGTGAAAACCGGCGTTTTTTTTCGCCTGTATTTTCCAAACAAATTATGGCTCTAGGCTGATTCCTGCATAAGGCTTAAACTTGGGCATTATCGTAACGAGCTAGCGCAATGCCAGTTATCAAGTCTCTGATCGAACCAAAATCCACCGAGTTCCAGGAAAACCACGCGTATTTATCCGGCCAGGTGAATGCCTTTGAACAGCAACAGCAACGCATTGCCCTTGGCGGCGGAGAAAAGGCGCGCATCAAGCACACCGAGCGCGGAAAACTGCTGCCACGAGATCGCATAACTGCCCTGCTCGATCCAGGCTCGCCATTTCTGGAGCTTTCTTCGCTCGCTGCACACGGCATGTTCGATGATCAGGCGCCTTGCGCCGGCATCATTACCGGCATTGGTCGAATTCATGGCAGCGAAGCCATGATCGTTGCAAACGACGCTACGGTAAAAGGCGGCACCTATTTTCCGATTACTATCAAAAAACATTTGCGGGCTCAGGAAATCGCTTTTGAAAATCGTTTGCCCTGCATTTACCTGGTCGACTCCGGCGGTGCATTTTTACCGATGCAAGACGAGGTATTCCCGGACAAGGAACATTTCGGACGCATTTTTTATAACCAGGCGCGCATGTCGGCAGAAAATATTCCGCAAATCGCCGTTGTGATGGGCTCATGCACCGCAGGTGGTGCCTATGTTCCGGCGATGTGCGACGAAAGTGTCATCGTGAAGGAACAAGGCACTATTTTTCTCGGCGGTCCGCCGCTCGTAAAAGCAGCCACCGGTGAAGTTGTCGATGCCGAGACTCTGGGTGGCGCCGATGTACACACCAGCATCTCCGGTGTAGCCGACCATCTGGCCGAAAACGACGCACATGCACTCGAAATCGCCCGCAACATCGTCGCGAACTTCAATCGCAAAAAAGCGATTAGTCTGGCGCTTCAAACTCCGAAAGAACCCATGTACCCAGCCGACCAGCTATACGGCCTGATTCCCAAAGACACCCGTAAACCCTTCGATATCCGCGAAGTCATTGCACGGCTTGTCGACGGTTCCGAGTTTCAAGAATTCAAGGCGCGTTACGGCAAAACCCTGGTCTGCGGTTTCGCCCATTTGCACGGTTATCCTGTCGGGATCATTGCCAACAACGGCATTCTGTTTTCCGAAAGCGCCCTGAAAGGCGCGCATTTCATCGAGCTTTGCAACCAGCGCGATATACCGCTTGTTTTCCTGCAAAACATCACCGGCTTCATGGTGGGTAAAAAATACGAACACGAGGGCATTGCCAAAGATGGCGCCAAGATGGTCACGGCCGTTGCGTGTTCACATGTACCCAAATTCACCGTCGTAATTGGCGGCAGCTTTGGCGCAGGTAATTACGCCATGTGTGGCCGATCCTACGGCGCACGTTTTTTATGGATGTGGCCCAATGCCCGCATCAGCGTAATGGGTGGCGAGCAAGCAGCATCCGTTCTGGCAACGGTGAAGCGAGATGGTATCGAAGCCTCGGGCAAGAGCTGGAGTGCCGAGGAAGAAGAAGCCTTCAAGGCACCGATCCGCGATCAATACGAACGTCAGGGCCATCCTTATTATGCCTCTGCGCGCTTGTGGGACGACGGCATTATCGATCCTGCCGATACGCGCCGTGTATTGGGTCTTGCTATTTCAGCTTCGTTGAACGCACCGATCGTGAAATCACGGTTTGGCGTTTTCAGAATGTAATTTCTAGGATATTTCATGCTTGTTGGTATTGATCTTGGTACTACTAACTCACTCATCGGTTTTTTTGGCGAAAATGGTCCGGAACTTATTCCGAATGCACTCGGTGAATTTTTAACACCGTCGGTTGTCAGCGTGGACGAAAAAGGAACCATGCTGATCGGCCGTGCCGCCCGTGATCGATTAGTCACGCATCCCCATGTCACGGTCGCAGCATTCAAGCGCTGGATGGGGACGGCCCGCGAAACACGAATCGGCAACAAGAATTATCGTCCCGAAGAATTCTCGGCACTGGTTTTACGCTCGCTACTGGACGATGCAGAAGCGCATCTTGGTCAAAAAATTACCGAAGCCATCATCAGCGTACCGGCCTATTTTGGCGATGCCCAACGTAAGGCCACGCGTGCCGCCGGTGAATTGGCCGGCATTCGTGTCGAGCGCCTGATTAACGAACCCACGGCCGCAGCCCTGGCTTACGGTCTTGAGCAACGCATGAACGGTTCAACCTTCATCGTGCTCGACCTAGGTGGCGGAACCTTCGACGTTTCGATTCTGGAAATTTTCGATGGCGTGATGCAGGTGCACGCCAGTGCCGGCGACAATAATCTTGGCGGTGAAGACTTCCTCCATCTCCTGATAAAAACCTGCTGCGCTGATCTCGACATTGACCAGAAAAAAATCAAGAAAGAAGAATTGGCCCAGATAGAAAGCAAATGCGAGCGGGCAAAAAAACAGCTCAGCAACCAGCATGAGGCCAGTTTCGAATTAATGGTCGACGGACAGGTGAAAAACTGGTCCATAAATCAAGACCGTTTTGAAAGTTTGGCCGAGCCATTGATTCAGCGCATCCGGCACCCGATCGAACGAGCCATGCGTGATGCCAAATTATTGCCGAATCAACTTGATGAAGTCATTTTGGTGGGTGGATCATCGCGATTATCCTTGATGTCGAAACTGGTTGCCCGCATGCTCGGTCGCCTGCCCTTGCGCCACGTCGATCCGGATCGCGCAATTGCGATGGGCGCCTGCGTGGTGGCCGGAATGAAAGCACGCAACGCATCACTCGAAGAAATCGTGATGACCGATGTATGCCCTTATACGCTGGGCGTCGAAATCAGCCGCCAGGATCACGGCAAGCAAATATCACACGGCCATTTTTCACCGATTATCGAGCGCAACAGTACCGTCCCCATCAGCCGATCCAGCATCTACAGCCCGATGCACGAAGGACAAGCCAAACTTGAACTAAACGTTTATCAAGGCGAAAGCCCGCTGGTTGCCAATAATGTAAAACTCGGGCGTCTGGAAGTTTCGCTATCTCCGCGCCTGACGAAAGAAGATAACTCGGTCGATGTCAGATTCACCTATGACGTCAACGGCGTGCTGCAAGTTGAAGCGACGGTGCTGGCCACGAAAAAAACCTACGAGCTTATCTTGCAGGAGAACAAAGGCGTGCTGACGGATGCAGAAATCCGCGCGCGCCTGCAATCACTGGCTGAGATAAAAATCCATCCTCGCGAAGACCAGGAGAACATTGCGGCCATTTCAAAAGCCGAACGAATTTACGCCGAATGCTTGGGACAGGACCGGGATGAAATCCAGCACTACCTGATTCAATTTCTTGGAGAAATCGACCGGCAGGACAGACAGACCATTGCCAAGCATCGCGAGCAATTCAACAAGATAATGACCGACTTCGAGGCGAGGCTTGGCTGGTGAGTTGCTTTCGCAAACTTGGCATCAAGCAGACTGCCAGTATTCAAGAGATCAAACGTGCGTATGCCGGCAAGTTGAAACAGCATCGTCCCGATGAAGATCCGGTCGGATTTCAGGAAGTAAACTCGGCTTTTCAGAGCGCCATCGAAATCGCAAAACAGCGCGATGCCCGCTTGCTGCGCAAGGTAGAAGCAGAACAACAAAAGCAGCTGGCCATCGCTGCGGGCACGTATTCGCAGGAAGAAGAGGACGATGACTATTATGATTCTGACGAATATTACTTCGATGATGACGACGATGATGAGTCTGGAGAAATAGCTGAGCCGCCGAGCATTGAGTCCGCGCCCGAACACACGAATGAACTCGACGAAATTACAACGGAACAACGAGATGCCGGCACCGGTGGTGTTTCCGATACCAATGCGGAAGAGTTGGCCGCCGAAAGCGACAATAACGATATTTTTCGTCTCGATGAATTCATCGATGAACTCGACGAGATTTCAAAAAGCGAAGATGATCAACAACTGAAAAAGTGGCTCGACGACCATCCTGATCTTTACTCGCTGTATCTGAAACATCAGATCACCGAACCACTGATAACAGCCTATGCACAGACTGATACCCCACTACGTCCCCGCGCCCTGGAAATAGTGATTTCTTTTTTCGGACTAGACTCCGTTTCGGCAAATCATGACTGGATTGATCATCAGATCGATATGGCAAGGCAAAAATCCAGGAGGTTCTGGCATGCGGCAGCTGTGGCATACGAAAGAAAAAACCGGAACAGAAGCCCGCATGAGCGATGGATAGATGAAAGCCTGCTGGGGGCATCGAACAAATTTAAGACACTGTACCTGCTCGTTTTTCCCGGGCTACCGACGAAAGCGATGGAAATTGCCAATGAAGTCAGGGATGAAAATGGCAATTACATTGCGGAGTTTGTGGAATACGACAGCTTTCAGTTCTGGATTAACGTCAACGACAAGACCAGGATTTCTGCCCCGCGATTGCTGATGGCATCAATGCGCGCGGCGATATATTCAATCGGTATGATGGCTTGGCTGAACTACACCGGTATGGTGCAAAATTTCGCCTTGGGCTTTGGCATTTCTTCCGGCATTTTATTCGGTGGCTGGTTATTGATAGCCTTACTTCGGATCGGCAACTACCAACTGGACCTCTACGTCATCCGGAAACAGACAGTAGACAAGGGTCACATACTGCTTGCCATCATTTGTCCGATTGTCGTCATCACAGCCATGCTGGTCGATGCCGCCGTGATCAACTATCTCGTCTGGGTCCTTACCTTTCTTTGTTTCAGCCTGGTTACCTCGAATCCGGACAAACAATCCAGACCGGTGGCTTATTTCGCGTTCTTCTCGACGGCAGCGTTTTTCCTTTCGGTGTTTTCGATGTCTGTGATGCCTGACATACTTTCCGAACACAAATTAGTTCTCTCTGCCCATCTTGGCATTGGAATGATCGCGGTTCACGACGAAATCTACACCCGGATCCACGATTGCAGCTTTGAGGAAACCCGCGAGAAAACCGCATCGCTAGTCTGGGTCAGTTGCACGATGGTGGTACTTGCCCTGGCGACGCTCTGGATCCACTTTGCTTAAATCTCGCCCGGCCAAATCGGGAAGCCGTTACAAACAGGAACGATTCCCATTACAACTCCTCAGGTCAATGACCACGAGCTAGCGCTATGGCAAACCGAGCAAGCTCGGTATCATTGAGGGGTCAATTACTGCGGGCCTTTCAAGTGAGCTATTCGTGCTAACACTCAACAAACATGAAGGCGTTGCGACCCTGTCCCTGAACCGACCGGAAACCCACAACGCATTTGATGCCGACTTGATCCGGCAGATCACCACCGAACTGGAAAGCCTGGATCGGGATGACAGTGTCAGGGCCGTCATCATTACCGGTGCCGGCTCCACCTTTTCCGCTGGCGCCGATCTGAACTGGATGCGTTCGATGGCCAATGCCAGCGAGGCAGAAAATCTCAAAGACTCTTTGCAGCTTGCCAAACTCATGCGCACGCTCAACTTCATGAGCAAACCCACGATTGCTCGGGTCAATGGCGCGGCTTATGGCGGTGGTGTCGGGCTGATCGCCTGTTGCGATATCGCCATCGGCGTCGAAGCCACCAAGTTTTCCCTGAGCGAGGTCAAGCTCGGCCTGGTACCAGCGGTGATTTCACCCTACGTGATCTCCGCCATCGGGCTTCGCCACGCTCGCCGGCTGTTTTTGAGTGCCGAAATTTTTGATTCGGCATTGGCGCTTCGAATTGGTTTGCTGCATGAGGCAGTGCCGCACGCGCAACTCGATGAAACCATCGACAAGACGTTGCACTGGCTGTTGAAAGGTGGACCGATTGCGCAAAAAGAAGCGAAGACCCTGGCTTTGCGAGTCAGCGGACAATCCTTCGAGACAGCCGAGCAACTGGATAATGAAAATGCAGCCTTGATTGCAAAACTTCGCGTATCGAAAGAAGGCCAGGAAGGCTTGAATGCATTTCTTGAAAAACGTGCTGCACACTGGGTCTAGGAAGACCCACGATTGACCATGTAGTCGTTAGCCACTCCGCTCAAGAGCACAGCATGCAAAAACCGATTCTTAATATCAAAGACACCAACGCCGTTTTGATCAGTCACTACAAGCCCGGCGCGCCTGAGAAATACCAGGGCGCCATGATGGCGGGAATATCGGAAATGATCGGCGC
Source organism: Arenimonas sp. (assembly GCA_043753545.1). Classification (GTDB taxonomy): domain Bacteria; phylum Pseudomonadota; class Gammaproteobacteria; order Xanthomonadales; family Xanthomonadaceae; genus Arenimonas. The sequence continues at coordinate 21,355 of JAYUWO010000021.1, forward strand.
CGTGCGCCTCGGCTACAACATGACCATCTTGCCACCGGGAAAAGCCGCCTTTCCTGCGCATAATCACTATGGCAACGAAGAAATGTTTTACATTATTGAAGGCGAAGGCCAGGCAAGAATCGGCAACGATACTTTTCCGATTCGTGCAGGTGATGTGATTGCCTGCCCCGCCGGCGGCCCGGAAACCGCGCATCAAATCAGCAATAGCTCGGCAACGCATACTTTGCGTTATCTTGCGGTAAGCACCATGCGAACTCCGGACTTCGTACAATATCCCGCTTCCCGAAAAACCGGTGCGGCCTATTATCATGACAATACTGCCGACGGCACCCGCAAAGCCATCCGCCTGATGAATCGCGAGCAAGACAATCTTGGTTACTGGGATGGCGAATAAGCATGTTCAATAAGATTCTGATCGCCAACCGGGGTGAAATCGCCTGCCGGATAATTCGGACCTGCCGCCAATTCGGCATCCGGACCGTCGCGGTGTATTCCGACGCGGATGCCAAGGCACAGCACGTCAAGCAGGCAGACGAAGCGGTTTATCTTGGCGGCTCCATGCCGGGCGAAAGTTATCTTTGCGGCGACAAGGTAATCGAAGCGGCAAAAAAAACCGGCGCGCAGGCCATCCATCCCGGCTACGGTTTTTTGTCTGAAAACGCCGATTTTGCCGAAGCGGTTGAAGCGGCAGGACTTAAGTTTATCGGCCCGAAAGCATCGTCCATGAGAAAAATGGGCAGCAAGGCCGGTGCCAAGGATTTAATGGCGGCGCACGGGGTTCCTGTCGTGCCGGGCTATACCGGCGAGAACCAGGACCCGGCCTATCTGTTGCAGGAAGCCGATCAAATCCGCTATCCGTTGATGATCAAGGCTGCGCATGGTGGCGGTGGTAAAGGCATGCGTATCGTTCGTAGCTCGGACGAATTTCTGGCAAATCTGGAATCCTGCCAACGCGAAGCAAAAAATGCCTTTGGCCGCGACCGAGTATTGCTGGAAAAATATATCGAACAGCCGCGTCACATCGAAA
>JAYUWO010000022.1:0-2402 GCA_043753545.1 Arenimonas sp.
TCCTTCAAAAAAATGGACCTTTACCCGCACGGCCGACAAAGTTGGAAGTGTTGGAGCCTTGGTCTGTGCTGCGCATTGCGCCTTGTTGCCATTGATTATCGCGACCTTGCCGGCACTCGGCGTTAGCGCTTTGGCATACAACAGCATGGAGTGGGCATTTGTTGTTTTTGCCAGCATTCTTGCTTTGGCCAGCCTTTGGCAGGGTTATCGGATCCACCGTGTTTATCGAGCTCTGGCCTTCCTTTTGCCCGGATTGGTGGCGGTATGGGGCGGAATCCTGATCGATAGCGTTCATCATTCAATCGTTCAGCATGCGATCGCCATGAGCATCGGCGGCACCCTGATCGCGGTCGCGCATATCATTAATTTGCGTCTCACCCACGGCCATGTGCACGACGCGCGCTGCCATCATCATTAATAGCTTGGTCGCGTGCCGGTAAAATGCTAGGATACGCACCTAATTTGTAGAACCAATCACTAAGGAAAGCATCATGGGTAAGGGCGATCGTCGCACCGCGAAAGGCAAACGTAATATCTCCAGCTACGGCAAAAGCCGTCCAACCGAAAGCAAAACGGTGGTAGGTAAAGCGGTTGCCGCGCCAAAAGCCGCTGCTGCTGCACCTGCTAAAAAAGCACCTGCGAAAAAAGTAGCTGCCAAGTAATATTTCCAGATTCCGAAAAAAGCCCTGCAATGCGGGGCTTTTTTATGCCTGTGTTTCGAGAAGTATGCACGCACGGGTGGGTTTCGTAGGGGCGATTCATGAATCGCCCTACGTTATGCCTGATGTATCGAGTGAACCGGATTGCCACCCAGCCAGTAACAAAGCTCGGCTGGATGTTTGAAATTCCATTGCACGAAATCGGCGCGCAGTCCTGGAATTAACTGACCGCGATCTTTCAGGCCAAGGGCAGCGGCAGCATGTACGGTGGCACCACGCAAAGCTTCCTCCGGCGTCAGCCTGAAATGCGTGCAAGCAAGCGACATCGCCAGATGCAAGGATTGCACCGGTGATGTGCCCGGATTCAAATCGGTCGATACCGCCATGGCAACATCGTGCTTGCGAAACATTTCCACCGGAGGAAGTTTTGTTTCCCGCAGGCAATGAAACGATCCCGGCAATAACACGGCAACCGTACCAGCTTGTTTCATCGAGATAACCGCAGCTTCGTCGGTGTATTCCAGATGGTCGGCCGACAAACCGGAAAACTCGGCGCATAAAGCCGCCGCTTTCATGTCGCTGAGTTGATCGGCATGTAGCTTGACCGGAATGCCCAGATTTTTTGCACATTCGAAGACGCGGCGTGTTTGTTCGACGCTGAACGCGATTTTTTCGCAGTAAGTATCGACCGCATCAATCAACTTTTCTTCGTGCAGTCGCTGCATCCAGTCGCAGACAGTAGCGACGTAATCATCACTGCGACCGGAAAATTCCTCTGGCAGTGCATGCGCACCGAGAAATGTGGTCTTGATTGTAATGCCCGTGTGTTCGGCCAGGCGCCGGGCAACGAGCAGCATTTTGCGTTCGGATTCAAACGTCAGCCCATAGCCGGATTTAATTTCCAGTGTGCCGACACCTTCGGCAATCAGGTTTTGCAAACGCGGCAATGATTGGGCGAATAGTTCGTCTTCACTGGCATCACGTGTTTGTTTTACCGTTGAAATAATGCCGCCACCCTCGCGTGCAATTTGTTCGTAGCTAACGCCTTCCAGACGACGTTCAAATTCCACTGCGCGGTCACCGGCAAACACCAGATGGGTATGGCAATCAATCAATGCGGGCGTTATCCAGCGGTTGTGGGCATCTTCGACATGATGCGCGGGAATATCGGCAAGCTCCGGCATGTCTTTCATTGGGCCGGCGTAGATGATGATGCCCTCTTTCCAGGCAATCGCGGCCTGCTCTATCAGTCCGTATGCGCTTAGCTCGGGGCGCATGGTCGCCAATCTTGCATTAATGATCATTCCGTTACTGGATTTCATGCGATCAATCCCTGCTGGCGTAGTTCGTTCAAGATGATATCGCGATGGGCATCCAGTTGCGGTGGCGGCAAGCGATAGCTGATCGGTGTTTGTTCCAGTTTCAGAGGGCTGCCAATCATCGATACATTTCCACACTCAATCCGCATGTGGCGTGCGTTGGTGACCGGATGTTCGATAGCCTGTTGCACGGTATTGATCGGCGCAATCGGAATGCCGGCTTGTTCGAAAAGCTCTTGCCAGTGACGCAAACTTTGTCCGGAAAATATTCTCTGCATGTCTTCAATCAATACATCGCGGTGGGCAACCCGCGCAGCATTGTCGATAAAACGCGGGTCATTCAGCCAATCTGTTCTGGACAGAACGGCGCAGCAATCACGCCAAAGTTTTTCACTGGCAACGGCGAGCACGAAATAGCCGTCAT
>JAYUWO010000023.1:0-7424 GCA_043753545.1 Arenimonas sp.
AATCATCCCTCGGGCTGGTCGGGCCTAGAAGGCCCTCCTACGGTGAGTTCAACGAGATTCTAAAAAAATGAATTTTATTAGCGAACTCAAACGCCGCAACGTCATCCGCATGGCCGGTTTGTATCTGGTCGGTGCGTGGTTGATTACGCAAGTCGCTGCGACAGTATTGCCCTTGTTCGGGTCGCCCGACTGGATTGCCCGCAGCATTGTGGTTTTATTGATGATCGGCTTTATTCCGGCATTGGTAATTGCGTGGATATTCGAACTGACGCCCGAAGGTTTGAAGCGCGATGCCGAAGTAACACCGGAACAATCGATTGCGCCGCAAACTGCTCGCAAGATGGAGCGCAGCATTCTGGTGTTGTTCGCGATTGCCTTGGCGTTTTTCGGGTTCGATAAATTTTATCTGGCACCAAAGCGGGAAGCGGCGATGGTTTCCGTTGCCACGCAGGCGATCACGGAAAAAGCAGCGCAGCAAGAAAAATCCGAAAACGAAAAATCCATCGCGGTGCTGGCGTTCGACAATATGAGTGCCGACAAGAACAACGAATATTTTTCCGATGGTGTTGCCGAAGAAATCCTGAATTCATTATCAAAAGTTAAAGATCTTCGCGTTGCAGGGCGTACATCGTCATTTTCGTTCAAAGGCAAAAACCAAGATTTGCGAGTGATAGGTAAAACCCTGGGTGTGGCGCATGTCCTCGAAGGTTCGGTGCGCAAGCAGGGCGACAAGCTGCGCATCACCGCGCAATTGATCCGCGTCAGCGATGGTTTTCATTTGTGGTCGGAAACTTTCGATGGCAGTGATGCCGATATTTTTGCGCTGCAGGAAAATATCGCGCGGCGCATTACTAGCGAATTGAAGGTGGCGTTGAATGCCGGGCAGCAAGATCGCCTGGTAAACGCCGGCACCAAGAATCCCGAGGCCTACCAGCTATACCTGCAGGCCAGTTCGATCTTCAACCGGCGCGACCGCACACGCTTCCGCGATGCCATTGCCACCTTGCAGCAAGCGGTGCAACTCGACCCCACCTTTGCCCGTGCATTCGCTCGGCTGGCTTCGATGTATGTGGTGCTCGCGTCCTACACCGATGCCGATCCGAAACAGGCGCATGAACAGACCATTCGCTACGCCGACGACGCATTGAAGCTGGATGCCAATTCGGCGGAAGCCTGGGCCGCGCGCGGCGCTTCGCTACGCAAGTTCCGCGACAAACAAGTACAGGGCCGTGACGCTTTTGAAGAAGCGATGCGGATCGACCCGAACGATCCCAACGCACGCTTCTGGTACGGACTGACCCTGCTGACCACTGGTTACCGTCAACAGGGAACAGCGCAGATCGAGCATGCGCTCTCGCTCGATCCGATGCTGCCCAATGCCCTGCGCTGGCGCGGCATGCTGTATCTGCAAGACGGCGACATCGCACGTGCCGAACCGCTGCTGCAGCGCGCCTACGACCTCGGCCTGGTCAATACCGCGAATGCACTGGGGGAAATTGCGATGCTGCACGGCAACGCCGCTGAATCCGAGCGCCTGTGGGTGGCCGGAAGTATGGGGCTGGATTTCAGCCTGTCACGCGACGACCTGGTGCTCGTGCACCGTGGTGTGTTCGGTGATGCTGCCGCCAAGCAGACTGCCGTGCAAGCGATGCAAGCCGTGCAGGCCAGGATGGGTTCGAAAAAATCGATACCCACCATGCCTCTGTATCTATTCCGCCTTGACGAACCGGCACAAGGTTTGGCCGTCTTGCGTGAGCACCAGTTGGGCGACAGCATCGATTCGATGAACTGGATCTGGACACGCCAGGGCGCACCAATTCGCGCGCTGCCCGAGTTCGCCGACTTCCTGCGCGACTTCCACCTGCCCGAACTATGGGACAAGTACGGCGCGCCGGATTTATGTCGTAAAAATAATAGAGGCGATTACGTCTGTGAGTAATTTCAGCCTCGTCCGCTCTCTAGTTTTCGTAGGAGGGCCTTCTAGGCTCGACAGGCTATCTGATACATCTATCGAGCCCAGAAGGCTCTCCTACACAGGAATTTCGTGATGATCCTTCGCCGCATGATAGAGCACGTCAAAAACCAGCACTGGACTGCGATCTGGATTGATCTGGTGATTGTGATCCTCGGCGTTTTTATCGGCACCCAGGTATCGAACTGGAATGCCGAACGGGAGACCGACAAGAAAGCTGCGGTTTTCTCCGAGCGCCTGAATCGTGACATGCGTCTGGAGGCCTGGGGCTACGAGAGTTTGATCGAATATTACAAAGATGTCGCATTGAATGCGGACAAGACGCTGGCCGCGATGGCGGGCGAGGCGAAACAGACCGACGAGCAATTCGTGATCAGCGCCTATCGCGCCACGCAATACAAATACAACGACCGCTACCGCGCCACCTACGACGAAATGGTATCGACCGGCACCATCGGCCTGATCGCCGACCAGAAATTACGAGAAACGGCGATCATCGTATTTACCTCGCCCTTGTTCGACGAAATCAGTACCGATGGACAGGAATCCGAATATCGCGAAGTTTTTCGCCGGACAGTATCGAAAGACGTGCAGCGCGAATTGCAAAAGAAATGCGGTGATCGCTACGTCGAACTGCTTGATTATCAGGGCATCGTCAAATCGCTGGATTACCCCTGCAAACTCGATGTGCCGGAAGAAAAAATAGTCGTCGCCGCCAAGGCCCTCCGGTCAAACGAGAATTTCGTGCCCTCCCTGCAATTGCGATTCGCCGATGTCGAAACCGCGCTCGGTAATTTGCGGGATTACAACCCGGTGCTGTTCAGCAATCTGCAGGAAATTTCCGGGAGGAAAAAATGATTTTGCGTCGTTTGTCGCAATCACTGAAAGAACAAAACTGGATGGCCATCCTCATCGAATTCGTGTTGCTGGTGGTCGGTGTTTTTCTCGGTATCCAGGTCGCGAACTGGAATGAGGCGCGTGTGTTCGATGCACTTGAGCGCGATCATCTGCACAACCTGCGGGCGGAAATCGAAAAGGATATCGAAGCCACCACCGTCCGGAGGAATTACTACACCGGCGTGAACTCCGCAGGCGAGCGTGCGCTGGCATTCCTGGAGAATGACCAGCCCTGCACGGATCAATGCTGGAGTCTGCTGGTCGATTTCTTCCACGCCTCGCAGTGGATTGATGTCGGCGTCGCCCAAACCACCTTTACCGAGATGCGCCGTATCGGTCTGCCGCGCACGCGCACGGTTGCCATCGCGATCGAGGCCTATTATTCGACCAATGTCGCCATCAACACCATCTCGAATGAACGGCCAGCGTATCGAACGCTGGTGCGTGGGCTGATCCCGGTCAGAGCGCAACAGGCGATCTGGGCTACCTGTCATGAAGCTGCTGGCGGGATAGAGACCTTCAATAACAACTGTCCGGCCGGCATCCCGATGGACCAGGCAGCGCGTGCGGTAGAGAAAATTCGCGCCAACACTGACATTTTGCCGGCCCTGACCCAGTGGACGTCCACCGGCGCTCCGATCGTGAAATATCTCGGCACTCAGAATGACGATGCCAAAAAAGCAATCGCTGCCATTAATCGTGAATTGGGGACACCGCTATGATCCTGCGCCGCTTATCGCAATCACTGAAAGAACAAAACTGGATGGCGATCTGCATAGAATTCGTGTTGCTGGTGGTCGGCGTTTTTCTCGGTATTCAGGTCGCGAACTGGAATGTCGAACGCGAGACCAACAAGAAAGCCGTCGAGGCCACCGAAAAACTGATCGCGGATTTGCGCGCCGAAGGTTGGCGCTATCAATTCCTGATGGAGTACCACCGCGATGTGCGGGATGCCGCAGAGAAAACGGTCAATGCGCTGAGCGGAAAGGCGCCTTTGTCGAACGAGGAATTTCTCATCAATGCCTATCGCGCCAGCCAGTACAAGCAAGGTGCGGTTCGCCGTTCCACCTATGATGAACTGGTTTCGACCGGCAACATCGCACTGATTAAAGATCAGAAGCTTCGGAATATTTCGGTGCGCAACTACAGCCTTACCACCATCGACAGTCTGGTAAAAGAAAGCGTCGATTCGCATTATCGCGAACTTTTCCGGATGACCGTTCCCAACGACGTGCAACGCACGCTTGCCAAAGAATGCGGTGATCTTTATATCCTGCCCGGCGACTATAAAAACTTTGATCACAACATCGACTATCCGTGCAAAACCGGACTGCCCGCCGAGGTGATTGATGATGCCGCCAACGCCTTGCGTTCCGACCCGCAAACCATCCGCTATTTGCGCCATCGCATAGCCGATCTCGAAACCCGCCTAGTAGACATGAAGCAAAACAATCGCGATGTTTTGGAAGCCCTGCTTGTCATTGCCAAGGAAAAACCATGAGCCAGCCGCAGGACGGCACCCAAGTCGCTGCACCGGAACCCGTACACCGCTCGCGCTGGCATCGTTTCTCGCCGTCGATGGGCTGGCGCGCGTTCTGGAGCGAGATTGTGATTGTGGTGCTGGGTGTGGTGATTGCGCTGGCCGCCAATGAAGCGGTGCAGGAGTGGACTTGGCGCAACAAAGTGGAGGACGCCGAGGCGCGCCTACGGGGCGACATTACGTGGATCTTCCTGTGGTCGGCGGAAAAATATGCCAGCCGGCCCTGCGTGGATGCGCAACTGGCGGCATTAGGCCTCAATGTGCTGGAAAGCACAGCAACGCTGAAACCGGCACCGGTATTCACCGTCAACCACCTGTCCTTGTCGTATGTGGTGCGGATGCCCAACCGCCCGTATCGATTCCCGGTCTGGGACGCCCTGCTCGCCGACGGCACCGCAAGCCACTTCGCGCCGCAACGCCAGGCATTCCTGGGCCGGATCAGCGATGACATGGTGCAGGCGCGTTCGAATGAAGCGGAGACCCGCAGCCTGATGGGCCGCCTGATGGTCATGCGTGATCCGATCGCACTGGACCCGGTCGTGCGAGCGGACCTGCTGACCCAGATCAACCAGCTGCGCTTGCTGACCGCGTTCGAAACACTCAACGCGCAACAGCGAATGCGCCGGATCGCTGACGCCGGTAGCGCGCCAACGTCCGAGCAAGTCGAGTTGTTTCTCAATGCTTCCGGCAAGAACCCGTCCGGCTCGGATTATTCCGGTATGGCAAATTTCTGCAATACGCAGAGCTTGCCGCTGGCGGATTGGCGTGATTATCGAAAGATCTCCGCGAACACCCAGTTTCCCGGTGCGGGAGTTACCAAATGATCCTGCGCCGATTTTCACAAGCACTGAAAGAGCAAAACTGGACCGCTATCGTTATCGAGTTCGTCTTGCTGGTGGTCGGTGTTTTTCTCGGCATTCAAGTGGCCAACTGGAATGCCGAGCGCGAGAATCGTTCACGCGAAAGCATCTATCTCGCCACCCTGGCCGAAGATCTGCAAAGCGATGTGGCGGAAATGGAACGGATACAGCGTGTATCCACGACGCGAATGTCGGCGCTCAATTATCTGCTTCGTAACGCAACCGGGCAGGAGCTGCCGACCGGCTTTGAATCGGCGCGCGGAAAACTCGAGATCGAAGATGCACCGCCTTTCGATGAAAACGACCCGAACACGATCGGCATCAACTTGTTCATTCTCAGCAACCTGGATGGCAATCGCCTGACCTACGACACGATGATCAATACCGGTGGCATTGGCGTATTCCGCGACCCCAGTCTTGTCCGCGATATCCGATCCTATTATGCGAATGTCGATGCGGTGCTCAGCTTCGAGAAGGCGCTGATGGATAGCCGATGGCGGCTGGTCGATGCGCAGCAGCAAGCTGGCTTGTCGCCGGTCGATCTGATGCCGGCAACGGAAATCACAAAAGCGTTTGCCGATGACAAGCGCCTGATTGCCGCTGCGAAAAATTACTGGATTTACACGAATCGCCACATGAAAGAGATAACCGCATTGCGACAACATGCCGATGCCCTGATGAAAAGACTGGAAAGCGAGAAACAACCATGAACCTTCGCCGCATCATTGCTTTTGTAGGAGGGCCTTCTAGGCCCGAATGCTTTATCGGATTTTCGGTCGAGCCTAGAAGGCCCTCCTACCATGGAATATTTTCATGATCCTGCGCCGCCTGTCGCAATCTCTCAAAGAACAAAACTGGACCGCCATCTTCATTGAATTCATCTTGTTGGTGAGCGGTGTGTTTTTGGGTATGCAAGTGAGCAACTGGAACTCGGAACGCGATATCAGCAGGAAGGCCGCCATTTTTACCGAACGGCTGAAAACGGATCTTCGTTACGAGCTGTGGTCAGAGAAAATGCTGATTGAGTATTACAAAGACGTGCAAGATAACGCGGCGCTGGCACTGGGCGAATTGACCGGCGAAAAGCCGATGTCCGATGAGCAATTCCTGATCAGCGCCTACCGTGCCAGCCAATACCGATGGAATGTACAACAGCGCGCAACCTATGATGAGCTCGTTTCTACCGGTTCGATTAGCCTAATTGCTGATGAGAAATTGCGTGAAACGGCGAGTTTCATCTTCACCAACACTATGAATTTGGAAAATATGCAAGATACAAAGAATTCGGAATACCGCAGGCTTTTTCGCGAAAGTGTTACCGCTGATATACAGCATGAGCTTTTGAAATCATGCGGAGATAAGAATATTGAGACATTGGATTATTCAAATCTCGCTAGCCAAATCGATTACGCATGCAAGCTTAACTTGCCTTTGGAGAAAGTCCGGGTCGCCGCCCGTGCGCTGAAAGCGCAAACTCGTATTTTACCCGCGCTGCAGAAGCGCTTTGCCGATTTGGGCACAGCGATTAACGATACGTCTTTAAACCATACATTCAATGTCAAATTTTTCGAGGATAGGAAATGATCCTGCGCCGCTTGTCGCAATCACTCAAAGAACAAAACTGGACGGCCATCGTCATCGAGTTTGTCTTGCTGGTGTTGGGTGTGTTTTTGGGTATCCAGGTGGCCAACTGGAATGAAAGTCGAAAAGATAGTGTTCAAGAAACCGCTTATCTGAATAATTTAGCTGAAGATATTCGCAGCGATATCATTGAAATCGATGAAACTATAGCAATTAGTACATGGCGGATGTCAATTTTGGAAGCGCTGGCATTGAAGTCGACAGGCAAATATTTACCGACGAGTTTTAAAATACCTGAAGGTACTATAGAACTACAAAAAGCGCCTGACTTCACCGACATTGAAAACAAATCAGTAGGATTGATCTATGCCTATATACGCACCATAGATGACAATCGCTCGACTTATGAAACCATCGTTAATACCGGTGGCATCAGGTTGATTCAGGACGCGGAATTACTTGAGCAGATACAACTTTATTATGCGGCTATTGATGAAATAAAAGACATAGAAAGAAAATTACAGATTGACTGCGATAACGCGATGCTGGCGTTGCAGGAAACAGGCACATCACC
>JAYUWO010000024.1:0-2389 GCA_043753545.1 Arenimonas sp.
AAGATGAGGGGAGTACGGAATCGCCCGCATGGGCGCATTGGCACCGCGACACTTGATCAGTCGTAATTCGGGTGTGGAGGACGTGCCTTTCAAACTCAGTCGTACGGGCGCAGGCGAAGGATTACTCGCTGCACTGATCGCGCGAAAGGCAAAGCCGAGCGTATGACCGGTTTCCGCCGCGACTTGCAAACGACGTAGTGACTTGTCATCGGCTTTCATCGGCCAACCGAGCACGGCACCGCAAGAACCCGAACGCAGTGCTTGCTCCATCGCCCACAACGCTTCTTTCGGTTGAGCATCGATCACATGCAGTTGCGATAAACGCACGCCATTGTTTTGCCAAGCCGGTGCATAAGGTCGATACGGCGGTGCAATCAAGACGATGGGTTTTTGTTTTTGCGACAGCTTCGCCAAAATCGGCAAGACCAGTGATAGCTCGCTAACCCCATCGTGGGCCATCAGGATTTCCACCAAGGAGGCTTCCAGCCAGCCACCGCTGGGCAGTGCTGTATCCAATGCATCATGGCCGGTAGCCAAGGCGGAGTTCGGCAAAGCGCTCGGCGCATTTCCTCGCCACACCCGGCGATCTTGCAATACGGCATCGAGGGCTAACACCTGTCCCATGCTCAGCCCTTTCTCACCAGGCCGCAGTAAATACCTTCAATCGCAAAGTCGGCATCGGCCGGAACTTCAATCGGATTGAAATCGGGATTGCGAGGCAGCAACAAAATTTTGGTCTTGGTTTGCTTGAAGCGCTTGATCGTGATCTCGCCATCGATACGTGCGACCACAATGTCATTGTTACTGGCGGTGTTGGTACGACGCACGGCGACAAGATCGCCATCCCAGATGCCATCGTCCTGCATCGACTGGCCTTTTACCTTGAGCAGGTAATCGGGCATCGGCGAGAACATGGTCCGATCCACCAGCATTTGTTCGTCGGTGATGTTGTCGGCACCGATCGGGCCGCCTGCGGCGACACGGCCAAGAATCGGTAAGCTGATTGATTGGCTACGAAGGGCGGCGCGATTCCGGCCTTGCAGGGTAATGCCTCGCGACAATCCGGGCTGTAACCGCAGATACCCTTTAACCGCGAGCGCCTCCAGATGCTTTTGCACGCCACGGGTCGAGGCTATGCCGAACTCTTCGGCAATCTCGGCACGCGTCGGCGGCAGGCTAGTCTGCGCGATCTGTTTTGAGACGAAATCCAATATGGCTTGCTGGCGGTCGGTGAGCTCGTTCATGGGTACTAATATATGTACCTATCGGTACATGCGCTATCCTTATTTTTCGGGGCCAGGCGATTCAATCACTTAGCCGTCTCAAATCATGCGAAAGGCGAACCGGGTTCAGGATATTGAAGATGAATGGCGCAGCCTTGGCATGTGCTCATTCATTCGCCACCGGCTTCCTTCAAGATTACTATCGTATCCAGAAGAACTTTTTTGAAGGAAACATCCATGTGCTACTCGGCCCAAGTCTGGGAGGACTACCATAAATTCATCCGAGCCTTTGGTGCCGATATCAGCATCAAGGATTACGTGCGACTTTATGTGCGAAGAAGCAAAGGCGAGAAGATTAAAATCCCGAAAGGCATGGATGCGGCATTCGCGAATCCCAAAACAGAGGATGAGCGAGAGGTCTTCGAGTTGATTAAGGAATTCGATAGCCAACGTACAACCCAACTTGAGCAGGATTTATTCAAATTGAAAACGCGGCTTGCCGAAGCCGAACGAAAACTACAGAAGAAAGAAACCGAAAGTGCGTTAAAGGAAAGGGATATTGCCTCAAGCAAAATAGCTAAAACATTGGGCTGGCTGGCCGATTTACGGCGTAGCGACTTAAAACCGAAAGACTCGCGTATCTTCCCGCTGTCCTATGCCTCGGTCATGGTCTGGGAACAAGGCAAGCGGGTCGTGAAGCCCATGCGTTATCAATGCCGCCCTCAAGGTAAGCCTGCGATTTACGATACTAAATATCCTGGCACGTACAACGCCCGCCGCGATAATTTGGAGAAGTTCTGGCATCGCGAGTTTGGTTACACGCACGGCATCATTGCAGTCAACGCTTTTTATGAAAATGTAGAAAAAGAGATTGACGGCGAAATGAAGAATGTCGTGCTCGAATTCAAACCCGAACCCCAGCAGGAAATGTGGGTAGCATGTCTTTGGTCTCACTGGCAAGTGAAAGGGGAGTCCGACTTATGGTCATTCGCCGCCATCACCGATGAACCGCCTACAGAAGTCGCCGCTGCGGGACACGACCGTTGCATCATTCCAATAAAAGCCGAGAATATTGACGCTTGGCTGAATCCTGATCCTAAGAACCTCGCCGCCCTGTATGACATTTTGGATGACAGAGAACGGCCATACTATGAACATCGTATGGC
>JAYUWO010000025.1:0-7329 GCA_043753545.1 Arenimonas sp.
GCCAGCGATCTGGTCTTGCAGCTTTCCAGCAAGCCCGAAGCCTTCGGTCGTACCGTGCTGGAAGCGATCAGTATCGGCAAACCGGTGATCGGCTGGAACCTTGGCGGTGTCGGAGAAAATCTGCAGCACTATTTTCCACAGGGTTTGGTCGAGCCTTCTGATGAAAATGCATTGGCTGCATCGGCGCAAAATATCCTGGAAAATAATATCGTTCCGGAACGCTGTGAGTTACCCGGCCTGGCCGATATGCAAACGAATATGATGGCGGTGTATGAACAGCTCTGCGCCTGATGCCATGTCACGCTGGACGCCCTATTGGGTATTGGCCTTCGTTGCCCTGTTGCCGGTGCCCGGCATTGCAGAAGGCGTGATGAGCTTGGGTGCTGTCTTTGGTTTTGCTTTAATGCTGTGGCAAAAACTTTCCCATCGCTCGAGCTGGTTAAGTCGTGAAGCCTGGTTGATGACGCTGGCATTTTTTCTGGCGTACTGGCTGCCGGAATTTTTTTCGGCGTTCGATGCGATTAATGCACAACGGGCATGGCGCGAGGTATTGCTGGACTTGCGTTATTTGCCGTTTCTCTGGCTGATAGCGCTGTCGGTGTCCAATGAAAAAGGCCGGAATTTAATCTTCTCCGGACTGGCGATCATCAGTTTGTTCTGGGCGATCGATGGTCTGTTGCAAGTGCTGACCGGTTTCAGTCTTGGTGGCGCGATGACCGAAGATCGATTAAGCGGAATTTTCGGCTCGGATAATTTGAAACTGGGCTTGGTACTCGCTGCACTATCGCCATTTACGCTGGATTGGGCGCATAAGCGTGGCGGTGTCTGGGCATGGAGTGCAGCGGCCCTGCTGGTGGGAACCGTCATCTTGTGGGCGGGCTCGCGCGCGGCCTGGGTGATGCTGGGTATCGTGTTGCTGGCAAGTGGCTGGCGCGTGATGGGAAAACCTCGACTGGCGATTTTTTTTCTGATTTCGGGTCTAGTCTTTTTTGCGAGTTATTTTTCATCGCCGGAATTACGTGCCCGCATCGATCGTACCGAAGCGGCATTGATGGGCGGTGTGGAAGGATTTGATCACGCACTCTCGGGACGTATCAGTATCTGGCGAGTGGCTGCCAAGATGAGCGAAGATCATCCGGTCAATGGCATCGGCATTCGTAATTTCCGCGATGTTTACGAACAGTACGCACTTCCCGATGATCCATTTACCAGTGGCGAACAGGAAGGCGCGTATCACGCCCATCACTGGTTTTTCGAAGTGTTATCGGAAACCGGCATCATTGGCTTGATGTGCTGGATAACAGGGTTCTACGCGATGTGGCGAGCGTGGCGCTGGTCGCCTCCGAGGGCGCGTGAATTGGCCTTCGTGCCGATGCTGGCCTTGGTCGCCATCTTGTTTCCGGTCAATACGCATCTTGCTTTCTACGCCAGCTTCTGGGGCGGATGCTGGCTGATGTTGCTGGCGATTTATGCCGGTTGTCTGGGGGCGAAAGATCGCTTCGAACCTTCGCGTCAGGATGGGGCATGAATAGCCTGAGTGCCGTTGTCACCACCTTGAACAATGCTGCGACTTTGTCAAAGTGTCTGGAGAGTTTGCGTTTTTGCGATGAAATTATCGTGCTCGATTCCGGTTCTGTCGATGCCACGCAAGCTATCGCTGCGCAATATTCGGCTAAAATATTTATCGAAAAATTCAAGGGTTACGGCCCTCAGAAACAATCAGCGATCGACAAGGCGAATTCCGATTGGGTGTTGCTGCTGGATGCCGATGAATTTCTTGATACTGCCGCTGCCGATATTATTCGCAAGGCGATCGCATCTGGTGACGTGCACGGCTATCGCTTGCCGCGCCGCGAATGGTTGTTCTGGCAGTGGCCACATGCAGCCACACGTCCGAATTGGCAAGTGCGGCTATTTAGAAAAACCTGTGCAGCAATGAATCGAGTTGCTATCCATGCGGCGCCTGAAGTCAGCGGAGTTCGAGAAAATCTGCAATTAAATTTCTATCACGCCGGTGAAAAAAATATGGAGCAGAAAGTCGAAAAAATAAATCGCTATTCCAGCGGCATGCTGGAAGACAAAAAAAGCCCCCGTTTTTTGAGCCTGCGCATCCTGCTTTATCCGTACTTTGTCTTTTTTCGTTTTTATATTCTGAAGCGTTACTTTCTCAACGGATGGGCCGGGTATCTGGCCGCAAGAACGCAGGCGTTTTACGCGTTTTTGAAATATGCCAAGCGGCTCGAACAACGGAAACAGCGGGAGCATATCGACCCATGAATGCTCCCTGGCATTGCATTTTTATCAGGCCTTTCTTTTGGCTGGCGATGTTAAGCGCGCGATTACCGCAAAGAACCTTATTGCGTGTTGCGAAGTTATGTTGTCTGGCCTGCTGGCCATTTTTATATCGCCGTCGCCGAGTTGCATCTACCAATATCGAGCTTTGCTTTAAAAGTCTTCCCTTGCAGGAACGGCAGGATCTGTTCAATCGTAATTTGCTGGCGACGGTAACCGGCGTCTTCGAATTATTCCGTGCCTGGTATGCGCCGTCCCGAACCTTGTCGGGCCTGGCTGATATTCATGGCATGGACCGATTGCAGGCGGCCTTGTCGGAAGGCAAAGGCGTGCTGTTACTGACCGGACATTTCACTCATACCGAATTGGCCGTGCGTCTTTTAGGCGAAGCGCTAGACGAAAAAATCCGGGTGGTAGTGAGGCGTCACAATAATGATTGCATCGAACATGCCTTTGAAGACGCGCGCTCGAAAGTGTTCGGCGGCAGTATTGAAAAGAAAGATTTGCGCACCTTGTTGAAGGTGCTGCGATCAGGCGAAGCCGTCGTGTATTCATCGGACCAGAATTTCAATTATCAAAATGCGTTCGTACCGTTTTTCGGCATCCCTGCCGCTACCTTGACTGCCACGCCGGAAATTATCGAACGCAGTGGAGCGACAATGCTGCCATTCTGGTTTTATCGCGATGGCGATGGCCGATATCAAATTACCATTGCCGAGGCCTGGGAAAATTGGCCGAGCGGAAATGCGCTGGCTGACACGCAGCTCTATATGCAAAAGCTCGAAGCGGTGGTGCGTGAACATCCGGAACAATATTTATGGGCGCATCGCCGGTTCAAAACACGGCCCCCGGGCTTGCCGGATATTTACCCGTAGGAGGGCCTTCTAGGCCCGATCACCACCTTTCGGGCCTAGAAGGCCCTCCTACGAATAATGCGTCGATTTTCCTTCCGGCGTTCGCTTGAAACGCTGATGTATCCACAAATACTGTTCGGGCGCGCGAAGGATTAATTGCTCCATCGTGGCCATGATGCGGGCGGTATCTTCGCTGGCATCGGGGCCGGGAAAATTTTCCAGCGCCGGCCATATTTCTAGACTATAACTGCCGTCGGCATTGCGTTGATGAAAGAAAGGAAGAACGGCCGCGCCGCTCATGCGTGCCATTTGATGCGTGGAGGTCAGGCTTGATGCGGATTGATTGAAAAACGGCACGAAGACACTTTCGCCGCGTCGGCTTTCCTGATCGGGGGCAAACCAGAGTACGCCGCCCTGTTTCAGGCAACGCAGGGCAGGTCGTAGCTCATCACGACTGAACATTTGTTTGGTATAGCGCGCTCGTGCTTTCTTCACCGCCCATTCCAGTGCGTCCGAATCATGCGGGCGATACATGCCGTTGATCTCGACATCGCGACACAGCAGTCGTACACAGATTTCGAGCGTGGTGAAATGCGCCGATACCAAAATCACGCCCTTACCAAGTGCTTGCGCAGAGTTGAGATTTTCCAGTCCCTTTAGCGTGTAAGTCGGATCATTCGGAGCAAGGCGTCCCCACCAGGCGCGCAAAAATTCAAATACACCCAAGCCCAGGGCCGTAAACATATTGCGCTGCATCTTTTCCCGTTCGCTTTCGGAGAGCTCGGGAAAACACAAGGCGATATTGGTGCGCGCCGTGCGACCGCGTTCCCACATAAGCGACTGCATCAATCGCCCCAGTGCCCTGCCACCCAGCGTTTGCAACCGTGATGGCCAATGGGCAAGCGTCCAGCCAAATGCAATCGCTACCCAGTTTGGCCAGGTGCTTGGAGAGAGTGGGGCTTTGGAATCGGTCATGGCTAAATTCTAACGTGCTTTGGACTGTGCTCGACTATGCCTGAAGCATATTCAAGGATAAGCTCTCGGCCATGAGCCTGACTTTTTTACAGCGCGTCAGCCTTGGCGTTTATTCCCTGGTGATGTACGCACTAACACCCTTGACCTTCATCCATCTGGTGTCGCGCGGTTTTAACCAGCGCGAATATTTTCATCGCTGGAGCGAACGCTTTGCCATGTATCGTGCACCGGCCAAAGCATCGTGCTTATGGCTGCATGCGGTGTCGGTCGGCGAGGTGAATGCCATCACTCCATTGCTGAAAAGCCTGCGCGAGCATTATCCCGATACACCGTTGCTGATTACGACGACGACACCGACCGGCTCGGCGCGGGTAAAAAGCCTGTTCGGCGATAAGGTGCAGCATGTGTATCTGCCCTATGACACGCCGGGTGCCGTCAATTATTTCCTGAATTATTTTCGCCCTAAAATTGCCATCATCATGGAAACGGAAATATGGCCGAATTTGTTTGCCGAAATTGGCAAACGGCATATTCCGCTGTTAATCGTCAATGCACGCCTGTCGCAACGGTCGATGCGTGGCTATCGAATTATCTCTGGTTTGATGCATATCGCTACGCAGGCCGTGACGCAGGTGGCGGCTCAGTCACTGGCGGATTTACAACGTTATCAAAAACTGGGAATCAGGCCGAATCAGGGCCAGGTAACCGGCAATCTGAAATTCGATGTCGAACTGCCCGTCCAGCTAAGCGAACAGGCGAAACTTTGGCGATGCGCATGGGGAGAGCGACCAGTCTGGATTGCCGCCAGCACGCATCCCGATGAAGAGGCGCTGGTGATTGCCGCGCACAAGCGCATACGTAGGCAATTTCCCGACGCTTTATTGTTATGGGCGCCAAGGCATCCGGAACGTTTTGAATCGGTGCTGGAACTCGTCGCAGCTGAAAAATGGCGTGCCACCGATCGTCGTGCCAATCGGCAGCCCGATGTAGACAGTGATGTGTTCATCATCAATACGCTGGGTGAACTGTTGTCGTTTTATGCCTGCGCCGACGTTGCCTTCGTCGGCGGCAGCTTTCAGGCCATCGGCGGCCATAATCTACTGGAACCGGCGTCGCTGGCCGTGCCTTCCGTGGTGGGCCCGCACACCTTCAATTTTGTCGATATCACCCGGATTTTGTTGGAAGTGGGTGCGGTTCAACAAATTGAAACTCCCGACGAGTTACCCGATGCCATCTTGCGATGTCTGATGGATAAAAAACTTGCCCGACAGTGTGGGGAGGCGGGTCGTAAGCGAATCGAACACGAACGCGGGGCGCTTGAACGGACTTTGCGACTGATCGAACAATACGTGAAGTAAAAAATGCAAGAATAAAAAACGGCGCCATCGGCGCCGTTTTTTATTTGCATGAAAGCATGAATCAATTGTTGATCAATGCCGCTTCGGCATCGACGGTCAAACTGCGATTCACGTTTTGTACGTCGCTAAGTTCGAGAACACCGGCGGCCTGACGTAAACGCAAAATATTTACGAGATATGCGTGGCGGACTCGAGCGTAGTCTCGTTGAGCCGTATAAAGTTGTTGTTGGGCAATCAGTACATCAACGATGGTTCGCGTGCCGACTTCAAGGCCTGCTTCACCGGCCTCATATGCGGCCTTTGCAGAGACGACCGATAGACGACGAGCTTCTACTTCTGCCTGGCCAGCTGCGAGTGAGCGAAAGGCACTGCGTGTCGTACGTGTAATCGAGCGTTTTTGTTGCTCCAATTGATCCGTAGCAATGTCTCGACGATAGATAGCCTGCCGGACTGCAGATTGGGTTGCGAATCCGCTGAAAATTGGCACGGTCAATTGCAAGCCGATTCTGGTGCTGCCTGATGAGGTTGTGGAGAAAGGCCCGGAGTCTCCACTTAGCAAGGCGCTATCGCCCCAGTCAACTGTTGCACCTAGCGACGGGTAATGTGCAGCACGTGCGGCACGAACATCCTGTTCGGCAGCCTCAAGTGCGAGCGCTTTTGATTTCAAGCTTGGATTGGATTCGAGTGCAATACTGACCCAATCTTCAATGGTGCGGGTATCCGAATTGTCGGGACGATAATCGGTCGACAATCCCCGCAAGCCCGTCAATGGTTGGCCAGTAATTTCCGCCAAGGCTTCATAGGCATCATCAAGCGCATTGGATTGAGTGATGGTGTTTGCACGCGAGGTGTCATAACGGGCACGTGCTTCGTGCACATCAGTGATGGGCGCCAAACCAACTTCGAGACGCTTATCTGCCTGATCCAACTGCCGTTTGACCGAACGCTCTTCGGCCCGGGCAGAAGCCAATGTTTCAATGCCCGTTAGGACGTTGAAGTAGGCATCTGCCAGACGAATTATCAGACTGTCTTCGGCAGCATTGTAGTCTGCCGATGCCTGCGCGGCCCGTGCCTTGCTGGCACTGAGTTTTTTGTAGTCGCTGTGGTCATAGATGCTTTGGGAGAGTCGCACGCCCACATCTCGGTCCGTGCCGGAGCTGCTAAATGTCGTACCGTTCCCCAACACACCGTCGCTGTCGGATTTAGTGAGATTCACCGAGCCATTGATCTGAGGAAGTAATACGGAGCGCGATTGCACGATACCTTCTGCTTGGACTTTTTTCTGTCCTTCAGAAGCCGACAACTGCGGGTCGCTTTGACGAGCCAATTCATAGGCCTGAAGCAAATCAGTCGCATGCGACTGCGTGCTGATGCCGGTCAGTAATAAAGCTAAAGCGAGTGGGTGCAAACGCATAATGAATCCTTGGATGTTTAAAGTGTAAAACTGGGAATGGGTTCTGCACCGTGCAAATACGGCACATCGGTTTCGAACAGGCTTTCTTCGTGCAGGCTTTCACCACGATAGGTCACGCGGAGGGCATCTTGCGCCGGCGAATGTCCTCGAATGATGAACATGCGGCCTTCAGGCTTCAGCCATTGGGCAAAAATTTCCGGTATCTGAGCAACTGCTGCCGTAACCGCGATGGCATCGAATTTGCGATCATTTTTCCAGTTCATGGCATCGGCACATTCCAGATGGACGTTACGGATACCGGCGGCGCTTAATTTTTGTTTTGCCTGCTCGATAAAATCGGCATGGATGTCCAGGCTGACGACTTCACGTGCGAGATGCGAAAGACAGGCGGTCACAAATCCCGAGCCGGTGCCGACTTCCAGCACATCGTCCTGCG
>JAYUWO010000026.1:0-7318 GCA_043753545.1 Arenimonas sp.
TCGCTCAACTTCGATTTTGTGACTGCCGTCAATCCCGATGGCAAAGCAAATATCAACCTGCCCACGGCTTCGAAATATTCCAATGTCGAAATTCCCGCAGGACATAGTTTGAAAATGCGTTTTTCTTTGGTGAGTCTGGAGAGCGGCGTTGAATTCAGATATCGCATGCGCCAGATTTCCGACGACTGGTCGGGTTGGTCGGATCGCGATCTTTTTATCCGCGCACAGCCGCCCGGCGATTATGTGCTCGAGTTGCAGGCAAGAACCCGCGCCGGTCGTGAAGCCGAGTCAATCAGCTATCGCTATACGGTGTTACCGCACTGGTATGAAATTCTATGGGTGCGTTTTTTAATTCTGTTTGCGGTTCTGCTGACGATTGGCGCGTTCATCTACTGGATAATCCGGCGCCGGGTCGCAAAATATCGCGAGGATAATTTGCACCTGGAAAAGCGCATCAGCGAGCGCACGATCGAGCTGGAATCATTGAATCAAAAGCTGTCGGAACTGGCCACCGAAGATTCCCTGACCGGCGTGCTGAATCGCCGTGCGCTGGAACAGGGGTTGCAACGCGAATGGTATCGCTGCCTCGATCAGCGACGTCCGCTCTCGGCCCTGATGATCGACGTCGACCATTTCAAACAGTTCAACGATAAGTACGGACATCTGGAAGGCGATGTGCTGTTGCGCGAGATTGCCCAGTCGCTGAAAAACAACCATGACGCAAAACGTGAATTGCTGGCACGTTTCGGCGGTGAGGAATTTGCTCTGTTATTGCCTGGCGTAGGCCTGGAAGATGCGGTGCAGCGTGCCGATAAAATCAGGCAGGCAGTGACCAATCACAATCGCAATATCACCGTGAGTATCGGTGTGGCCGGCTTTGTACCCAGCATCCAGATGGAACAAATCAGCTTGCTGCGTCGTGCCGATGCCGCCTTGTATCGCGCGAAGCGCGGTGGTCGCAATCGGGTTGAAAAAGACAACGATTAAGGCGGCCGTTTTTTAACCGGGCATTATCCGCTACGGGTTTGAATGACTATCGGTATTTTCGGCCGCTTTGCGCGCGGCCGCCTGCTCGCGCATCATCCGAAGTTCCTCGGGACTGATCATTTTACTGTCGTCACGGCGACTGCTTTCCAGTCGCGCCGCCATGAAACTCAGGATGGATGCAAACATGAAGCCGAGCGCAGCCAAAATAAAGATTACCGTCAGGAGGGTGGGCAGGCCCTTCATCATGGTGAAGCCAAAACAGGCGGCGGCAATTAATAACAAGATCCAAGGCATGACGTCGACTCCGGAATGGTAGGTGCCAGTTTAGCGCAGGCTTAAAGCAAGGGCGAGAGTAGGCGAGCAAATGCCTCGGCAAGACGGCTTAAAAAAGGCTGCACCCGAAGTTTTGGCACTTTTTTGCTTTTTTTCATATCGTCCTGCAGCACCGTTTCCAGAGCGGCGGCCAGCTGACTATTTTCAAGCAAGATGCAAAGTTCGAAATTTAGCCGAAAGCTGCGGTTATCGAAATTGGCGCTGCCCAAAATGATGGTTTCATCATCGACCAATAAGGCTTTGGTATGCAGCATGTACGGACAAGAGTGGATGTGAACGCCGGCCGCAAGCATTTCGTCAAAATACGAGTGCGCCGCCGCATCCACCAGGCGCGAATCACTTTTCGCGGGCACGATTAAACGAACGTCCAAACCGCGTAGAGCAGCCGAGACGATCGCCATGCGGGAGGCTTCGCTCGGCACAAAATACGGTGTTGCCAGCCAAACCCGTGTTTGTGCATGCGTGATTGCAAACACGAAGGCTCGGTGAATCGATTCCAGCGGCGAGTCCGGCCCGGCCGGAATGATCTGGGCTTTGATTTTCGCTTGCGGCTGGGGTGCGAGTAAATCCGCATCTTTGGGCAAATGTTTGCCCGAATAAACCCAGTCTTCCAGAAACGCGAGCTGCAGCCAACGGACAACATCGCCGGTGACCGCGATATGTAGATCACGATAGGGGGTTTTATTCACAGCGCCATTTTCATCATCGGTGATATTAATACCGCCGGTAAAACCGATGAGGCTATCAATTACGACAATTTTTCGATGTGAGCGCAGATTAATATTCGGCTTCCATAAACCACGCCAGCGAATATGCGTACGGTGAAAAAAAGCCACTTCTGCACCGGCTTGAATTAACGGCTTGAGAAAAGCCTTGCCGACATTTGCAGACCCAATCGCGTCGAGTAATAAGCGAACCTTCACGCCAGCAGTCGCACGTTCTATCAAGGCATCGCGAAATTGGGTGCCGGTGGTGTCGGGTTCGAAAATATAATATTCCAGGTGGATATGTTTCTTGGCTTGTCCGATCGCTTCCAGGATCGCAGCAAAACAGTCCGTTCCGCAGTCCAATAGCTTTGCAGTTTTCGCACTGCTGGCGGCAAAGCCACTACTGGCTTCGCAGACAAGCGAGAGTGCCGACTGAGATGCGTCATGGGAATCAGAACGTGTAAGTTTTCCCAGCGAAGCCTTGGAGCGCAAGCGCTTCGATTGCTGGCGTCGAACTCGCTGTGGCCCGAGAAAGTGATAAATGACAAAACCAATAAGTGGTAAAAAAGCCAAGGCAAACAGCCAGCTCAAGGTCGCGGCTGCCTCTCGCTTTTGAAGGACAACCCAGCCGCTCAACAAAACAATATTAATTGCCCAGAATGCGCAAATGCCTACCCATAAATGCGGAAACCATTGATTGAACTGTTGCCAAAGTTGCATGGGCCTGCCGTCGGCATTTGAGCAATCCGTATCATGGCAGAGCCAGGCTGATCTTGCAGCTTTGTTGCTAGGCATACACTTTTATAGCTAATCCACCAAATAATTCGAATCAAGTGATCGAGTTAATTCAGTCATGATGAAAGTATCCTTTCTGTGAGAATGTCGTCGGAGTTTTCGGCAGCGGTGATTCATCAAGCGGTGGCTATCGGGCCCAGAGGGCCCTCCTACGGGAACTTGCGATGCCAATTCGTGGAGCGTCCGTCAGGCGCGAATGCTGGAGAGTTTACGAGTGTCTGGGAGATTTAATCGCGGGTGAACCCGCGCCGACAGGGCAATGACACAACACTCATTACAGCAAGGGCTTGATTCGGATTATTTGGAAGACTCGCTATATCAAGCGACATGAAAAAACCCGCGACTTTGAAGGTCGCGGGCTCGGACAAGAATACGTGAATCGATTGCCGGATTATTTCATTCGTTCAATCTTGTAGCCCTTGTCCTTCAGCATTTTTATTACACCATCTTCGCCAACCAGATGCAGCGCTCCGACCACAATCAGAATATCGTCGCTTTTATTGGTTTTTAGCAAGTCTTCAAATTTTGGCAACCAGGCTTTGTTGCGATCGGGATTGATGCTTTGATACAACTCCGGATACTTCGAGCGCATCTCCATTGCCATTTTATTGAACAGGGTTTTATCGTCCGCTTTGCGCCATGTGTCGTGGAGTTCTTCGATTTTGGCTTTCATGTCGGAGGAGTCATCGAGAATATCAAGAAGATATTGTTCCTGTTGTTTCGTACCCATGCCATCGAAGATCGCAATCTGCGAGTCACCGGTTTCCAAGCCCTTGGCAGGCTTGCCCGCTTTTCCGGCGCGCTCCATGAAATGCTTATCCAGACCAAGATTCGTATCCAGACCGGATTTCTGCATTTCGGTCACGCTCAAAATCAAGGCCACAAACCAGGGCTCGAAAGCCTGAAAGTTGGCAAGTGGCAGGCTACGTTCCGCTGCGTGAGCCTCCAACTTTTTCCAGGTTTCGGCAGAGACACTTTGCTGTAGGGTTTTGCCATTGGTAAGCATGGCCGCTTGCGCCATTCTTTGACCAAGCGCCGGATTATTCATTTCTTCCGGAGATAATTCGAAATACAGTTGCTCCGCATCATCGAACGCGACATCGGTACTTTTTGCCAGAGGATAATCGCCCGGTTTGAGCATATGGAAGGACCCGAGCAGATACAGGCTATTGTCGGCATCGCTGACTTTCCACAACAAGGGTTTTGGTGCTTCGGCGCAGGCCACATTCGCACCGAACATCAACATCAAGGGAAGCAGAATTTTTTTCATACGAGTCTCGAAAATTTATAACGGTTTAAGCGGAGTGTAACGAGCTGATTATGTACTTGGGTACAACACCTCGGCTCGCTGAAACAAAACCCAGCTGGTAGCGATGTATTTATCGCCATTGATCGGCTTGTTGCCGCGATGGGTGTGGGTAAAAGCGGTTGGAGCAATGAGCAGCGATCCGGTCTTCGGTTTTACTTTCTTATTCTGGTAAAGAAATTCGGTTTCGCCCTGCTCGAATTCATCGTTCAGATAAAACGTCCATAACACTGCGCGGTGCAGCGTCTCGCAGGAAGCGTCTTTTGGATATAGCTCGCAATGCCAATACGGATAACCACCCTTGTTGGCGGTATAGCGCTGGATGTTGATGGCACCCGGGCGCAGCACCGCACGCACGATATCGCCCAATTGTTTATCGGGCATGTCCCTGAAATCATCGGCGCCAAGGCGACGTGACGGTTCGCCATTCGTGGCGGGGACTTGCAGCATCAACGGCGCAATCAGGGTATGCGGATATTTCCGGATGTACTTCATCAGACCCTTGAACATCGCTGCATTCAGGGCATTTTCGATCTCGCGCCATTCCGGGTTGCCGGTGAGCTGGATATCGCTACTGTCTTTCAAATCCGGCAACACGCCGCCGCCGACTCTGCCCGGCACGGCGGCACGGCTGTCCTCGAAATGCTTGATCATAGCGGCACAGGCTTGTTTCGACAAAGCCTCGGGATAGATCTCGATAAAATCCGCTGGTGCT
Organism: Arenimonas sp.; assembly: GCA_043753545.1. GTDB lineage: Bacteria > Pseudomonadota > Gammaproteobacteria > Xanthomonadales > Xanthomonadaceae > Arenimonas. The sequence goes on from JAYUWO010000026.1 coordinate 4,844, forward strand.
TGATCGTCTAGCTGCATCAGGAATTTTTTGCGTCGTATTCGGCGTGATAGCGAACGGCGGTTTCCACTTCTGCTTTTGAACCCATGAATACGGGAACGCGTTGATGCAAACCGCTTGGTTGCACGTCGAGCATTCGCATGCGGCCGGTGCTGGCAGCACCACCGGCTTGTTCGACCAGGAAACTCATCGGATTGGCTTCATACATCAGACGCAGCTTGCCGCCTTTGTCGCGACACTTGCTGTCGAGCGGATACGAAAAAATCCCGCCGCGCGTCATGATGCGATGCACGTCGGCCACCATCGAGGCGACCCAGCGCATATTGAAATCCTTGCCGCGCGGACCTTCCTTGCCACTCAACATGTCCGCGACATAGGCCTGCATCGGTGTTTCCCAGAAACGCTGGTTTGAAGTATTCACCGCAAACTCCTTCGTCTCGGCCGGAATCTGCATGTCGCGTTTGGTCAGCACGAAGCTGCCCTGCTCGCGATCCAACGTGAAGCCGTGCGTGCCGCGACCCACGGTCAGCACCAACATCGTGCTTGGGCCATACGTGGTGTAACCGGCACACACCTGTTCGCTACCGGGTTGTAAAAAGTGTTCGTCTTCCGGCGCGATAATGCCGTCGGGGCAACGCAGTACCGAGAAAATCGTACCGACCGAAATATTCACGTCGATATTCGAGCTGCCGTCGAGCGGATCAAACAACAAAAGATAATTGCCTTTCGGATAGGCGTTCGGAATTGGATGCGAATGTTCCATTTCTTCCGAAGCAAGCCCGGCCAGATGGCCGCCCCATTCATTGGCTTCGAGAAAAATTTCGTTTGAAAGCACATCGAGTTTTTTTTGCGCTTCGCCCTGGATATTGCCGGTGCCGGCTTCACCGAGTACGCCGCCCAACTCGCCTTTACTAATCGCAGTAGAAATAGTTTTGCAGGCGCGCGCCACCACTTCAATCAGTAATCGCAAATCGGCATTGATGTAACCGGCATGTTGCTCTTCGATCAGAAAACGGGTCAGTGAAATGGATTTCATGCAAGGCGCTCGAAAGTCAGTGCGCTATTGTCTCGTTCATACCGGCCCTTGCCAAGCGGTGGCACAATGTTCGCATGCCCGATATCGATACCAGCCTGTTACCCGTCTTGCTCGCAGCGCTCGGGCTGGGCTTGTTGATTGGTGCGGTGCGCGAGCGCCAGCACAAAGATCCGATGGCCGGTGTGCGCACGCATGCCTTGGTCGCGCTGCTGGGTGCCATCGGTTTGCATATCAGTATCTGGGTGCTGGGTCTGGTTCTGCTGTTGCTGGTCGGACTGGTATGGATTTCCTATTGGCGGCAATCGGAAAAAGACAATGGCATGACCGGCGAAATCGCCTTGCTGTTGACATGCTTGCTGGGTGCTTTATGCGTGACGCAACCGGGACTCGCGACGGCATCCGGTGTTGTTGTTGCCGTGTTGCTGTATGCGAAGGCCAGTCTGCATCGATTCACCAAGGAAATTCTCAGCGAGGCTGAAGTCCATGATGGCCTGATCCTGCTGGGCTCGGCTTTGGTCATTCTGCCTTTGCTGCCCGACATTGCGATGGGTCCGAATGGCGTGTTGAATCCTACGTCTATCTGGCGTCTTGTCGTACTGATCATGTTGATCAGCACGATGGGTCATATCAGTTTGCGATTGGTCGGCAACCGTTGGGGGCTTGCCCTGGCCGGATTTTTTTCCGGCTATGTGTCTTCAACGGCAGCCGTTGCCGGGTTTGGCGAACGCGTGCGCGAGCAAGCCGAGTTATTGCGTTCCTGCGTGGCCGCCGCGATGTTTGCGAATCTGGCGTCGCTGAGTTTGTTTGTTCCGGTTTTATTGGCCGTGTCACCTTCGTTATTACAAAGCCTGTGGCTGGAACTCGGCGTTGGCGCCGGCATTCTACTCGCCGGTGGCCTGCTCGGTTTGCATACCGGCAAAAATGAAAAAATGATCGTGCCGAATATGCAGACCCGCATGTTCCGGATCGGTCATGCCCTGATGTTGGCGGGAATGATTTCAGCCGTGATATTGATTTCGGGCTGGCTGACGCAGCAATTCGGATCGAATATCGCCTTGCTTGCCAGCATGTTTGCCGCGATCGCCGAAGTGCATGCCTCTGCGGCCAGCTTGGGACAGTTGGTGAAAAGCGAAGCGATCAATTTGCAGACAGCGCATTGGGGTTTCTTCGGCATTATGGCGTTTAGTGCGATTGCCAAATCGGCCATCGCCTGGGGCAGCGGCGGCAAAGCCTACGGCTTGCGAGTCAGTATTGGCTTGGCCAGCATGTTGATCGGTATTTTATTGGCGGTGATTGCGAGCCAATATATCGGCTGGTGAAGCGAGCTATCGATAATCCTCCCAATGATTCTGACCAAGTGATTCACTCATCGAATTATTTGGCAAGTTTTCTGAATTAGCAGAGCGTTGCTTTGATCCCGTAGTGGCGATTCATGAATCGCC
>JAYUWO010000027.1:0-2356 GCA_043753545.1 Arenimonas sp.
GAACGATCTTGACGTGGAAACCCTGCGCGCACTCGAAGATGCTCTGCTCGAATTCCCGGGCTGCGTGATGGTGATTTCGCATGATCGCTGGTTTCTGGATCGTATTGCCACGCATATTCTTGCTTTTGAGGGCGACTCGCATGTTGAATTTTTTCCAGGCAATTACAAGGAATACGAAGAAGACAAACGCCGTCGTTTGGGTGAAGAAGGAGCCAAGCCGCATCGTTTGAGATATAAAGCTTTGAAGTAAGTTAACTCCCATCTCCCTCTGGGAGAGGGGCTGGGGGAGAGGGTAAAATCACTCGTGAAAATAAATCCGGCGTGTTCGCACCCTCACCCGGCGCTTCGCGCCACCCTCTCCCGTTGGAGAGGGAGCTTTTCAATCATCTTGACTAGCAACCTGAGGTTTCAATGAGCTTTATAACAACTCTCCGCGAAGCACAGAAAAAAAACCAGTCTCTGGTTTGTGTCGGCCTTGACCCCGAGCTATCAAAATTTCCAACGCATTTGCAAAACCATCCAGACGCGCTGTTTGAATTTCACAAAGCCATTATTGACGCGACCGCTGATTTACTCTGCTGTTACAAACCGCAAATCGCCCACTTTGCAGCACTAAGTGCCGAAGAATCTTTATTGCGAACCATTGCCTATATTCACGAAAACTATCCCGGCATCCCGGTCATTCTTGATGCAAAACGTGGCGATATCGGCAGCACCGCAGAGCGCTATGCCATCGAAGCTTTTGATCGTTATCAGGCCGATGCAGTCACGTTGAATCCGTACCTTGGCCGCGATTCGATTCAGCCATTTCTTGATCGCAAAGACAAAGGCGTAATTCTGCTTTGCCGTACTTCCAATAAAGGCGCCGGTGATTTTCAGGATTTAATTTGCGACGGCAAACCGCTCTATCAGCGCGTCGCCAAAACCGTTGCCGAGCAATGGAATGAACACGGCAACTGCATGCTGGTCGTTGGCGCAACCTGGCCACGGCAGCTGGCCGATGTAAGGGCTCTGGTGGGCGACATGCCCTTACTCGTGCCGGGTGTTGGCGCGCAAGGTGGCGATGTCGAAGCCATGGTCAAGAATGGCAAAACTGCAAATGGCGATGGCCTTGTCATCAGCTCGTCCCGTGCGATTTTGTATGCAGGTTCCGGCGAGGATTTTGCAGAAGCCGCACGTACAGCAACACTGACTTTACGCGATGAAATAAATCGTTATCGTTGAATGGTTTGGGTCGCCCGGCCGGAAAATGCTCCTGCATCTCCGGCACTCCCGCCATCCGTGGCGGTCGCAAGCAGCCTCCTACGCCTGAACATGTTTTATATGTAGGAGGGCCCTCGGGCCCGATCAAAATCAAAAACGTATCTTTCCGATCCACATATCCTTGTACATCACCCAGTCGCCCAAGAACGAATAGAACGGATATTTGAATGTGGCAGGACGATTTTTTTCAAAGAAAAAATGTCCCACCCATGCGAAGCCATAACCGAGTACCGGTATTGCCCACAGCCAGACCAGTGGCAACACTTGAGTAATCACAAGTGCTGCAATCACAACTATTCCGCTGGTGCCGATGAAATGCAGGCGACGGCATATGAGGTTGGCAAGCTCACCAAGATAGAACGGATAAAAGTCTTTAAAGCTGCTGTATTGGTTCATAGCTCACCTCGTTTATCTTCGGCTTTTGCCGCATTCCAGAGCGTATTTTGTTGCTCGAGATTCAAATCAGCAAGCGCTTTGCCCTGTTGACGAATCAAGACTTCCATTCGGCGAAAACGACGCTCGAATTTCTGGTTGGCGCGGCGCAAGGCCCCGCCGAAATCTACTTTGCCATGACGCGTTAAATTCGCGGCAACAAACAACACATCGCCGAGTTCGTCTTCGAGTTCGGCATGGCCAATACCTTTGGCAAACTCTTCACGCAGCTCTTCGATTTCCTCATGCAATTTATCGAAGACGGGATTCGCGTCCGGCCAGTCAAAACCGACGGTGGCAGCGCGCTTTTGCAATTTTACGGCCCGCTGCCATTCCGGCAAGCCACGCGAGATACCGGACAATACACTGTCGTCTTTTACACCATGTTTTTCTTCTCGCTCGCGTTTTTTCTGCAGTTCCCACAAACGGGTTTGCTCTTCGGCGTCTTCAATCTTCGCACCACCAAATACATGCGGGTGTCGGCGGATCATTTTGTCGCAAATACTTTCCACTACATCGGCAAACCTGAAATGCCCGGCCTCTTCGGCCATACGCGAATGAAACACCACTTGCAGTAACAAATCACCGAGCTCGTCTTTTAAATCCGGCATATCGTTGCGATCAATCGCATCGGCTACTTCATAGGCTTCTTCAATCGTGT
>JAYUWO010000028.1:0-7262 GCA_043753545.1 Arenimonas sp.
AAAAAAATCGGCGGCACGGTTTGCCAAGTCATCAGCGGACATCTTTATCTTGATGATGTCGATCTTGGTGCTGTTGCCGATATGCCACTCAGCATGGGTGGGAGTGCGAAATATAATGTGGAGAATCTCGCTGCCGCAGCCTGCATTGCTTCAAGTTTGGGCATCGACAATTGGGTGATTCAGGCGACGCTGGCTCGTTTTGGTGCGGCAAACAGTGACAACCCGGGACGCTTGCAGCGGTGGAAGATTGGCGGTGCGAATGTCATGAGTGACTATGCTCACAACCCCGAAGGCTTATACGGTTTTTTATCGATTGTGGATGGTTTGAAACAATCAGGACGCCTTGCATTATTGCTGGGGCAGGCAGGCAATAGGGAAGACAAGGATATTCGCGAGTTGGCTAGAGTCGCAGCGGGCTTCAATCCGGATTTGATCGTATTGAAGGATATAGACGGATTTATACGTGGACGCGAGCCAGGCGAAGTAGCTACCATCTTGCAAAATGCCCTGATGGAATTCGGCATTCCCGAGAATCGCATCACAACACAACTTGATGAAGTCGAAGCTGTGCGTACTATTTTAAATTGGGCCAAAGCGGGCGACTTGCTGGCGCTTCCGATTCATTCGACCGCAGGTCGTCTCGAAGTCGAAGCCTTGATGCAAACTTTGAGTGATCAAAATTGGCAGATTGGTAACGAGTTGCCTGCCAGAGAGGAAAAAATGGAATGAAAGCGAAATTGTCGATGATGATTGCCATTTTTCTCTTTATGTTGACCCCGATCGTTGCGATGGCTGACGACACGATGATTATCGTTGTTCGGCATGCAGAAAAAGCATCAGATGATCCAAAGGATCCCGGGCTAAGCGAGCAGGGCAAGATCAGGGCGAACAAGCTTGCCGAGATTCTGAAACATTCCGATCTTGAAGCTGTTTTTACGACTCAATATAAACGTACCCAGCAAACAGGATTGCCTGCTGCCAGCCAAGCAGGTCTGGCATTACAAGTCAGAGCGGCAACCCGGGAAAATTCCAAAACCTATGCTGCCGAGTTGCTAAAGGAGATACGGAAAAAATATCGCGGAAAAACCGTGCTGATTGTGGGCCATAGCAATACGGTGCCGGAAATCGTGAAGCAAATGACGGGCATCGATGTTGCCCCCATCGATGAATCTACCTTTGATCGTTTCTACCTGATCACGCTTGGCAAAAAAGTACGATTGATATCATCAAGCTTTTAAGCTTGACGATATCTCATGCGATGCATAGATTTTCGGGGTGAAACACTCGATGGCTTGTTTTCGTTCTAGCCCATTAATTCATTAAGTGTAAACAGCATGGCTACGAGTATCGCCAGTCCGGAGATCGAGGCAATCAGGCCATGGAAATACCAGGCAATGTTCCTGATGGGATAGAGCAGGGCGGCAGTCAAAAGAGCGCACAAGCCCGCGGCAATCTGGAATTCGGTTTCGAAAATGAAATCTGCCGGTCTTGCATTGAACACCATTTCGCCCATTAAAAAGAACAGCATGATCCCAGCGTAGCCGGATATAAAGCCCACTGTCGCCATCACAAATTTACGTGCTTTGGGTTCTTGTAACTTATCCTCCACTAATGATTCTGGAGGAGAATAAACTTCGTCACTGTCCATGCTTCACTCTTGCGGCAAAGCCTTCAGTACACGCATCACGGGATATTTATTGAACTCTTCATCCCATGATGAGTGAAGTCGATAGAAAAAATTCAGCCTTGCCTGCGGATCTTTTGCAAATGCAGCATCTTCAGCGACTTTCTTTTTGAACGCAGCGGCTAGTGCAGGGTCCTTTGCCAGCATTGTTTCGGCCACTTCTTCGGCGACATATTCTTCCATGTATTCTTTTTGCTCGAACGCATTATTGAAAACGCCCCATGCCAACATGGAGTCTGGTGCTTTGGCTTCGAACAAGGCCATTACCAGCCTGGATTTGGACTGGTTCAATGGCACGTAAAGGCTGCCTTGCTTAATGTCGCCAGGTTCTGGTTTCCATTCGCCGGTTATGGTCAAACGCTGATGGCCTTCGACCGATTGCGCAGCAGGTTTGGCGGTCTCGGCACGGAAAGTCTGCACGTCTGCTTTGCTGATGGCTTTATTGATTATTCGAAAATCAACGCCATGTAGCTTCAGTTTTATCGAAACTACATCGGCAAAAGCGGGTGGCACGATGTAGGCGGCGGGCATTATTTCGCTCTGACCATCGATGATCTCGTCACGAAGTGGCAGCTTCCAGACTTGCGGCTTGCGTTCATCGTATCGGGTCATCAATTGCCCAGACACATTCGATAGTGTCCGCGTATATTCATATCCGAGGAAATCAATTGTGCGAATTTTATCGCTTACGGTGTAATCGAGTGCTTCTGACTTCCCGACGGCAGACCGAGATCGCGCATCGGCGTTTTCTGCAATAGTTCTCCAAAGCCGGCCATTTTCTGCAGTCAATCGCAGCATTGCATCGATCGTATTTCGTGTTACACGAACCCGAGTCGGATAATCTTTCCAGGAATGCGTTTCAACCAGCATGCCGAAACGATTTCGCAAGTAGAAATAGCCCGTCGAGAAGCGTGGCGATCCGACGCCGTCATTGAAGCCGGAACTTGGATCGTCGTAGGTGTTGAACGAGGGATAAAAACCAAGCGGCAGAGAACCTTTTGACTCAAGTTCTTTCAGCACGCTATTTTTCATGGCCAATCCGGCTTTTCTAAGCTCTGCATCACCGGCGTTGACAGGCTCCACCTGGATGGAAACATCGTGACGGAATTTTGCACCGTCCGTGACATGCAGATCGACATAGGCAATCGGGTCCCATGCATTGACCAATTGCAACATTGCATGCATTTCCGGCGAGTCGACTTTGGCGTAATCTCGGTTCAAATTGAGGTTTTGTGCCGTTGTTCGCCAGCCCATTTCTTCCGGACCACGCTGGTTCGGGCGATTCCATGCGGCAAACCGCTCGTGTCCATCAATATTGAAAACCGGTATGAAGATAAGTATCTGATGCTGTAAACGGCTTTTTTTCGCTGGTTTTTTTAATTCTTCCCGCAACGCCAGAAATCCGGCATCTTTACCATCGATTTCACCCGCGTGGATGCCGCCCTGGATGAGTAGCACGGGAATTTTTTTTGCTTTCGCGGTGTTTGGATCTAGCACGCCAGTTCGCGATACGATCAGCGCCATCATCGGACGATTTTCCGGTGTTCTCCCAAATTCGATGCAGTTGACTGCTTCGGGATAGGTCTGCTGGAAATCCTGGCAGAGACGAATCACTTCCTCATAGCGACCAGTTTTCTTGTACCCGGATTTTTCCGCCGTCGTTGCAAGTTCCGGCGTGGCAGAATAGGCGAGGGATGGAAATACAATACATAGGCCAAGCAATGCATTTCGAAGCATGATTTTTATCCGGAATTATTTTCCCGATGATGCCTGAAATGCCCTCAATACGACAGGTTAAAACTTCACCTGGTGGCCATTCCTGCCTCACTTACAGTCAGTCCTGTGGTTACCGTCGTAATGTTCGTCGATCCCACGGTGCGTGGGTTACGACCAAGCAATTCAGGTAGGCGGTTCACTCTTGGAATATTGTCATGTTGCAGTAATTCCCAGTGCCCGAAGGAAAAGGGCGAGAAATGCAGAACGTCACAGAGGTGGCTACCGATTCGGGCCAGCAGGTTGGGCACTCGAACATGACGTGCTGGTTCAATAGCGTGACTCATGCGGATCGCCTGCATATAACTTGCCATATCGCGTTGCTGCAATCCACCCAGATCAAACTCGCGTTGATCCTGCCTTGCATTCGCCGCGATTGGAAATTCGACGAGTTTTGCAATGGCTTCGCCCAAGTCTTCCACATCGAGTGCGGCGATTTTGCCTTTTGCTTTACTCGGGAGCAGGTGGAAAGGGAGTTGTGCCAATCGGCGTATCCAGCTTGCACCAAAGCCGCCTTGTCCATCCAGTAAAGATGGTCTCACCAGGCAATAATCAGCACCACTCATTCCCAATAGCTGTTCGGCCTTGAATTTGCTGCGCAAAAAACCACTTCGATGGTCGTGATTAAGGCCAAGTGCCGAGACATGGATCAAACGGATATTTTTTTCCTTGCAGGCCTGCGCCAATGCCATCGGCGCATGTAAATGGACGGCTTCATAAGTTTCTTTTCTGCGTTCGCGCAAAATGCCGACACAGTTGATAACTACATCCACGTCCGCCAGGCTCGAACGCCATTGCTCAGCGTAGGGCATCTGCTCAAAGTGGATTTGCCGGCTTTGGCATTGTTGGGCAGTGTGTTTCAGCCTTTTTTGTATCTTTTTGGGATTGCGGCTTCCCACGATAACTTCGTAGTTCTGCTTGAGAAGAGCGGCGACTGCGTGACGACCGATAAAGCCGGCACCCCCCAAGACCATGACTTTCATGACTTTTTCCATGTCAGGCTCGCTATTCTGTATGGCTGAAATATTCAGACATTTCTGTCTTGACAGAAATATATGATGAAACTAAAATAAATGCAAGCGGTAAGGAGTATTAAATGGAAACTGTTGCTGAATACGTTGTAGACACGCTCAGCCCTATTAGGCGGCGCTTCGTCATGCATTGGGGGGAAATGGGGACGCGCTGGGGCGTGAATCGCACCGTGGCCCAGATCCATGCCCTGCTTTTTTTGTCGGGGCGTCCTATGCACGCAGAAGAAATAGCCGAGATTCTTCAGGTAGCCCGCTCCAACGTCAGCAACAGCATCAAGGAATTGCAGAATCTCAATCTCGTCAGAGTCGTGCACATATTTGCCGATCGGCGAGATCACTTTGAAACTTCGAAAGATGTCTGGGAGTTGATGCGAACCGTTGTCCGCGAGCGGAAATCACGCGAGTTCGATCCCACTGTCGGCATTCTTAAAGAATGTATTGCCGACCCCGCTTTTAGCACCGAAGACAAAGACACCCGCAAACGTATCGAAGATACCTACGGACTGATGGTGGCAATGTCGTCCTGGGGCGAAGAAATGTTGAGGCTCGAACCGGCAACGTTGATGAAAGTCATGAAACTGGGCAGCAAGATTCAAAAATTATTACGCGAGAGCCCGAAATGAATATTGCCTATCCGTTGCGAATTTATTACGACGCCTCATGCCCCTTGTGTCGAATCGAAATGAACACCTTGAAGCAATACGACATAAAACAAAGGCTGCAGTTAGTCGATTGTTCGCCGTCTGAATTCAGCGACGCATTCGCACAGGAAGCAGGTTATGCCCGCCAGGCAATGATGAGCCTGATCCATGCCAGAGATGCCAATGGGAAATGGCTGATTGGCGTTCCCGTTTTCGAGGCAGCCTATGGTGCAACCGGAATCATCGGCATGGAAAAAATGTGGGGGAATCCTTTGCTAAGACCCTTATGGGATCGGATCTATCCCTGGGTCGCCAACAACCGCATGTTCTTGTCAAAGCTCGGTGTGACAAAGCTATTTGGCTGGATTGTGAAGCGTGCGGCGGAGAATGCGGCGGCTAAGTCACAGGCTTGTGCGAATGACAGATGCGAACTCTAAATTAAACTAGCGAGAATCTGTCGTGGCTTATAAAAAAAGTCACAAACCTGAGGGTGACTGTCAGCAAGGATTGCCATAATAAGTTATGTCTCGTCTATCTGGATATTTTCAAATTCTGCGTCGGGCAAGCTTAAAAACACCCAGAACGGACTATTCTGAGCGCTCCACGTCGTAGAAGTTTCTTCGAGGATTTCTATTAGTGTGTTGAAGTCTTCTTCATGCGCATCACGATAGTGGTCCGCATTGGCGAAGCAGAGAACAAAAGCCTCGGAAGCCAGCCAATTGAGGTCGCTTAAATAGTCGGCAAGCGCGTCCCAGTTGTTTCCAAAGCTGGGTGGAAAATTCATGGCGTGTGCAACAGCCTGTAACAACACCATCCTGCTGTGGCAATGCTGTAAATCAATAAGGCCATAAAAGGCATCGTTATGCTGCGATGCCAATTCAATGGCTTCCAAATCCGAGTTCGTGACGAAAAACACGCCAGCGTTTTCTGCCTGCGCGAGCAATTCTTCCAGAGGTATTTCGTTCATGGCTGCACCTCGAATTCCCGGAAACTATCGTAGTGGTCGTCCGTGTAGTAATACATTTCAATCGGGTCGCCACCGGTAACGATTCTTCGTGCTCCGCGATGGCTTAGACCGGGCGTTTCCACTGTGTACTCGCGATAATAGCCACGGTTTTTTTGCGGCAGGTGTTTCTCGCGGTTCTGAAAAACCCCACCGTCTTGCCGGTGGGGAAAAGGGCCGTTTCGCGAAATCAATTCCAGTGTGGTTTTGGCTTCGGCGGGCAGATAATCCGGCAGGTCCCATGTGCTTTTTGCATCGTCGCTGGAGGGCGAGGATATCTGTGCGGGTATTTCCCGGGGGCTGGCCTGTGTACTCTCGGCCGACGGAATTTCCGTGCCGGCATTCCCTCGGCTTGTTTGTTCGCCCAGCCAAAACACCAGTGCGAATGCACCGATCAGGACTATCCAGCCATATTTCTTAAGCATACATGGGGCTCGAAATCAGGATTCTTGGGGGCAGTCTAACAAGCAATGTCGACACTTAGAACTAAAGCACGGCCGGCCCGTGCGATAATGCGGCATGAAAAAATTTACCGAATTAACCGCCATGCCGCCCAGTTTGTTGCAGGCTGTAGATGCACTGGGTTATACCGAAATGACGGAAATACAAGCCGGTGCCTTGCCGCTTATGTTGAATGGTCAGGACATCTTGGCGCAGGCCAAAACCGGTAGTGGAAAAACCGCGGCATTCGGCTTGGCTCTGTTGTCGAAATTACAAAGTGAACAGGGGCGCCTGCAAAGCCTGGTCTTATGTCCGACGCGTGAGTTGGCCGATCAGGTCAGCAAGGAAATGCGTGCTCTGGCACGTTTTATCCCCAATGTGAAAGTGCTCAGCCTTTGCGGCGGTATTCCATTGCGTCCGCAACTGGCCTCGCTCACGCATGAGCCGCATATCGTTGTAGGTACGCCTGGGAGAATTCAGGAATTGATCGACAAGGAAGCACTGAAGCTCGATGCTTTGCAAACGGTAATTCTGGACGAAGCCGATCGCATGATGGACATGGGTTTTCTGGATGCCGTCAAGGCCATTCTAAAGAAAACACCGACCACTCGAAATACCTGGTTGTTCTCTGCCACGTACCCTGAAGAAATTCGCGCGATCAGCAAACAGTTCCAGAAAAATCCGACTGA
>JAYUWO010000029.1:0-21898 GCA_043753545.1 Arenimonas sp.
ATTCGTAGGAGGGCCTTCTAGGCCCGACAGATCTGGCGGGATTTGTCGGGCCTAGAAGGCCCTCCTACAAAAGCCAAAAAATTAAATCTCCAGCGACGCCATGTCGCCTTTCAATTCCAGCCAGGCTTTGCGATCGCTGGCGCGTTTTTTCGACAGCAGCATGTCCATCAGTGCTTTTGTTTCGGCGGCGTCATCGATGGTGAGTTGTACCAATCGGCGGGTGTCCGGGTGAATAGTGGATTCCCGTAATTGCGAGGGATTCATTTCACCCAGTCCTTTGAAGCGGGTGACATTCACCTGGCCGCGCATTTTTTCTTTCTCGATGCGTTCGAGCAATATGCGTTTCTCTTCTTCATCCAGCGCATAGAAAACCTGCTTGCCCACATCGACGCGGAACAGCGGTGGCATCGCGACAAAGATGTTGCCGGCTTTTACCAAGGCCGGGAAATGCTTTAGGAATAATGCGCAAAGCAGGGTGGCGATATGCAAACCATCGGAGTCGGCGTCGGCCAGAATCACGACTTTGCCGTAACGCAGGCCGTCGATCTTATCGACACCCGGATCGCAACCAATCGCGACCGCCAGATCATGGACTTCGTTGGAAGCCAATACACCGCCACTTTCGACTTCCCAGGTATTCAGGATTTTTCCGCGCAGCGGCAGAATGGCCTGAAAATCTTTATCGCGTGCCTGTTTCGCCGAGCCACCGGCGGAATCACCTTCGACTAAAAATATTTCGGTACGTGATAAGTCCTGCGAAATGCAGTCGGCCAATTTGCCAGGCAGAGCGGGGCCCTGGGTAATTTTTTTACGGACGATTTGCTTTTCGGTTTTTAAACGCGCTGCGGCACGATCAATGGCGATTTGCGCAATGCGTTCACCCAGTTCGGTATGGGTGTTCAACCAAAGCGAGAAGGCATCATGCGAGGCGCCCTCGACAAACCCGGCAGCTTGTCTTGATGACAGGCGTTCCTTGGTTTGACCGGAAAATTGCGGGTCGGTCATTTTTACCGACAGTACATAACTGACGCGATCCCAGACATCTTCCGGCGCCAGTTTCACGCCGCGCGGCAACAAGTTTCGGAAATCGCAGAATTCACGCAAGGCATCGGTAAAGCCGCTACGCAGTCCGTTCACATGCGTACCGCCTTGTGCCGTCGGAATCAGATTGACATAGCTTTCCTGAACTAATTCACCTTCGGGTATCCAGGCCACGGCCCAGTCCACCACTTCGGTGTCTTTGCTTAAATTGCCGACGAATAATTCGTTCGGAATGTATTCGCGATTAACCAATTCGCCACGCAAATAATCGCTAAGTCCATCTTCGTAAAACCATTCGTTACGCTCACCGGTGGCTTCATCAAATAATTTGACGGTCAGGCCAGGGCAGAGCACTGCTTTGGCACGCAATAGATGCCGTAGTGCTTTTACGGCATATTTCGGGGTGTCAAAATATTTTGGATCAATCCAAAACCGTAATCTTGTTCCGGTATTGCGTTTGCCGACCGTGTTGATGATTTCCAACGGCGAAGTGCGATCGCCGTTCTGGAACTCCATACGATACTCATTGCCGTCGCGTTTAATAAATACTTCGACTTTTTTCGAAAGTGCATTCACCACGCTGACACCAACGCCGTGCAGGCCGCCAGAAAACGTGTAGTTCTTGTTCGAGAATTTTCCACCCGCGTGTAATCGCGTCATGATCAATTCAATGCCGGGTATTTTTTCTTCCGGATGAATATCGACCGGCATGCCGCGACCATCGTCGCTGACTTCGCAACTGCCATCGGCATAAAGCGTGACTTCAACCGTTTTTGCATGGCCTGCAAGGGCTTCGTCGATCGAGTTGTCCACCACTTCCTGCGCCAAATGGTTCGGGCGGGTAGTGTCGGTATACATGCCCGGGCGGCGTTTGACCGGGTCAAGACCGGATAAAACTTCAATATCGGCGGCGTTATAGCGAGAATTCATCGGTTTATTATAGTTGAACAAAGTGAAGCAGGATGGCGTTGCGTGAAGGAATGGTCAAGGAGTTGACATGTTTTCTGTCACAAATCTGCGCAGTACTGCCGGATTTTCATAAGGCAACAGCGGAAAAGCATTATTTTTCGAATGAAAATATCGTGTTCATGTTTTTGTTAACTTCATTTTGAAAGCCTTGAAATATAAAGGATTAAAAATTCGTATGAATGATTGCCTTGCAAATGCTTGGGGGTTTGTACCCAGTCTACTTTTGTCTGTTTCCTGAATCAAAAAACTGGGGTTCATAAAGAGTTTATTTTTTTGACTTTATAGTGGCCCCGTTGCTCAGGCAACTCTCTAGTGCTGGTCCAATTGCTCTAGGGTTTATTCAGACATTTGAGGAGAAACATTATGCGTAAACTTATTCTCGCAACATTGATTGCTGCCGTTTTCGCAGCTCCTACTGTGATGGCAATCGGTCTCGGTTCCGGAGTGGGCGGCAACATCACGGGTAGTGTGGGTGTTCCTGATCCGACAGTTGGCGTGGGTGGTGGAATTACCAGTAGCGTTGGATCGACAGTGCGTACCGATGGTGTTACAGATCGCGTAGACACTGCGACCCAGGCAGCGAGAGATGAGGCCCGCGCTGCCAAGAAAGCCGCGAAAGCGGAAGCCAAAGCTGCAAAAGAAAATGCAGCAGCAATGGCTGAGTCTGCCAAGACAACTGCAGCAGAAAGGGCAGAGTCCACTAGGGCAAGCGCAATACAAACAGCTGAATCAGGCAAGGCCGCAGCTCATAACACCACCGATGCAACGGGTCAGGCAATAGCTAACGCTCAGGATGGTACAAGTGTGAGCACACAGGGCAGTGCCAATGCTTCAGCAAGCTCAGATATCGGCAACAATGCGGCACAAGGCTCGGCTATAGCGGCAGGTAGCGGAAATGCTTCCGCTCAAGTGGGCGGTGCAGGTTTATCCCTGGCTGGCACGGCCAATGGCCAAGGTGGCACACAACTCGGGGAAAAAACCGAGATAGCCAGTCAAGACTCAGAATCTGCTCAGCCAGCCGGAAAATCGAGTAATAAAGCGGCAAACAAAGGTCGTGCATCGGATAAAGGCAACGACGATACGCAGCGCCGCCGCCAGCAGAATTAAGCATTTGATGTTTTAAAACACAGACCCCGGAGGCTTTTCTCCGGGTTTTTTTCATGCGATATGAAATTATCGGTCGCGGTCGGGCCCGCTAGCCTGTAAAATGAAACTTTCCAGCGCCAGGTTTCCCCAATGACGCGTTTAATTTTTGTTACCGGTGGTGTGGTGTCCTCGCTAGGCAAGGGCATTGCGGCCGCTTCTCTCGCGGCCATCCTTGAGGCTCGCGGTCTTAAAATCACCATGATGAAGCTCGATCCCTACATCAATGTGGATCCGGGCACCATGAGTCCGTTCCAGCACGGCGAGGTTTACGTCACCGATGACGGCGCCGAAACCGATCTGGATCTGGGGCATTACGAGCGCTACGTGCGTACTCGCCTGACCCGAAAAAACTCGGTTACCACCGGCCGCATTTACGAAAACGTGATCCGTAAAGAACGCCGCGGTGATTATTTGGGCGCAACGGTGCAGGTGATTCCGCATATTACCGATGAAATAAAACGCTGCATTTTCGAGGCCACCGATGGTTTCGATGTGGCGCTTGTTGAAATCGGCGGCACCGTCGGCGATATCGAGTCGTTACCGTTTCTGGAAGCGATTCGCCAAATTCGCAGTGATCGCGGCCGTGAAAACGCCATCTTCATGCATTTGACTCTGGTGCCCTACATTGCGGCGGCGGGTGAATTGAAAACCAAACCAACCCAGCATTCGGTAAAAGAGTTGCGCACGATCGGTATTCAACCGGATATCTTGCTGTGCCGGAGTGAACGTCCATTGCCGGAAGGCGAGCGCAAGAAAATTGCCTTGTTCACCAATGTGGATGAACGTGCCGTTATCAGCTGCGTCGACGTGGACAACGTCTACAAATTGCCGTTCTGGTTGCATGAGCAAAAGCTTGACCAGATCGTCATCGAGAAACTGCGTCTCGAAGACATGGCGAAACCTGCCGATTTATCCGAATGGGCCGCTGCAGTTGATGCTGCCGAAAATCCGATTGATGAAGTCACCGTTGCCGTTGTTGGTAAATATGTCGATCACCAGGATGCCTATAAATCACTGTCGGAAGCCTTGAAGCATGGCGGCCTGCGTCAACGTACGCGAGTGCGTTTGAAGTGGCTGGAATCCGAGCAAGTCGAAGCCGATAACGGTCTGTGCCTGAGCGATGTCGATGCAATTCTGGTGCCGGGCGGTTTTGGTGATCGTGGCTTCGAAGGCAAAGTACTCACCTCGAAATTTGCCCGCGAACACAATGTGCCGTATTTCGGTATTTGCTATGGCATGCAGGCGGCGGTGGTCGATGTTGCTCGCCATCTGGCTGGGTTGCCGGGTGCCAATACGACTGAAAATGATAAAAACTGTGTTGATCCGGTGATCGGTTTAATTACCGAATGGCGCACGGCGTCAGGTGATATCGAAAAACGCGGTGAAGACTCCGATCTCGGCGGCACCATGCGATTGGGCTTGCAGGAATGTCGGTTGAAAGCGGGCACCAAGGCACGCGCCATGTACGGAAAAGATGTCGTTGCAGAACGTCATCGCCATCGCTATGAATTCAATAATCACTATCTCAATCAACTCGAAGCAGCCGGTTTAATTATTTCGGCAAAATCGATGGACGATTCTCTGGTAGAAATGATCGAGCTGCCAAACCATCCGTGGTTTGTTGCCTGCCAGGCGCATCCCGAATTCCTGTCCACTCCGCGTGACGGGCACCCATTGTTCATCGGCTTTATTAGTGCCGCACGCGAATACAAGCAGAGTAGGAGCGGTGTAAGCCGCGAACAGGCCCCGCCAGATGCATCATCATCGGCAACCATCGCGGCCAAGGCCGCTCCCACAGTTGGAGCAAAAGCATGAAGCTCTGTGGCTTTGAAGTCGGCTTGGACAAACCATTTTTCCTGATAGCCGGCCCCTGCGTGATCGAATCCATGCAATTGCAGATGGATGTTGCCGGCAAGCTGAAAGAAATTACCGGACAGCTTGGTATTCCGTTTATTTTCAAATCGAGTTTCGATAAAGCCAACCGCACGTCCGGTACGAGTTTTCGCGGGCCGGGTTTGGAAGAAGGCTTGAAAGTATTGGCCGAAGTGAAAAAACAAATCGGCGTGCCGGTTTTGACCGACGTGCACGAATACACGCCAATGGACGAAGTTGCCAGCGTGGTCGATGTTCTGCAAACGCCGGCATTTTTGTGTCGTCAAACTGATTTCATCCAGCGCGTTGCCGCGACTGGCAAGCCGGTCAATATCAAGAAAGGCCAATTTCTTTCCCCTTGGGAAATGAAGCATGTTTCCGCAAAAGCGCAAGCCACCGGCAATGAACAAATTATGGTGTGCGAGCGTGGTGTGAGCTTCGGCTATAACAATCTTGTTTCGGATATGCGTTCATTGGTCGTGATGCGTGATACCGGTTGCCCGGTAGTCTTTGATGCGACGCATTCGGTGCAATTGCCCGGAGGCATGGATGGCAAGTCCGGTGGTCAACGCGAATTCGTTCCTGCGCTAGCACGCGCGGCGATTGCCGTCGGTGTAGCGGGTGTTTTCATGGAAACACATCCGGATCCCGATAAGGCTTTGTCGGACGGCCCGAATGCCTGGCCGCTCGACAAGATGAAAGGTTTGCTGGAAACCATGTTGGCGCTGGATCAAATTTCCAAGAAAAATGGTTTTTGAATTTTAAAATCACATTCCACGATTATCCATTTAAGAAAAAATAATAATGACCACCATCACCAAAATCATCGCTCGCGAAATTCTTGACTCACGTGGCAATCCAACTCTTGAAGCTGAAGTGACATTAAGCTCGGGCCACACCGGCCGCGCCGCAGTTCCATCGGGCGCATCAACGGGCAGCAAGGAAGCAGTCGAACTGCGTGATGGCGACAAATCTCGCTACATGGGCAAAGGTGTCAAAAAAGCCGTTGCCAACGTCAACACGACAATTGCCGATGCGCTGAAAGGCTTTGATGCAGCCGACCAGAGCGGCTTGGATGCCAAGCTGATCAATCTCGACGGTACCGATAACAAAGGCCGTTTGGGTGCGAATGCCTTGCTCGGTGTTTCGATGGCGAATGCGCATGCGATGGCGGCTTCGAAAAAAATGCCGTTATGGACCCACCTAGCGGGTGACCGGGAAGTGACTTTGCCGGTGCCGATGATGAACATCATCAATGGCGGCGCGCACGCCGACAATAATGTCGACATGCAGGAATTCATGGTATTGCCGGTCGGTTTTGATTCTTTCAGCGAAGCACTGCGTGCGGGCACTGAAATTTTTCATTCATTGAAATCGGTATTGAAATCGCGTGGCCTTTCCACTTCGGTGGGTGACGAAGGCGGTTTTGCGCCAGATTTGCGTTCGAATGAAGAAGCGCTTGAAACCATTCTTGAAGCCATCGGCAAAGCGGGCTACAAGGCCGGTGACGATATTTTGCTGGGTCTCGACGTTGCCAGTACCGAGTTTTATGAAAACGGAAAATATAATTTGATGGGCGAGGGCAAGCGCCTTTCGTCCGAACAATTTGTCGATTTCATGGATGGTTGGGCGAAAAAATATCCGATCATCACCATTGAAGACGGGATGGCGGAAGACGATTGGGATGGCTGGAAATTATTGTCTGACCGTTTGGGCAACACCGTGCAATTGGTCGGAGATGATTTGTTTGTCACCAATCCGAAAATTTTCCAGGAAGGCATCGACAAAAAAATCGCCAATGCCATTCTGATCAAGGTTAATCAAATCGGAACCTTGAGTGAAACGTTGAAGGCAATTGCCATGGCCGATGCCCATCGCTATGCCGCCATCGTCTCGCATCGTTCGGGCGAAACCGAAGATACGACCATCGCCGATATTTCGGTTGCGACCACGGCAACCCAAATCAAGACGGGTTCACTTTGCCGCAGCGACCGGGTTGCGAAATACAACCAATTACTGCGAATCGAGCAGGCTCTCGGTGCGAAGACCCACTACGCCGGTCGTAACGCATTTGTGAGTTTGAAAGACTAAGCATGACCGCATTGAAACGCCTCTGGCCTTTTCTGCTGCTCGGCATTTTTTTGCTGGGTCTGCAGACAAAGCTATGGTTGGGCACTACCGGATGGCGACAGGCAACAAAGCTGGAAGAAAGAGTCCAGACCCAGAAGGTAGCCAATACCACTCTGGAACAGCGTAATGACTCGTTGGCTGCCGAAGTGGAAGATCTGAAATCCGGCGAAGCGGCTGCTGAAGAACGTGCCCGCAACGAGCTTGGCATGGTGAAGCCGGGCGAAACGTTTTATCGTGTAGTTGATCCGCACGCCAAGAAGTTACCCTCGGAAAAAGGCGTCGAAGAGGATGCGAAATGACCTGGGCCGTTGTACCGGCTGCCGGTCGCGGTACCCGTTTCGGCAGCGAAACGCCGAAACAGTATTTGAATATTGCCGGTCGGCCACTGATTGAACATAGTCTGCGTTCTCTGCTGGCGCATCCACTTGTCGATGGCGTGATGGTGGCTATCTCTCCCGATGATCCTTATTGGGGCGGTTGGCGCGAGATGGAAGGCAAACCGATTTATACCTGCCGTGGCGGTGCCGAACGTGCCGATTCAGTGCTTTCTGCCTTGCAGGCGCTACCGGCAGTGGTCCACGAAGATCGTTTTATTCTTGTCCACGATGCCGCTCGGCCCTGCCTGCGTGCCATGGATTTGTCGCGTTTGTTGGCAATGGGAGAAGCCCATTCGATCGGAGCAATTTTGGCGGCACCGGTTCGTGACACCATCAAACGAAGCGAAGATGGACAGCACATCTACGGTACCGAGCCGCGCGAAAAGCTCTGGCGTGCATTGACGCCGCAAATGTTCCGGCGTGGCGGTTTGATCCGTGCAATTGAATCGGCCATGCGCGCAGGCTTAAATGTGACCGACGAAGCCATGGCGATGGAGCGTCTTGGATTCAAACCGTTATTGGTGGAAGGCTCGGAAGACAATATCAAGGTGACAACGCCGTCGGATTTGGCGTTGGCGGAATTTATTTTAAGCAAGACGTGAATCGTAGGGTGGGCATGGCCCACCGTGTTCGCCATGATTCAGGAAAATTGGTGGGCCATGCCCACCCTAAGTAAAGGATTTTTATGCGGATCGGCAGCGGCTTCGATGTACATGCATTCTGCGAGGGCGATCACGTCATGCTCGGCGGTGTAAAAATTCCGCACGAAAAAGGTCTTGAAGCCCATTCCGATGGCGATGTCGTGTTGCATGCACTTTGCGACGCAATCCTGGGCGCACTTGCGCTGGGTGATATCGGAAAACATTTTCCACCGGGCGATGAACGCTGGCGTGGTGCCGATAGTCGCGATTTGTTGCGGCACTGTATTTCCCTTGTTCAGGGACGAGGTTATTCATTGAATAATGCCGACATCACGATCATTTGCGAACGCCCGAAAATCACGCCGCATAGCGAACAGATGCAAAAAAACATTGCCGAAGATTGCCAGGTAAGGAGCGACCAGATTTCGGTGAAGGCTACCACCACCGAAAAACTCGGTTTTACCGGACGAGGCGAAGGTATTGCGGCACAGGCCGTGGTCTTGCTGGTGAAAGCATGATACTGCCGCGAGCCTACGGCGATGCCGTTTTAAAAGGTAAATACCGCAGCAGCCCCGAAGATTTTATCGTTGGAGAAATAAACGCTTTCGAAGCCCATGGCGAAGGCGAACATTTATTGTTGACCATCGAGAAGCGCGGCCTGAATACGGCTTTCGTAGCGAAAGAATTGTCGAAATGGGCAGGCATCGGCGAGATGGGTGTCGGGTATGCCGGTTTGAAAGACCGTCATGCCGTCACACGGCAACGCTTCACCGTACATCTTCCGAAAAAAATAGCGCCGGATTTCGATGCAATGAATATCGAAGGCGTAAAACTGCTCGAATGGCAATGGCACCACCGGAAACTCCCGCGCGGAGCGCTGGCCGGCAATCTATTTACCTTGATCCTTCGCGATGTAGTAGGAGACAAGGCTGCCATCGAGAATAGACTCGAAAAAATTCGCGATTACGGTCTCCCCAATTATTTCGGCGAACAGCGCTTCGGTCGCGAACGAGCGAACGTCGGAATGGCATTGAAAATGTTTGCCGGTGACCGGGTAAAGCGCGAGCAGCGTTCCATATATCTTTCGGCAGCACGTTCGGAAATTTTCAATGCGGCACTGGCTTCGCGCATCCAGAATAAAAACTGGTTGAGTGCACTCGAAGGCGAAGTCTGGATGATTAATGGCTCCCACAGTATTTTTGGTCCGGAAACATTCACCGATGAATTGCGCGCAAGGCTTGAAAAACTCGAGATTCATCCAACCGGACCGATGTGGGGCAAAGGCGAACTGCGAACACAGGCCGAGGTGGCCGAGGGCGAGTTGACCATGGCCAATTCCCATCAGGGATTATGCCGGGGCCTCGAAGCGGCCGACCTGAAACAGGAGCGCCGAAGTTTGCGCATTCAGGTGATGGATCTGGCTTGGAGCTGGCTGGAAAACGACCAATTACAGTGCCGTTTTTCCCTGCCACCAGGTGCCTATGCCACGGAATTACTGGCTGAACTGGGCGAGCTGGTGGAAGGCGGCTGAAAAGCCGTGCAGGCACTTGCAAGCGTCAAACACTGGAGTAGTCTGAAATCTCGTCCATGATCAAGGAGTAATCCCATGAAACGAGTGATGGCAATGTGCCTGATGTTTGTCCTTAGTTCCTGCGCAAGTACCGACAGCAAAGATTCGGCCAAGATGGCTCAAACCAAGCAAAATAGCAGCGGTTACGACGAGCAATATATGGAGAGAGTCGAACGGCAAGCTAGCCAGCGCGGCGTGGTGGTCAAATGGGTAAATCCGCCGAAGGCTCCGAAAGCGAAAAAAGACGGCTAATAAACCCTTAGTTTTTCTGTCACTGGCGTGCCAGCAACACAAGCACCGCGCCGGTGCCGCCCTGTGCCAGTGGTGCCGAGTTGAAGGCAAGCACGTCACCGCGATGGCGCAATACCCGGTCGACTAGCGCCTTGAGTACGGGGGCGCTTTCGGATCGCAGACCTTTTCCGTGAATTATCCGGACGCAATAGTGCTGCTCTTCGCGCGCCTGATTCAGGAATTGTTTCAGGAATACTTCGGCGTCCGCGGCGCGGCAATGGTGTAGATCCAGTTCATCCTGGACACTGATCTGGCCGCGCTTCAATTGCTTGAACCATTTCTCCGGCATTTCGGGTCGGCGATAGCTCAGTTCATCGGTAGAATTCAAATACGCTTCGGTGGCCGACACCGAGCGCGAATCACGAAGCGCTTCGGCTTCGTCGCGACGAAACATTTTTGAGTCTGCGACAGGTTTAATGCGAGGTATGCCTTGCGCTTCAATTTCGATGCGGCGCACATCGCCGATGGCTTCGCGAAATAGTGCGGCATCATCGTCATCTGGCGGATCAGCGGGGTGTTTGGTTTTCGTCATTGTCGCCATTGTAAGCAGTTGCTGTAACGAGCCCGTTAATACGCGCTGCAAGCACGCGGGAAGTGTTAAGAAGCGCCGGTTCCGTTATCATGAGCACAACGAAATGAGGTGGCAATGCGCATATTGATCAGCAACGATGATGGTGTCGATGCACCGGGCATCAAGCAGTTGGCACAAGGTCTTCAAGACGCCGGACACAATGTCTTCGTGGTAGCTCCAGACCGGGATCGCTCGGGGGCCAGCAATTCACTCACGCTGGACATGCCTATCCGTGCCAAAGCGCTGAATGAGAATACCTGGAGCGTGGCAGGGACACCGACCGATTGCGTCCATCTTGCATTGGCGGGTCTGTTGAAGTCGGATCCGGATATTGTGATTTCCGGTATCAATAACACCTCGAATATGGGCGACGATGTTATTTATTCCGGCACGGTCGCCGCTGCCATGGAAGGTCGTTGTCTTGGATTTCCGGCTATCGCGATGTCGTTGGCAACACAGGATCATAAAGCCAAGCATTACGAGTCTGCCGTGAAGGCTGCCGTGATGATTACCGAACGTTTGCTGGCTGACCCATTACCTGCCGATACCATCTTGAACGTCAATGTGCCCGATTTGCCCTGGGATGAAATTCACGGATTCGAAGTGACACGTTGCGGTCATCGTCATCGCGCCGAACCGTGTATCCCACAAACCGATCCACGCGGTCGCACCGTTTGGTGGATAGGGCCGCCAGGGCCTGAGCAGGATGCCGGGCTGGGCACCGATTTTCATGCAGTGCGAAATGGTTTTATTTCCATCACGCCGATTCATGTCGATCTCACTCGCTACCATGCGCTGGAATCGGTAGGACAATGGATTTCGGGCTTAAGCGCAGGAAAAAAACAAACCGCATGATGTCGCCTTATCTCATCAAGCCAGAAGCAAAAGGTTTGGGCATGACCTCGCAACGCGCCCGAGACCGCATGATCGACCGCCTGCGTAGCGACGGTGGAATTCGCGACGAGCGGGTGTTGAATGCCTTGCGTGTACTGCCGCGCCATTTATTCATCGAAGAAGCGCTGTCATCGAGGGCTTACGAAGACACAGCATTGCCGATCGGTAAAGGTCAAACCATTTCCCAGCCCTGGGTCGTTGCCCGTATGACCGAAGCACTTATCGAACACGGAATGCCGAAAAAGGTGCTGGAAATCGGTAGCGGTTCCGGCTATCAGGGCTCGGTATTGGCAACACTCGGCATCGAAGTATTTACCGTTGAACGTATCGAAGAATTATTACGCCAAGCGCGACGCCGGTTTCGAAATTTAAATTTAAATGTGCGTAGCAAGCATGTCGATGGCCATATTGGTTGGTCCGAATACGCGCCATTCGATGCCGTTATCGTGACGGCAGGTGCGGCGGCAATCGTGCCGGAGTTGCTGGAGCAATTGTCCGATGGCGGCACCTTGATCGCACCCGTTGGCGGCTCCAGCGTGCAGAAATTGTTGCGTCTGCGCAAAACACCGGAAGGCATCATTCAAGAAGATCTGGGTAATGTGGTTTTCGTGCCTTTGGTAACAGGAATTATTTGATGAAGATTTTTCAGCCGCTGTATATCAAGGCAATTGAATGGGCCAAACACAAAAATGCGGTCGGCATATTGGCGGTGCTCAGTTTTTTTGAAGCCTTTATTTTTCCGGTGATGCCCGAATTGATGTTGGCCCCCATGTGTCTTGCGAAACCAAAATCCGGATTCTGGTATGCCACGGTCAGTTTGACGGCTTCGCTGGTGGGCATGTTTATCGGATACGCCATTGGCCATTATGCAATTGACCTGGCAATGCCGCTGATCGAAAAAATGGGATACGCAGACCAGTTCGAAGATATTAAAAAGCAGGCGATGGAAAACGGATTCTGGCTGCTCTTGATTGCCGGATTCACGCCGGTACCGTTCAAGATATTTACGCTTGCCGCGGGGGCCGTGGGAATGCCGCTGCTACCATTCTTCTTCGGTGCGCTCATCGGCCGCGGGAAACGGGTTTTTCTGGTGGCCGGCGCTATCCGTCTGGGTGGTGAAAAAGCCGAGGCTGCACTACGCAGATACATCGAGCCCATCGGCTGGATTGCATTGATTGGACTGATTGCATTTATTGTCTGGATCATGATGAAACCACAGGGCGCATGAAAAACACCATGAAGACTATTTCACTGTTTACCTGCTCGCTTCTCACTTCGATTGCCGTACTAAGCGCCTGCGCCCAGACGACAGTGAGTGTGCGGCCGACCACGGGTAACGAAGTTGCAAGGCCGGTAACGTCAGCCCAAAAGCAATATGAACCCATCTCTCGCGATCAGCCCTATATCGTGCAGGCCGGGGATACCCTGTACGCCATTTCTTTTCGTGCCGGATTGAGTTACCGCGAAGTGGCGGCATGGAATGATATTGCCGAACCCTACACCGTAAAAATTGGCCAGCGAATTTCATTGCGACATTCAGGCGCTGCAATTGCTGCGGATAACAGTCCTGTAAATTCCAGCCCGACCGTTGCCGCACCCATCGAAACAAAACCGTCCGAGATAAAGTCACCCGTCCTTATTAAAGCGCCTGTCCTAAAGCCAGTCGACATAGTGTTGCAAACACCTCCGATATCACCGATAGAATCGAACGCAACCAAGCCTGTCGTGGTTGCACCAAGCGTAAATACGCTAGAAAAGCCGGCGGTGACGATTGAAAGCAAACCTCAAGTCAGTACTGGCGCAATAAATTGGCGCTGGCCAAGTGACGGCATGGTTATTTCCCGTTATGTGCAGGGTGATACCTCACAGCAAGGCATCAATATTGGTGGCAAGAGCGGGCAGCCGGTAAAAGCATCGGCGGACGGTACTGTCGTATATTCCGGTGCCGGATTGGTAGGCTATGGTGAATTGATCATCATCAAGCACAACAACGAATGGCTATCTGCCTACGCGCACAATCGACGTCGTCTCGTGGCCGAAGGTACCAAGGTAAATGCCGGTGATGTTATTGCCGAAATGGGGCGTACCGGCACGATTCGGGATATGTTGCATTTTGAAATCAGACGCAACGGCAAGCCGGTCGATCCGTTGTTGTTTTTGCCGAAGCAATAAACATTATTTGTAGACCGGGCTCCGGCCCGGCGTGGTGGGGTATCGCAATCTTTGAAAAGCGTCGGGCCAGGGCCCGACCTACAAATACTTCAAGTTCTATCGGGTGGTTGTTCAGAAGGCTTGATGCCTTGGCGACGCATTTCCAGAACTTCCGGCGTAATCGCGGCAATACGAGCCTCGATGCGGGCGCGCTGCACATAGTCGATATTTTCTTTTTTCAACAAACTGTCCAACTGCCTGACGGCATCTTCCGGGCGTCCGTTGAGATAGGCCGCTTCGGCGTAGGCTTCGATCGCCCGATTGGTATCGCCGGCCAGTTCGCTGGCGCGGGCAAAGCTTTTCTGAAAACTCGGATCGTCAGCACTCTCCGCCAGCAAGGGGCGCAAGACAGCCTGTGCGCGGCGACCTGCTTCGGCACTGCCGATTTCACCCAGGGTTCGGGCATAGGTCAGAGTGACGGCTGTGTGGCGAGGATATTTCTTTAGCAGGGCTTCGAATCGTTGCTGGCTTTGAGCGGGCTGTTTGGCCAGATGTGCATTTTCTGCATAAGCCAATTCCACCCAGATGTTGTCGGGGTGTTTGTTTTTGAGTTGCTCCAGGATGACCTCTGCTGCGCCCGGCGAGCCGCTTTGCATGAGGGCAAGCGAGTAGCCGTAGCTTTGCGGATCGGTCAATTTGCTTGCCTTGATACCAGTAGTGAGTGTCCTGAATTCATTCACGGCATGCTGCGGGCTATCGGCGGTGAGTGCACGCAAACGCTCGCGAGCCCAATCAAATTGCCTCAATGGCGCATTGCTGCCGGTCTGTTGGACCAAGTTGAATTGATTGGGAATCAGCGGGCTTAACTGCGAGCCGGAACTTACCAGCGCAGGTTTTATTTCTTTGTCGATACGTTCGGCGCGTTCACGGGCCTCGCTAATGCGCGTCGTCGTGACCGGGTGAGAACGAAGGTAGTCGGGTACTTGATATCCGCCCGAATTTCCTCGGTTCGCCGTTGCCATGCGCTCGAAAAAGTCCGCCATGGCACCCGCCCGATATTCCGCGCGATGCAATGTTTGTATGCCGATTCGATCTGCCTCGGCTTCACTGGAGCGGGTGTGGTTGATCTGTCTTTGTGCGAGCAGGGCCTGTCCACCGATAACGGCAGCCTGGACCGCGTCGTCACTGCTATTGCTGTTGCTTTGTTGTGCGGCAATGACTACTGCAAGCATGGCCAACAAGACTGGAATTTGGTCTTTCTGGCTGCGTTCTACAGAGCGCAGGATATGCCGTTGCGTCACATGGGAAATTTCATGGGCTAGAACGCCTGCGACTTCATCTTCAGCCTGTGCGGTCAAGATCAGGCCCGCATTCATACCTATGTAACCACCGAATGTGGCGAACGCGTTGACCTGACGTTGTTTCATTAGGAAGAAGGTAAACGGTTGTTCCGGGCGATCCGATGAAGCGCCGAGACGATGTCCCATTCCCTGTAGCCAGGCATCGAGCAAGGGGTCGTCGAGAACATAACCGTAATTGCGCAATTGATAAAGCGTGTAGGAGCCGTATTCGGCTTCCTGTTCGGGGCTCAGCAATTCGGCAGCGGAGGACCCCATGTCTGGAAGGCTGGTATTTTGGGCCTGCGAGCTTGTGGTCAACGCCAGTCCAATCACGAGTGCGGCAGTAAGCGGCAATAAACGGGGCACTTTGAATTCCAATTTTCAGATAGGTGAAGGATGCACTAAGTCGATGTCCACCGAGTGAATCACTAGTTAAATTTAACCAAATACAGACTGGAAAAGACCGGCGTTCGCCCCCATAGTTCCGCTATCAAGGAGAAATACCGTGTCCAACGTCATAATTTACAGTACCGCCATCTGCCCTTATTGCGTGGCGGCTAAGAATTTCCTTAAATCACGCGGTGCTAGCTATTCGGAAGTCAGAATTGACACCGACCCGGCGGCCCGTGCCGAAATGATGGCAAAAACTAAACGCACATCGGTTCCGCAAATCTTTATCAACGATACTCATGTCGGTGGCTATGACGATATGGTGGCGCTTGATCGGGCGGGTGGTCTGAAACCTTTGTTGGAGGCAACACCGTGAGTCATCTGGAAAAAGACAGCGCCGAAAAAGACCGTGTCGCCGAATTCACCGAATTCCGCCAACGTATGAACGAACGAATTCTTGGTCACGACAATCAGGTAGTGCGGCGTTTTTTTGCGCTCGATACCCAGACCTACAAAGACGGCGCCCTGAATCTTAAAACCAAGGAATTACTCGGATTGGTCGCATCGATGGTGCTTCGTTGCGATGACTGCATCAGTTATCACATCGCCCAGTGCAAGGAAGCGGGTGTCAATCGCGACGAATTATTTGAAACCTTCAGTGTTGCCCTGGTCGTTGGTGGCTCGATCGTGATCCCCCATTTGCGGCGTGCGGTGGATTTTCTCGATCAGCTCGAAGGCGAGGGTATGCATGCCAAGGCAAAGCCGGAGCATCAGCACAGCCTTTGATTTAAAGGCTGTGGCGCACGTCACAGCCATGTAAACACTGCTTTGTGGCATAATAAGCGCCCTCGCGCGGCCCTAACGCGCTGTTTTTGAAGATATTTATGACCCAAACAATCGCAGTGATCCGCGGCGACGGCATCGGCCCGGAAATTATGGATGCCGCCCTTCATGTGCTTGATGCCATGAATCTCGGTCTAACCTACGAATTTGTCGAAGCCGGCATGGCCGCGCTGGAAAAACACGGCGAATTGTTACCGGCCAGCACTGTCGATGCCATCCATCGCCATCGTATTGCCTTGAAAAGCCCGCTGACGACACCGGTTGGCGAAGGTTTTTCCTCGATCAATGTCGAACTGCGCAAGCGTTTTGATCTATATGCGAATGTGCGCCCGGCAATCAGTTTTCCGAATACGAAATCGCGTTATCAAAATATTGATTTGATTACCGTGCGTGAAAATACCGAAGGTGCCTATATCGGTGAAGGTCAGGCAGTTACCCCTGATGGCGAAACGGCGACTTTGACGCAACGCGTGACCCGCAAGGGTTCCGAGCGCATTGTCCGCTACGCTTTCGATTTGGCGCGTAAAGTCGGCCGCAAGAAAGTCACCATCTTGCATAAAGCCAATATTTTGAAATCAACCTCCGGACTGTTTTTGAAAACCGCGCGTAATGTGGCTTTGCAATACCCCGATATTCAATGCAATGAAATGATCATCGACAATGCCTGCATGCAGTTGGTGATGAAGCCTGAACAGTTCGATGTTCTGGTTACCACGAATTTGTTCGGCGACATCATTTCAGATCTCTGCGCGGGTCTTGTCGGCGGTCTTGGTTTGGCGCCGGGTGCGAATATCGGTACCGAAGCGGCCATTTTCGAAGCAGTGCATGGCTCGGCTCCGGACATCGCCGGCAAAGGCATTGCCAATCCTTGCGCATTGTTATTGGGTGCAGCGCAAATGCTGGATCATCTGGGCATGCCGGAACGCGGCAATGCACTGCGCAAAGCCATTCGCGACGCGATGGACGCCAAAGATTCGTTGACCCCTGATCTGGGCGGCGAAGGCACCACCATGGGTTTCGCCAAGGCGATTGCGGCGCGCGTCACTGCGTAGGAGCGACGGAAGTCGCGATCATTGCAATGATGCCGCACAAAAAAACGGAGCCGATGGCTCCGTTTTTTTGTCGAATTGATCGAAGATCTATCAGTCGCGCAGTTTTGAAAGCAAACGCAGCATTTCCAGATACAGCCAGACTAGGGTGACGATCAAACCGAAACCTCCAAACCACTCCATGTATTTTGGAGCGCCTTGTTTTGCGCCTTCTTCAATAAAATCGAAATCCAGAACGAGGTTCAATGCCGCTACCACGACGACGACGGCACTAAAGCCGATGCCCAGCCAGCCGCTATCGTGGATGAAGCCCATCGAATGCCCGAAAAATCCCATCACGAAATTGATCAGGTACAGGATGAAAATCCCGCCAGTCGCGGCAACGACACCGAGCTTGAAATTTTCGGTCGCCTTGATCAAACCGGATCGGTACGCCATCAATAACGCGCCAAGCGTTCCGAAAGTCAGCACTACGGCTTGCAATACGATGCCGGGATATTGGGCTTCATAAAAAGCTGAAATACCGCCGAGAAACAGGCCTTCCAGACCGGCATAGAGCGGTGCCGTGACAGGCGACCAGGTTTTTTTGAAAACCGTTATCAGTGCCACGATGAAGCCGCCGATACCGCCGCCGATCGTCAAAGGCAGTGCGGCTGCCATGCCTTCAAGGCTTTGAGCCTGGCTCCAGGTATAGAGCGCGGTGATAACAACAATTGCCAACAATATGGCCGTTTTGTTGACGGTGCCGTTGATGGTCATGGCTTCGGAGTTGTAGTTTGTCAGACCTTCAAAAGTCTTTTGATTTAAAGCGGGATTTCCAGAACGCATAACGATCTCCTGTGGCTGTGGGCGAATATTAAGCGATTACTCACCGGAATGTTCAGAGTACGGGCATTCTGCTGCATTCTCGTAATTGCAATAGCTGGATGTGGGGCGCCCGTCAGGCGCAACAGATCAGGTGGGATTTGTCTCGCCTAAAGGACGCTCCTACTACTGCAGGGAATCAATTCTGCCATTGCCAAAAGTGATTCAGTACAGCCACTTTTCCCTTTCCGGGCCTATAGGCATGAATCAGCGCACCGTGCACATAGTCGGTGGCGGCGCTACAGGACTGTGGCAGGTTTTTACCGAGGCAGAGATTGGCTGCGATTGCCGATGCCAGCGTGCAGCCGGTGCCATGTCCTTCCAGTTTTAATTTCTTGTGGATAAATTCGGCAAATAACTCGCCATCGTCATAACGGTCGGTCATGGTTTTGTCGGGCAGATGTCCACCTTTCAAGAGCACGGCACGTGCACCCATCGCCAATAATTCAACGGTAGCGGCATCGGCGGCATCGGCATTTTTTATCTTATGGCCAAGCAGCAATTCTGCTTCGGGAATATTTGGCGTGATGATGCCGGCCATCGGTAACAGCAACTCGCGCATTGCTTTGAGTGCAGAAGGCTCAAGTAATGTCGCGCCACTGCTCGCCACCATCACGGGGTCGAGCACGATGTTTTTTGCCTTGTGTCGCAGCAAGGCTTCGGCAACAGCTTTGATCACGCGGGCATTCGCGAGCATGCCGATTTTCACCGCACCTATTTTGAAGTCACTGAAACAGGCATCGATTTGCGCATGTAAAAATTTGATCGATGGGACCTCTACCGCAGATACTTTTCGCGTGTTTTGCGCAGTGAGTGCGGCAATCGCAGAGAGCCCATGGACACCGTGTGCAGCAAAGGTTTTGAGATCGGCTTGAATGCCGGCACCACCGCCGGAATCGGAGCCGGCAATGGTGAGAGCGCAGAGAGTGGTTTTCATTTTGAGTCCATAGGGTGCGACTGTGGCGCACCGTTTTTTTGTGCAAGCGGTGCGCCAGAGGCGCACCGTATGTTTCAATCACATCACAAAACTTCCGACGCATGATCGGCCAGACGCGAACGCTCACCACGACGCAGCGTGATATGCGCGCTATGTGCCCAGTTCTTGAAACGATCCACCGCGTAAGTCAAACCCGATGTGGTTTCGGTCAGATAGGGTGTGTCGATTTGTTCGACGTTGCCCATGCAGATGATTTTCGTACCGGGGCCGGCGCGCGTAATCAATGTCTTCATTTGTTTTGGCGTGAGATTCTGCGCTTCGTCGACGATCACCCAGCGATTCAGGAAAGTACGTCCACGCATGAAATTCATCGAACGAATCTTGATACGGCTGGCAAGCAAATCATTGGTAGCACCCCGTCCCCATGTTCCGTGATCGGCGGTATGCGTGAGCACTTCCAGATTATCGGTCAAGGCACCCATCCACGGTGTCATTTTCTCTTCTTCGGTGCCGGGCAGGAAACCGATATCTTCGCCGACGCTTACGGTCGCACGCGTCATGATGATTTCACGATAGCGTTGGCTATCCATGGTTTGTGCAAGGCCTGCGGCGAGCGCCAATAAAGTTTTACCGGTACCGGCAGTGCCGAGCAGGGTAACGAAATCGATATCAGGGTCCATCAAGGCATTGAAGGCGAAATTCTGTTCGCGGTTACGGGCATTGATACCCCAGACTTGGTGTTGGGTTGAGCGGAAGTCGTCGACGATTTGCAGGACAACTCGATCTTCTTCCAGTCGCGCCACTTTCATTTCGACATCGTCATCGCCGGGCATGTAAAGGAACTGATTGGCGAACCAACCGTCATCGGCGGTGCGCTTTACCTCGTAAAAGGTACGGCCTTTTTCGGTCCAGGAACGAAGGTTGCCTTCATGTTTCTCCCAGAAATCGGCCGGCAATTCCGTTGCGCCGGTGAAAAGTAAATTGAAATCATCGAGAGCCCGGTCGTTCTCGTAATCTTCGGCGACAACGCTGCAGATCGAGGCTTTGATGCGCAGGTTGATGTCTTTCGAAACAAGCACTACCGGTACGCCGGGGTTGTCTTCCCGCAATTGCAGGATGGCACCGAGAATCAGATTGTCCGGAATCACCGTGCCAAAACGTTTGCCAGTTTCTACCGGTTTCAGCTGAAACAGTAATTTGCCGACACTATCTTCGCCACGCAGATTCAGACTTTTCGGTTGGGCGAGCGAGACGCCGCCTTCAACGTTGTTACTGCCGTGCGCTTCAATCAAATCGTTCAGGAAACGACTAACCTGGCGGGCATTGCGACTAGCTTCGGAGTGACCTTTTTTGCCGTTGTCCAGTTCTTCCAGCACCATCATGGGAATGAAGACGTCGTGTTCCTTGAATTTGAACAGCGCGGTCGGGTCGTGCATCAGCACGTTGGTATCAAGCACATAGATTCGCTTGCTTCGGGTCATAGTCGCCTCGGATTAAAACCAAACAGCAGAAAGCCACGATAGGCTGTCGGGCAGCCACGTGGAATGGAAAGTAGGGAGGTGTGCAAGAGAATTAGTGAAATGGCGCAGTGACGAAAAAAGCTGGCGAAGATTTACCAGCAGACATTGGGGAAGCAGAAAACAAACAAGGTCTTTCGGGCATTCAACTCTCCTTAGAACTTCATCGGGTCCATAATCGCATCTAAATTTAACGCATCGCAAAACTCGAGGAAATCATCGCGCAGCGCGGCAATGTGAGTGTCCGCCGGTACGCCGATTGTCAGTTGAGCAGTAAACATTTCGGCGCCGGTTTGCATGGCGCGATAACGCGAGCTATGCATGTTTTCTATGGTGATTCCCTGGCGATCGAAAAAATCGGCCAGATTGAACAGGATGCCGGGTTTGTCGGACGCAACCACTTCAACAATATAGGGCAGCAGATTCGACTGCATGGCCTTGGGGCCAGTGCGATACCAGACCAGCTTCAAACCTTCCTCGCGCTCCAGTTTGACCATTTGCGCTTCCAGCTTGGCAATAGCGTCCCATGATCCGATGGCCAGCGCAGTCACCGACACGTCGCGACCCACGGTGGTGAGGTGGGCATCGACCATATTGCAGCCGGATTCGGAAATCCGCCGGGTTACCAATAACAGGGGAGATTGCGGATGCGTGGTGTAGGCGCTAATCAACAGATGATTTTCGTTTGCAGTAGGGCGTGGTGTTGTTTCAGCAGTCAATGCAGGTGTCCGGATGCGTCGCATGGGTTACAGGCGGCTAAAAAGATGACCCAGCATACTGTCCGGATGTTCTTGCCTGCAAGCAATAAATCACGGGCGCATATTTGTGTACAAGTCGCTACAATATCGGCTCTTTCAATCATGAGGCCGCCATGCAGCTATCTGGCAGCATTACTGCGCTAGTGACTCCTTTTGACGATGCCGGAGCCATTGATTTTGCTGCCTGGCAGCGATTGGTCGAATGGCAGATCCGGTCCGGAATCGATGCCATAGTGGTGGCAGGCTCAACCGGCGAAGCAGCGGCACTCTCCGATGATGAATTTTGCGAGCTGCTTCGCAGCGCCGTTAAGCAAGTCGCAGGTCGAATCCCGGTGCTTGCGGGCACGGGTCAGTCCAATACTGTAAAAACGATCGCGCAAACGCGCTTAGCAAAAAGCTGTGGTGCCGATATTGCGCTTGTTGTCACGCCACCTTATGTCAGGCCGACGCAGGCCGGCTTGATCGAACATTATCAAGTGGTGGCGGATGAAGGCGGCTTACCGGTCGTCTTGTATAACGTGCCGGGCCGTACCGGTTGCGATATGCA
>JAYUWO010000030.1:0-7189 GCA_043753545.1 Arenimonas sp.
CAAACGCGTGACATTAAAAATGTTGCCGTGGTTCGCGTCGAGCAACTGTATCCATTCCCGCGTCCCGAGCTGGCGGCTGAACTCGCCCGTTTTGGTCACATAAAAGAAATCGTCTGGTGCCAGGAAGAACCGCAAAACCAGGGCGCCTGGTATCAAATCCAGCATCATCTCAACGCCTGCCTGAGCACCGGCCAGAGTTTGAGTTATGCCGGCCGTGCCCGTTCCGCTGCGCCCGCTTGCGGTCACAGCAACACGCACGTCGCCGAGCTGACGCGCTTGATCGAAGACGCCCTAATCAACCCGCCTGTCACCCAGACAGCCGAATAATTTTTTTTCTACACATCATCACAGGACAAAGTCCATGAGCATTGAAGTCAAAGTCCCGGTTTTACCTGAGTCCGTTTCCGACGCCACGATTGCCACCTGGCACAAGAAAGTCGGCGACACCGTTCGCCGCGACGAAAATCTGGTCGATCTGGAAACCGACAAAGTGGTGTTGGAAGTTCCATCCACCGTTGATGGCGTCCTGAAAGAAATCAAATTCAATGTTGGCGATACCGTCAACAGCCAACAGGTGATTGGGATTATTGAAGCCGGTGCAGTTGCTGCAGCTCCTGCCCCGACAGCTGCAGCACCAGCTGCTGCAGCTCCGTCAGCACCTGTCGCGGCTAAAGCCGCTCCTACGACAGCAGACACCAGCGGCTTGTCGCCAGCGGGTCGTTTCGTTGCCGAAAGCAATAACATCAATCCTGCCGATGTCGCCGGTACCGGCCGTCGCGGCATGGTGACCAAGGAAGATTTGGTCAACCATATTAAAGGTGGCGGCGGCGCCCGTCCGGAACAACGCGTTCCGATGACTCGCATTCGTCAACGCATTGCCGAGCGCATGATGCAGTCGAAAAATTCGATTGCCATGCTCACTTCTTTCAATGAAGTGAATCTGGGCAAAGTGATGGCGATGCGTAAAGAACTCGGCGAACCGTTCGAAAAGACCCATGGCATCAAACTGGGCTTCATGAGCTTCTTTGCGAAAGCTGCCGCGAACGCATTAC
The DNA here is from genome assembly GCA_043753545.1 of Arenimonas sp. GTDB lineage: Bacteria > Pseudomonadota > Gammaproteobacteria > Xanthomonadales > Xanthomonadaceae > Arenimonas. Next base: position 1,053 of record JAYUWO010000030.1, read on the forward strand.
AGAAATACACCGTTGTGAATTCATCTGTTGATGGCACCGACGTGATTTATCACGGCTTTGCCGATATCTCGATCGCCGTTGCGACTGAAAAAGGCCTGGTAACGCCAGTACTGCGCAATGTCGAAAACATGAGCTTCGCCGAAATCGAAGGCGCCATTGCCGGTTACGCCAAAGCGGCCCGCGAAGGCGGCTTGAAGTTGGAAGACCTGCAAGGCGGCACATTCACGATCACCAATGGCGGCACCTTCGGCTCGTTGATGTCCACGCCTATCGTGAATCCGCCGCAATCGGCGATTCTCGGTATGCATGCGATCAAGGAACGCCCCATTGCCGAAAATGGCCAAGTCGTGATTGCACCGATGATGTATATCGCGCTCAGCTACGATCACCGCATCATTGATGGCAAAGACGCAGTGTTGTTCCTGGTCGATATCAAAAACCAGCTGGAAAACCCGCATCGCATGTTGCTGGGTCTGTAAAAACGGAAAGTTCGTTGCGAGCGTCGCTTGATTCCGCTGCTCACGACCTACACATCTTCGCTGTACGAATACGCAAGTAAACTCAGAGAACACTTAAATGAGCGAACAATTTGATGTCGTGATAATTGGTGCCGGCCCCGGCGGTTACGTTGCAGCGATTCGCGCAGCGCAACTTGGCCTGAAAACGGCCTGTGTCGATGCCTTTATCGGCAAAGATGGCAAACCGGCGCTCGGCGGTACCTGTTTGAACGTCGGTTGTATTCCATCGAAAGCATTGCTGGATTCTTCCCGCCAGTTTCACAACCTGAACCATAACTTTGCCGTGCACGGCATCACCGCCGATAATGCCAAAATCGACATCACCAAGATGATCGAGCGCAAAGATAAAATCGTGAAGCAATTCACCGGCGGCATCACGCAGCTTTTCAAAGCCAACAAGGTCACGCCGATTGCCGGCTTTGCCACCTTGAAAGCCAATAAAGTCGTTTCGGTCAAAGGCCATGATGGCGCCGTCGCCGAAATCATCGGCAAGCACATCATTCTGGCTTCCGGTTCCGTGCCCATCGAATTGCCGTTCGCCAAATTCGACAACAAATATATTCTCGACAATGCCGGCGGCCTCGATGAAACAGAAGTACCAAAACGCCTTGGCGTGATCGGTGCAGGCGTGATTGGTCTGGAACTCGGCAGCGTCTGGTCGCGTCTCGGCGCTCAAGTCACCATCGTTGAAGGCCTGCCAGATTTCCTTTCTGCGGTGGATGCAGATATTTCGAAAGCTGCAGCCCGTGAATTCAAGAAACAAGGTCTTGAAATCCGTCTCGGTGCCAAGTGCACCAATACCGAAATCAAGAACAACGAAGTGCACCTGACCTATCCCGATGCCAGTGGCGAACAGGTTCTGGTTTGCGACAAATTGCTGGTCGCCGTCGGTCGCCGCGCCGCCACGCAAGGTTTGCTGGGTGAAGGCACCGGCGTGCAACTCGACGAACGTGGCCGCATCGTGGTCGATGGCCATTGCCGCACCTCTGCGGAAAATATCTACGCCATCGGTGACTGTGTACGCGGCCCGATGCTTGCCCATAAAGCCAGCGAAGAAGGCATTGCCGTTGCCGAAATCATTGCTGGCCTGCCTGGCCATGTGAATCTCGATACCGTGCCTTGGGTGATTTATACCGAGCCGGAAATTGCCTGGGTTGGTAAAACCGAACAAGAATGCAAAGCCGCCGGTATCGACTACAAAGTCGGCACCTTCCCGTTTGCTGCCGTTGGCCGCGCCGTCGCCATGAACGAACCCGCCGGTTTGGTGAAAGTCATCGCCCACGCCGAAACCGATCGCATTCTTGGTTTGCATCTGTGCGGACCTAACGTTTCCGAATTGGTGCACGAAGGCGTGGTCGCAATGGAATTCAACGGTTCGGCCGAAGATCTGGCCCGAATATGCCATGCGCATCCATCCTTGTCCGAAGCCGTGCATGAAGCAGCGCTCGCCGTCGACAAGCGTGCGATTCACAAGGCAAATTAATTTCGCCTGATTCTCAAACCCAAGGCCTGCATTTCATGCGGGCCTTTTTTGTGCGAATAACATGGATAGCATCGATGAATAAAATATTTTTCTCCCTGGCAATGATGTTACTGGGAACATCTGCGGTATTTGCTGACGAAACAAAGCCGGAGCGCAGCGATTGTCCACGAGCCCAAATGTTGCCCAAGGAAGCAAGTGACGATAATCGCCGCATCGTCTGCAATATTCCCGAAGATTTGCAGGAACAGGTTACCTTGTCGCAATTTTTCGGCGGCCAGCTTCGCATACACGATTTGGCAGCCTGGATGACGACAGATTCATTGAAAGAAGCTGGAGCATTCAAGAAAAAGAATGTTCCTGGCCGAATGGTGGGCTGGCTTACTTTTGAAGAAAAAAATCTGGTCAGAGTCGGCTATTACGCAGTAAAGGATGGCGTTACCTATCGATTTTCCGAGGCAGACCTCGATTTAAAGTCGCTGAAGGCTGGCAATAACAGGCTATTGAATGAAACAGCCGTTGCCACACAGGAAGAACTCGGCAGGCTTGGTGCGCTCAACACGGCAAAATCACAGCAATTATTGAATTGCACCGGGCCATTTAACTCCATTGTTTTACCATTTACCAGCGGGAATACGGAAGAAACCCGTGTTTATTTATTCTCGCCCTGGACTGACAAAATTGCGCCTCTTGGAGGTCACCACCTCATTAGAGTCGACAAAGACGGCAAGAATGTTCTCAGCCAGTATTCACAGACGAGAAGCTGCATCAATAATGACAATGCAGCACTTCGCAATAAAGAGCTTGCGATGATCATGGTGACTCATCTGACTTCTGACGCTCCTACCGAAATGCATGTTTTTCTCAGCATGCAATACAAAAAACCTATTTACGTAATGACCATCAGCAATGGCATCACCTGGATCATTGATGGTTACAAGATTTCTGTCGTTGATCGTCGTGACGGCAAGAAACCACACGAAGTCAGCAGTAAAAATATAAAAGGCGAATAAGGATGACAGCTACTCCACGCTTCCAGGCTTTTCGAATTCGCAACGACGCTGATGGCGGCTATCGATCGGGCATCGAACAATTAACGCTTGACGATTTATCACACGGCGAAATCGTCATCAAAAGTGCCTATAGCAGTGTCAATTACAAAGACGCTCTGGCGGGTACGGGGCAGGGAAAAATACTGCGCCAATTCCCGCTCAACGGCGGAATCGATGTAGCCGGCGTTGTCGTCGAGTCGAGCGATCAAAACTTCAAACCCGGCGATGAAGTGCTCAGCACCGGCTGCGGATTGTCCGAAACCCGGGATGGTGGCTATTCCGAATATGCGCGACTTGAATCGAAATGGGCTGTCAAAATTCCCGCAGGTTTGTCACTCCGTGAAAGCATGATTCTGGGTACGGCAGGTTTCACGGCTGCGCTGGCGCTATACCGCATGCTGCAAAACTCCCAGACTCCCGAATTAGGTCCAATTGCCGTCACGGGAGCAACAGGCGGCGTGGGCATGCTGGCTATCGATATTTTTACTCGGGCCGGTTTTGATGTGCATGCCTTTAGCGGCAAACCCGAACACGCCGATTTCCTCAAATCGCTTGGCGCAAAACAGGTGCTTCCACGCGAAGCCGCCCTTACCAACAAGCCCATGGACAGCGCAAGATTCGGCGGTGCACTCGACAATGTCGGCGGCACTACCCTGACCGGATTACTCGCGCAAACAGCTCCTTACGGCAATGTTGCCAGTGCCGGCCTGGTTGCCAGCCACGAGCTGCCGACAACCGTCATGCCTTTTATTATCCGAGGCGTGTCATTACTGGGCATCGCATCGGCTGGAACAGCTCGCGACATCCGTGACGCTATTTGGCAAAAGCTGGCGGGCGACTGGAAGCCAGCCTATTTGCCGGCGATTGCCACCCGGGAAATTAGCATGCTTGAGTTGCCGCAGGTATTCGCTGCTATGCTTGCGGGAGGCTCATTTGGCCGTACTATTGTCAAATTGTGATGAATCTCTTGCGCAATACACCCCTGACAGGATTACAATCGCAACAATCATTGGAGAGTACTAAATGGCACGTATCTTAATTGTTGATGATTCACCTTCCCAGCTCATGGGTATGAAGCGAATTGTTGAAAAGCTCGGCCACGAAGCGCTTAGCGCTGAAGACGGCGCCCAAGGCGTGGAAGTTGCCAAAGCCAATATTCCGGATTTGATTTTGATGGACGTCGTGATGCCGAACCTCAACGGCTTTCAGGCTACGCGCGCCATTTCAAAGGAAGCCACGACGTCCCACATTCCCATCGTATTAGTTACCACCAAAGATCAGGAAACTGACAAGGTCTGGGGTATGCGCCAGGGTGCAAAAGCCTACATCACCAAACCATTCAACGAAGCCGAATTGGTGGCAGTCATCAACAAATTGCTTGTTGGCGGCTAAATCAAAATGTCATTCAATAAAAAAGCGGGGATTCCCCGCTTTTTTATTGCCTGTTTCATTGCCCGGAAAAAACTTCGGACATCTTTCGATAAAAATCTTTCTGCGTCTCTGTTTCTGCCTTCGGAGCACGTATTTCTATTTCGACAATCTGGTCACCTGCGTTTGGCTTGCCGGGCAAACCACGTCCGCGTAGGCGTAACTTCTTGCCGGCCTCAGAGTCCGCCGGAATCTTGAGTTCGACTGCGCCGCCAAGAGTAGGAATGGTCGCTACGGTTCCCAGTGCCGCTTCCCAAGGGGCGAGACTCAGGGTGTAGAGAATATTGAGGTCATCAACCTCAAAATCCGCATGCGGCCGGTAGTCGATTTCAAGAAGCAAATCGCTTTTGCGTGTTCCACTGCTTCTGCCCTGGCCCGCCAGACGGATCACCTGGGTGGGTTTGATACCTGCGGGGATTTTAACTTCCAACGTTCTGCCGTCCACATTGAAGCGCTGCTGGCCACCGGAAAAAGCGATTTCGAGTGGAATGGCGACCTTTGCACGGGTGTCACCCAGTGGTTGCTGACTGGCTCTGGATCTGCCGCCAAAGAGGGATTCAAAAAAATCGCTGAAGTCTCCGCCCCCGGCATTCCCGAAGCCCTGTTGAAAACCGCCGGCATTCCCGAAGCCCGGTGGCGGTTGGTATTCCTGTCCGGAGCGATAGCCACGCGCCCGTAACTGGTCATATTGCTGGCGCTTTTCCTTGTCACGAAGCACTTCGTATGCCTCGTTGATCGCCTTGAATTTCTCCTCGGCCCCTTTTTCCTTGCTGACATCCGGGTGATATTTACGCGCGAGTCGACGATAGGCCGTTTTGAGTTCCGCCTCGCCTGCGCCGGCTTCCACGCCCAGGGTTTCGTAGTAATCCTTGAATTCCATCTCTTGCAAACCCATATATAAGGTATGTGATTATGGGCGCAACGCAAACGCTTTCAAGTCCTCACCTCCATTGCACATCAAATCTTTATCATCTGTAAACCAAAAAACAAGGAATCCCATGAGCATACAAGTCGGCGACAAACTTCCAAGCGCTACACTGAATTACCTGAAAGACGGCGTGCAGGCCATCACCACGTCAGAATTGTTCGATGACAAAAAAGTGGTTCTGTTCGCAGTACCCGGTGCTTTCACTCCCACATGCTCTGCAAAACATTTGCCAGGCTACGTGGCAAAGACCGATGAGTTCGCGAAACTCGGCATCGATGTTGCCTGCTTGTCGGTGAACGATGCTTTCGTAATGGGTGCTTGGGCAAAGAACCAGGAAGTGCCGGAAAGTATTCATATGCTTGCCGACGGCAATGGCGAATTCACCAAAGCCATGGGACTTGAACTCGACGCCACGGCCTTCGGTATGGGCCTTCGCGCCAAGCGTTTTGCCCTGTATGCGGAGAACGGTGTCGTGAAAAATGTTTTTGTTGAAGCACCAGGCGAATTCAAGGTTTCAGCTGCTGATTACGTGCTGGAACAAATTGGCTAAACCGTGCTTCATGTTCATGAAAAAAGAGCAGTTTTTACTGCTCTTTTTTGTTCTAAACTCTGTACAGGTTCGGCGAGGTTCATACTGCCGTGGTTAAACTTGGCATACTTTCGAAAGGAGTACTTCATGAAGACTTTGTTTACTGTCGCATTGGCCATTTTCGCCGTACTAGGTTTTTCCC
>JAYUWO010000031.1:0-2320 GCA_043753545.1 Arenimonas sp.
ATCAAGGCCTGTCGGCAGGCACCGCATGGTGTGATGGGCAAGGCTCCACCATTTTCATCAAAGGCAACGACGGCAATGGCCTTTAGTTCGAAATTATTGCCTTCGGCGAGCACGGCGGCGGCAATCGCGGCGCGTTCGGCGCAATTACCCACGGGGAAGGAAGCATTCTCGACATTGCAGCCGGAATAAATGACGTTTCGGCCCGATAGCAATGCAGCACCCACTTTTAGTCGCGAATAAGGTGAGTACGCATTTTGTGCAGCTTCGATGGCACTGGGTTTTAGAATGATCGACATTTACAAAGCTCCGTGTTTACGAACCGCGATTTTTCAATAAATTTTCCACTACACCCGGATCGGCCAGCGTTGAAATATCGCCAAGCTCGTCCGGCTTGTTTTCAGCAATTTTCCGCAGTACGCGCCGCATGATTTTTCCGGAGCGGGTTTTCGGCAATCCCGGCGCCCACTGGATAACGTCAGGCAGTGCGATTGCACCAATCTCATCCCGTACTTTTTGTGCGATGGCTTTGCGCAGGGTTTCGTTTTCCTCGACACCGACATTCAGGGTAACGAAAGCGTAAATTGCCTGTCCCTTGATATCGTGATCGAAGCCGACCACGGCGGCTTCGGCAACATCGGCATGCGCGACCAATGCGCTCTCCACTTCGGCAGTGCCGATCCGATGGCCGGACACGTTGATCACGTCATCAACGCGGCCGGTAATCCAGTAATAGCCGTCTTCATCGCGACGGCAGCCGTCACCGGTAAAATATTTTCCGGGATAGGTTTTGAAATAGGTGTCGATGAAACGTTGATGATCGCCGTACACAGTACGCATTTGTCCGGGCCAGGAATTCAGCAATACCAGATTGCCGGAAGTGGCGCCTTCGAGAATATGTCCATGCGCATCCACCAGGGCCGGTTGAACGCCGAACAAGGGCATCGTTGCCGATCCCGGTTTCAAATCGGTGGCACCGGGTAACGGTGAAATCAGAATGCCGCCAGTTTCGGTTTGCCACCAGGTATCGACAATCGGACAACGCGAATCGCCGACAACGCGGTGATACCAGCGCCAGGCTTCCGGATTGATTGGTTCGCCGACGGTCCCCAGCAGACGCAAACTTTTGCGCGAAGTTTTGGTCACGAAGCTATCGCCTTGGCTCATCAAGGCGCGGATAGCGGTCGGTGCGGTATAAAAAATACTGACTTGATGCTTGTCGATCACATTCCAGAAACGCGAGGCGTCCGGAAAGGTCGGTATCCCTTCAAACATCAGGCTGGTAGCCGCATTCGCGAGCGGACCGTAGAGAAAATAGCTGTGTCCGGTAATCCAGCCGACATCGGCGGTACACCAGAAAACATCTTTGTCTTGCAGGTCGAACACCGCTTCATGGGTAAAACTGGCGTAAACCAGATAACCGCCAGTGGTGTGGAGCACGCCTTTCGGTTTGCCGGTCGAACCTGAAGTGTAAAGAATAAATAGAGGGTCTTCGGCATTCATTCGTGCTGCCATGCAGTGCTCGGGTTGCGAATTCACCACGGCGGCGAACCAGCGGTCGCGCGGCATCTGCATTTCGATGACGCCAGCAGTGTGTTTGACTACCAGCACGGTTTCGACGCAGGTGGTACCCGGTTTTTTCAGGGCAAGATCGACATTGTGTTTCAAGGGAATTTTTTTACCGGCACGCAGACCTTCATCGGCGGTGATAATTATTTTCGATTGGCAGTCTTCTATTCGACCTGCGAGTGATTCCGGTGAAAACCCGCCGAACACGACGTTATGCACGGCACCAATACGGGCGCAGGCGAGCATGGCAACCGCAGCCTCGGGAATCATCGGCAGATAAATCGTGACACGATCACCTTTGCTGACGCCGAGATTTTTCAACGCGTTCGCACACTGGCAAACACGGGCGTGCAGTTGTCGATAGCTGATGTGTTGTGCCGGAACGGCAGGGTCGTCGGCTTCCCAGATAATTGCGGTCTTGTGGCCGTGATGTTCAAGGTGCCGATCGAGACAGTTTTCGCTGACATTCAATTCGCCGTCTTCAAACCAGCGAATGTGGAAATCTTTTAGATCGAAACTGACGTTTTGGATTTTGCTTGGTTTTTTCTGCCAATGCAGGCGTTCGGAAATCCTGTCCCAGAATAAATCCGGATTCTCGATCGATTCGGCATACTGCTTTTCGTAATCGTCGCGTGTGTAGCGGGAATGTTTCGAGAAATCCGGCGAGACTTGAAATAGGTCGGACATAAGCACCTCTTTAAGCAAGACGGTTAGTGTGCGATGAAATGCCGGCTTTTGCGAGGGCACAAAACCG
>JAYUWO010000032.1:0-2312 GCA_043753545.1 Arenimonas sp.
AATACTCAATGCGGCCACGATACTGATGAAACGACGTTGTGTTGTTTCAGCCGCTTCGCGTTCGGCGTCTAGAACGGCGGCGGCTTCGAGTTGTGTGACATCGAATTTTTGCTGTGCGTATTTCAGTCGGGCATCGAAATCGTCGGCGGCCAGTCGACGATCATCCGATTCAAGTTGAATGCCGAGCTCGATCAATCTAGCGGCCAGCAGTTCCAGTTCTGCACGCGGCTTGTCACGTCCCAGCATGCTGCGAATCAGCGCTCTCAAAACACGGCGTTCATCGCGATACAGTTTGAGTTCCTGGAATGACTTCTGCGCCAGGCGAAGTTCGGCTTCTGCTGTTTCATTGTCTTGATTGTTGACGGCGGCCAATCCAAGCACTTCATGGCCCAGTCCGGCGACTTGCGAGTTGCTTAAGCGGCTACCGAGCTCGAGAATCATCCGGCCGCTTTCCAATTGTGTAGCGACATCGCCTTTTGCCCGTGCGATTCGTGCGATTTCGACATGCAGTTCCGCACTGAGTTTCGGGTCTTGAATTTGCCGGGATAAATTGACGGCCTGCTTCAGTATTGCTTCGGCTTCAGTGTTTTTATCCAGCTGGCCCAGGGCGCGAGCCTGATTTCTCAATAATCGGATGCGAATCGGCAAGGACGAGTATTTTCCGAGAATCTTCAAGCCTTTTTCGGAATAATCCGCTGCCAGTGCATTCTTGCCAAGACTATAACTTAGCGATGAGTAGGCCAAATAAACATCGGCGCTTAATTCGGGGTAGGGGTTCAGCTCAAGCAGTCGTTCGGCATCACCCAGAAATTCCTCGCCAAGCGTGAATTCCTGCAAGGCCATGTAGCCGCGACTTGCAGCAATCAATGCCCGGATTTGTAGTTGCGGCAGTTTTGCTTTCTCGGCGGCGTTGCGTGCATTAACGCCAGCCTTGCTCTGGCAGGTCCAGTCGGCGATTACCCGACAGGCATTGGATTGGGCCAGATATAGCAATGCCAATTCCCGTTGATCGCCTTTGGAGGAAGCGATTTGCAGCATTGCAGGCAGCTCTTCGAGCACGCCTTCCGGGTCCACCAGTGCTCGAACCTCCATCGGATGCCGGGTGACTTGCGATTCCTTTTCTTGTGCTTGCACAAAAAACGATGCACACAAAGCGAGACCTGAAAGAAAGGCAATTTGGAAAAAACGTCGAATGGACGAGGTGCTGCTCATGCTCATGCGATGTCGCTCTTAAGATGCCTTAATCATAGCGTAATAATCCGGACTATCACGTCCCGCCGACGGCTATTTGCCTGTCGATTTAATACCTGGGGGTTGTGAAGAAAGCATGTCTGAACCAGTGGGGTAACGCCGCGGCCTCAATGATGGTCGTGGCCTTCGTGAATGTTGTGTCCCAAGGGCGCGTCGTCGTCGCAATGCTTGTCGGTGCAAGCCGTGGTTTCTATTTGCAGCGTCATATGATGAATATCGAAACGGTTCTTCAGCTTTTCGGCAATAAGCTGACGCAAACTCTGCAAGTCCGCGGCCCCGCCGTCGGCCACGATATGGACCGTCATCGTGGGGGATCGGCTGGCCAGTGACCAGATGTGCAAATCATGGACGCTTGCTACGCCCGGGGTATTCAGCAATGCCTCGCGAACTTCCGAAAGCGCGATATTCTCCGGCACACCTTCCAGCAGAATATGGACACTGGCGCGCAGTAATATCCAGGTTCTCGGCAACACCCACAGGCCAATCAGTACGGCCAGAATCGGGTCGAGAATCCACCATTGGGTAAAATAAATAATCGTGGCGGCGATCAGTACTGCAATCGACCCGAGCATGTCGCTCCACACTTCCAGGTACGCACCTTTCATGTTCAGGCTTTCTTCGCTACCAGCTTTCAGCAAACGCATGGCGATCAAATTGACGACAAGTCCAAGCCCGGCAATGAGCAGCATGCCTGTGCTCGCTACCCGAGGCGGGTTGCTAAATCGACCGATCGCTTCCCAGAAAATGTAAGCGGCAACAATGAATAACAAAACACCATTGATCATTGCGCCGAAAGCCTCGAAGCGTGCATAACCGTAAGTACGTTTTGCATCCGCTGGCCGGCGAGATAAACGCACGGCAACAAGTGCTATGACCAATGCGAGCGTATCGGTAGCCATATGGGCGGCATCTGACAGCAAGGCCAGACTGTTGGTAATGAATGCCGCGATTATTTCGACAATCAAAAACGATGCCGTAAGTGCCAGCGCCAACCACAAGGGCCTTTCGTGTTTGATGGAATTTAAGCCGTGATCGTGCGTGTGTACTGCCATGATGTTGTT
>JAYUWO010000033.1:0-2287 GCA_043753545.1 Arenimonas sp.
CCTGAACTATTTATGTGCGGGGCGGCATTTGCATTGTTGATGCTCGATTTGTTTATTTCGCCACAGCGTCGCGGCTTGATCCATTTTCTTTCGATTCTCGTTCTTGTCGCTGCCGCGGTTTTGACCGCGAGGGATATGGCAACCACGCAAACATTTGCGTTCAGCAATATGTTTGTGCGTGACATCGCCAGCGATGTATTGAAAATGGCCGTGTATCTGGTGTCTGCATTCAGCCTGATTTATGCCAAGCCGTATTTAATCGACCGGGATTTGTTCAAGGGCGAGTTCTATGCGCTCTCGCTTTTCTCGGTGCTCGGCATGATGTTGATGATCTCGGCTGGCAGCATGGTGACCTTATATCTCGGGCTGGAGCTGTTGGCTCTGAGTTCCTACGGATTGGTCGCGATGGATCGCGATAATCGACTGGCATCCGAAGCCGCCATGAAGTACTTCATACTGGGTGCCTTGGCGTCCGGTCTGCTGCTCTACGGCATGTCGATGGTGTATGGCGCTACCGGCAGTCTGCAATTGGATGAAATCTATTCTGCATCAAGTAGTTCGGCAAACCAAAACATGCTGTTGTTGGGTGTCGTGTTCATGCTGGTCGGCATTGCATTCAAGTTTGGTGCCGCGCCATTCCATATGTGGCTGCCGGATGTTTATCAGGGTGCGCCTACGGCCGTTACATTGCTTATCGCAGCCGCGCCCAAGCTGGCGGCTTTTGGCATGTTCTATCGCTTACTTGAAACCGGATTAGGCGCGACCGATGTGCACTGGGGCGATATGGTGGCCTATCTTGCCGCGATCTCCTTGGTCATCGGGAATCTCGTGGCGCTGGTACAAACCAATCTGAAACGACTGTTGGCGTATTCCACCATTTCGCATGTCGGTTTCCTATTCATGGGTCTGGTCAGTGCCGATAACACCGGCTACAGCGCCTCGATGTTCTACGCCATTTCCTATTCCCTGATGACTGCCGCCGCATTCGCAGCCATCATTACCCTGTCGCGCAAAGGTTTCGAGGCCGAAGAAGTTTCGGATTTCCGGGGCTTGTGGCAGCACAATCCATTTCACGCATTGATGGTTTTGTTTGTGATGGCCTCGCTGGCTGGCGTGCCGCCATTCCTGGGCTTCTGGGCAAAGCTTGAAGTGATCAAGGCTTCTGTCGTCAGCGGCTACACTTGGCTGGCCATTCTGAGTGTGGTTACCGCCGTCGTTGGCGCCTTCTATTACCTACGCATCATTCGTGCGATGTTCTTTGAAGAACCGAAATCCGAAGCGCCGCGTCTGCACCCCGATAGCCACCTGCGAGTCGTGTTCACCATCAACGCCATGGGCCTTTTGGTGATGGGCATATTCGCCGAACCGATAATTTCCTGGTGCCGCCAGGCGTTTCCGGTTTGATTCTGAGATAAGCCCGGTTACTGTTCGGTTACCGGTTTTGCCTGGCTGCCCAAATCACGACTATTCAATCTGCCTAGAATCGTTGGTCATCGACTTATGATCAGCATCGTAGTCAGACGCGTGATCTTGATCAGGCAATGATAAATTAGGCACTGGCTGATCAAAGATTCGAAAATATTCTAGAGCTCTGTTGTGGGGGCCGGAAAAACGCGGTGTTTGTTTTATGGAATTGCGACGTGGGCGCATGCACCTGATTTTTCAGAGCGTATGAGTGAGCCCGGCAAAAAATAAGCCCAGACCTCAATGAATTCAGCGTGGCCGACCTGATAAAGGCATGGCCAACAAAAAACGCTGGTTACGATTTAATCGTCTGTAATCTGGTGCTGGGACATACCGAAGATCTTTCGCATATTTATAGTGAAGCATTCCGCAGTCTTCAGAAGGATGGGCAGCTTTATATTTCCGAGATGAATCCGTTCTGGCATTGCCAAGCCGGCAAAGCTCGCTTACAAAGGGATGCGCAAATTAACGAAGTGCGGGCGTTTGTTTATCATGTGACGAATTCTTTACAGGCTGCCGCCACGAATAATTTTAGTCTGGAAAGCTTCAATGAATATTGGCATACCGAAGACCAGGACAAGCCGCTGCGCCTGGCAGTATTCAAGTTTGTTAAAGCATAAAAGACGCGCAGCCATACCGCTCAGCCGCATTGGTTCGACGGTAAATCAGGCTAATACGCATATATATCGGATCAAGTTAACTTTTACTTGCGTGAATTTCCGTCAAGCCGCTATAATCGCGGTTCACTGCTGCGGGGTGGAGCAGTCTGGCAGCTCGTCGGGCTCATAACCCGAAGGTCGTAGGTTCAAATCCTACCCCCGCT
>JAYUWO010000034.1:0-2284 GCA_043753545.1 Arenimonas sp.
AGCGGCGTAAGCCGCTAATCTTCCCACCATTCGCGGCTTACGCCGCTCCTACGGAACACGCTTTTGTTGGAGGGCCTTCTAGGCCCGACCTGCTTATCCGTGCACTGAAAGCTCCGCCGCCGCCAATTTATCCAGTAATAGATTCAGCAGCACGCGTTCCTTGTCATCGAAATCCGCGAGCAGGGCATCTTGCAGTTGCTTGGCAAGCGGTGCTACCTGCGAATAAATTTTCTCGCCCGCTGCACTTAAGCTGAGTACCGATCTGCGTAAATCGTTTTTATCGAATTGCCGCTTCAGTCTTTTTTGCTTGATCAGCGATGCAACCGCACGACTCACTGCCACTTTGTCCATGGCTGTTCGTTCAGCTACATCATTGGCCGACAGCCCGGGGTAGCGCCCCAGGATCGCAATAATCCGCCATTCGGTAATGCCCAGATTGAATTTCTCGGCGTACAGCGCGGCAATGTCCTGGCTGATCCGGTTGCTCAGTACGGACAGGCGATAAGGCAGGAAATGTTCAAGATCAAGCAGGTCGGCAGTCATGGATTTATTGCAATTAGTTTCATATGAAACTATATTATCACACACGAATTAGCATCAGGAATTGATAAAGATGAACGCCCAGCCCAATCTAGGTATGCAAGTCACCACCTTTGAAAACCCGATGGGTATCAACGGTTTTGAATTTGTCGAATTCGCTGCGCCCGATGCTGGCTTGCTTCACGCGCTTTTCAAACGCATGGGGTTCAGTGCCGCGATGAAACACAAATCGCGCGACATTACCGTGTATCGCCAGGGTGGCGTAAATTTTCTGGTAAACGAAGATCCGGATTCTTTTGCTGCGGCATTCGCGAAAGCGCACGGCCCCTGCGCTTGCGGTTTTGCGATCCGATTCAAGAACCCTGTTGCTGAAGTTAACCAAACGGTTCTGGGAAATGGCGGTGAAGCCATCGGCACGATGGAGGCCAGCAAGGTCGTGCAGACGCCTGTTGTCAAAGGTATCGGCGATTGCATGCTGTATCTGGTGCAGGATGGCAAGGATATTTATGCCGATGACTTTGTTGCCATCGAAGGCGCCGATCAAAATCCGAAAGGCTTCGGCCTGACCTTCATCGATCACCTCACGCATAATCTATATTTCGGCAATATGCAGAAGTGGTCGGATTATTACGAGCGTCTGTTTAACTTCCGCGAAATCCGTTACTTCGATATCAAGGGCGTAAAAACGGGCCTGGTTTCAAAAGCCATGACAGCGCCGGACGGCATCGTTCGCATTCCGTTGAATGAAAGTAACGATCCGAAATCGCAGATCAACGAATATCTCGACGCCTATCACGGTGAAGGCATCCAGCATATCGCCTGCTTCACCGATGACATCTACACGACGGTAGAAACCATGCGCGCGCAGGGTATCGAGTTTCTGGATACGCCTTCGAGTTATTTCGATGTGCTCGACGAACGCATCCCGAATAACGGCGAAGACGTGCCACGTCTGGCAAAGAATAAAATCCTGATGGACGCCGATCCTGAAACCAAGCAACGCAAATTGCTGCAAATATTCACCACCAATGCCGTTGGCCCGATTTTCTTTGAAATCATCCAGCGCAAGGGCAATGAAGGTTTCGGCGAAGGCAATTTCCAGGCGTTGTTTGAGAGTATTGAACGTGACCAGATGAAGCGCGGCGTTTTGTAAACAAGAAAAGGATTTCCATGGGCATTCAATACCAATCCGGCTTTGGCAACGAATTCGCGACCGAAGCAGTCGCAGGCGCTTTGCCCGATGGCCGTAACTCGCCGCAAAAAGTAGCGCATGGCTTATATGCTGAGCAAATATCCGGCACGGCGTTTACCGCGCCACGGCATCAGAATTTACGCAGCTGGTTTTATCGAATTCGTCCTGCAGCATTGCACGCACCATTTGAATTGAAGGCGGCAACGAGTTTTCATAATCGTTTCGACGATCAGCCAGTCACACCAAACCAGTTGCGATGGGACCCAAGAGCTTTACCGACAGCGCCAACCGATTTTATCGACGGCCTTTTTACTGTTGCCGGCAATGGCGGGGCATCGGCACAGCACGGTATCGGCATTCATCTGTATGCCGCCAACCAATCGATGCAAGGACGTTACTTCTACAACGCCGATGGCGAGATGTTGATCGTGCCGCAGCAAGGGCGTTTGAAAATCGCCACCGAATGCGGCGTGATCGAAATCGAGCCACAGGAAATCGCGGTGATTCCGCGCGGTATTCGCTTCCGTGTCGAGCTGCTGGATGGCACAGCGC
>JAYUWO010000035.1:0-7070 GCA_043753545.1 Arenimonas sp.
GACCTGACCTTTGACTGGCCGGCCCTGTTTCGGACCAACCGTTTTGGTGGCGCCGACAGACAAAGTGACGCCAATCAAGCCACGATTGCGTTCACCACCCGCTTTTATGAGCAAGCCTCCGGACGCGAGCGGTTCAGTGCCAGCCTCGGTCGAATTACCTATTTCGAAGCCCCGCAAGTGATAGGTAGCACGCCGCAGTCCAAGGATGGCTCCGCCTGGGTGGCCCAGTTCGACTGGACTGTCTCGGATAACTGGAATCTGGGCCTTGTCCAACATTGGGACCCGGGTAATCAGCAAAACTTGCTGACCGGTGCCCGCTCACAAGTTCGCTGGGGCAATGGAGGCCTGTTTAACGCCGCCTACCGCTACCGCCGTGATTCGCTGGAACAGACCGATTTTAGCTTCAGAATTCCGGTCAAACAGAGCTGGAATCTGGTCGGGCGCTGGAATTACTCAATCCGGGACGATAGCAGTCTTGAAAGTATGCTTGGCGTGGAATGGAAGAGCTGCTGCGTGGCATTACGGGTATTGGGTCGCCAATATGTTCGCAGCTTTTCCGAAAAATCGAACTTTGGCCTTTATGTCGAACTCGAACTGAACGGCTTGGGCAGCTTTGGTCGGGACACGGAAGCCGTTCTCGATAATGCTATCCTAGGTTATTCCCAATAAAATCAACCATGAATTCACTTTGTGCCCGGAATCCACCCGTGCATAAAACGCTGACGGAGTTTGAAATACATGAAACAGAAGTTTTCCGGTTTGCTATTAGCCCTGTCATTGGGTTTCACAAGCAACGCTCTCCTCGCACAGGATCAGTCGATTGGCAGCGTTGACGGCATTGCTGCTATCGTAGATGAAGACGTTATTCTCAATAGCGAAGTGCAGCGCGCTGTTGATAACGTCAAGGCCCAGTATGCAACCCAGCCGCAGCAACTTCCCCCGGAAGATGTTCTGAGAAAGCAAGTGCTCGAGCGCCTTATTCTGCTGCGTTTGCAAGTTGAGCGTGCCAAGAGCAGCGGCATTCGGATCTCCGATAATGACGTGAACCAGGCGATCCAGAATATCGCCAACCAGAACAAGATTACTCCCGAGCAACTACGCTCGCAGCTGAGCAACGAAGGTCTGAGCTTAGAAGAATTCACGAACAATCTGAAAGATGAAATGACCGTGCAACGCATGCGTCAAAGTTATTTGCAAAGCCGCGTTCAGGTCTCGGATACCGAGATTGATCAGCTCCTGTCGGTTCGTGAAGCTGGCGGCCCTGAAATCAGGCTGGCCAATATTCTTGTTGGCTTGCCCGACAGTGCGACGCCCGAGCAGATCGCCACCGCTCAAGAAAAAATCAACCGAATTAAGGCGCTTTTGGACAAAGGCGAGATGGATTTTAATTCAGCCGCCATTCGCTACTCGGATTCGCAAAACGCTCTTGAAGGTGGCGAAATCGGCTGGCGCAGCGTCGATACTATTCCACCGGCTTTCGTCAACATACTTCGTGAAATGAAGCCCGGCGATGTTAGCAATCCTGTTCGTGGCCCTAGCGGCTACCAATTGATCAAAGTGCTTGAAACCCGTGAGCAGCAGAAACAAATGGCGACGCAGTACAACGCGCTCGGCATGATGATTGCCACAAAAGAAGGCGACAATATCGAAGAGGCTCGTCAAAAAGCAGAAGCCTTGCTGGCTCGCGTTCTTGCCGGCGAAGATTTCGCGAAATTGGCGCGTGAAAATTCAACCGCAGAAATGAATGCGAGTAAAGGCGGCGACATGGGGTGGTTTGAGCTAACCCAGTGGGGCCAGGGCATTGCCAATAAATTGGTTGCCTTGAGTGACGGACAATTATCTGACGTATTCAGAAGCGATTTCGGCTGGCACTTCATTAAAAGATTAGGTACTCGCACCCAGGATGTGACCGATGAAAATCGCCGCGCCCAGGCGCGTCAATTGATCACACAACGTAAATCAGAAGAAGAGTATGAGCGTTTTATTCGCCAGCTCCGTAACGATGCCTACGTCGAGTCTCGGCTCGGCGGCATCTAAATCATGAAATCTCGCCTGGCGCTAATTGCAGGCGAACCGGCAGGAATTGGTCCTGAGTGTTGTGTCCGAATTGCACAAACACCGCACTCGGAAGACCTGATCGCCATAGCTGACCCCAAGACACTTTATCAAGCAGCGGAAGCCCTAAAGCTTCCGCTGCGTCTGGTTTCAGCCGGTCAAAAAGCGAAGCTCGGCGAGCTGTCCATCTTGCCGATGCAGCAAAAGGTCGCCACGGTTTTCGGTGAAGCCAATCCTGATAATGCCGAGTTCGTCATCGCCACTTTATTAAGGGCCGCTCAAGGCTGCCTCGATGGCGAGTTTCAGGGCATGGTGACCGGCCCGGTCAACAAGGCCGCGATCAATGCCGGCGGCATCGCCTATACCGGCACCACCGAATTACTCGCCGAACATGCCGGTTGTGATGTCGTCATGATGTTGGCAAACCCGCAAATGCGGGTTGCGTTAGCCACGACACATCTGGCCTTACGCGATGTACCCGATGCCATTACGAAATCAGGATTGAAAAACGTTTTAACAATATTGCACCAAAGTTTACGAAAACAATTCGGCATCGATCATCCAATAATCGCGGTGCTGGGATTGAATCCGCATGCAGGCGAAGACGGAATTCTCGGTCGGGAAGAAATCGAGATCATTACGCCATGTCTGCAGCAATTACGCGCAGATGGTATGCAGCTGTTTGGCCCGTTACCTGCCGACACTGCATTTCTTCCACAAAAATTAAAGCAATTCGATGCCGTGTTGGCGATGTATCACGATCAGGGACTTCCGGTACTGAAACATGCCGGTTTTGAACACGCGGTAAACATTACGCTCGGGCTTCCCTACCCGCGTGTTGCCGTTGACCATGGCACGGCACTGGAAATAGCCGGAATGGGAATTGCCGACGCGTCCAGCATGATGGCGGCCGTGACACAATGCACTCTGTTGGCGAACGCACGGAGTGCCGAATGAAATTATTCAAAGACCCGCCGAAAAAAAATCTCGGCCAGCATTTTCTTATCGACCAGGAAATCATCGACAAGATCGTGCTGGCAGTAAAACCCTCTCCCGGCGACTTTCTGGTGGAAATCGGTCCCGGTCAGGGCGCGATTACGTTTCCCTTGCTGAAAAAACACGGCGAATTGACCGTGATCGAATTTGATCGCGACTTGATTACGCCATTGATGGAATCCTCCGAAGGCATCGGTGAACTTACGATCATCCACAAAGACGTATTGAAGGTCGATTTCACCAAGCTGTCAGCCGATCGTCCGCCAATGCGCCTGGTCGGCAACCTGCCCTATAACATTTCAACGCCGATTTTATTTCACGTGCTTGAACATGCTCCGGCGGTACGCGATATGCATTTCATGCTGCAAAAAGAAGTCATTGACCGAATGGCTGCCGAACCGGGAAGCAAGGTCTATGGCCGGCTGAGCGTCATGTTGCAGGCACGTTGCGAAGTCACGCCGCTATTCATGGTGCCGCCGCATGCGTTTCGCCCGCCGCCGAAAGTGGATTCAGCCGTCGTAAGACTTGTACCTCTTGCCAGCGATAAAATACAGATTGTCAATACGGTTTTGTTCGAGAATCTGGTGCGTGATGCTTTCGGGCAGCGACGCAAAACCATTCGAAATGCCATGCAGGCTCTTTGCACCAGCGAAGACATTGAAGCCGTCGGGCTACGCCCGGATGCCCGTGCAGAGCAATTGCCAGTATCGGACTTTATTAAATTGGCCAACTTTCTTGCGTTAAAAACGGCGCCGGCGTCGTAAACTACCGACATGTCTGCCAAACACCAAATTTCCGTTACCGTCAAAACCCGTTTTCTGGACGAACAGTCCGAACCCGACAATGCCCGCTTTGTTTTTTCCTACACCATCCGTATTGAAAACCGTGGCGAAGTGCCGGCACAACTGATCAGCAGGCACTGGGTAATCACCGACGAACTCGGCAAGGTTCAGGAAGTGCATGGCGAAGGTGTCGTTGGCGAACAACCGCATCTGCGTCCCGGCGAATCCTTCGAATACACCTCGGGTGCCGTTCTGGAAACTGCTCTTGGCACCATGAGCGGCAGCTACCAGATGCAGGCTGATGACGGTTTGCAATTTGATGCCGATATTGCGCCATTTACGCTCTGCGTTCCCAGGACATTGCATTAATGGCCACCTATGCCATTGGCGATGTTCAGGGTTGTTACGATGCATTATCACGTCTGCTGGAACGTATTAAATTTGATCCGGCCAAAGACCGGCTATGGTTCTGCGGCGATCTGGTCAATCGTGGCGGACAATCGCTGGAAACACTGAGACTGATCCATTCGTTGAAAATACACAGCACTATTGTTCTGGGTAATCACGATCTATCGCTACTTGCCATTGCACAGCGCCGCGAAGAAGACCAGCGCAAGGTGAATCCCGATTTACAGCGGGTTCTGTTTGCAGACGACACCGAGGTATTGATCAACTGGCTACGCATGCAAAAACTGCTTCACGTTGACCGCACCCTTGGGTTTGCGATGGTGCACGCCGGCATATCGCCCAAATGGACATTGAAAATCGCCGAAGCAAGAGCACACGAAGTCGAGTCACGCCTGCATAGTGACAACTACCGGAAGATTTTCAAAAATATTTATGGCGACAAACCGGAATGGTCGCCGAAACTGACAGGCCCCGACCGCGATCGCGCCATCATCAATATCTTCACCCGACTTCGTTATTGCACACCTTCGGGCCGGATTGTATTTGAAGACAAAGGCAGGCCTGGCACGCAAAAACCCGGCAGCTATCCCTGGTTTGAAGTGCCGGGACACGCTGCACGCGAGTTGCCGCTGATTTTCGGACACTGGTCGACGTTAGGTTTATTTATGGGTCTCGGTGTTTACGGCATCGATACCGGCGCTGTCTGGGGCGGTAGTTTGACTGCGCTGGAACTGGGGCCCGAATTGCGTCTGCATCAGGTTACTGGTCGTGTTGTTGACCTACAGGCTGCACGCGCCTAGCAACTCGACATATGGTCGGGCCCAGAGGGACCTCTTACGATTTTTTTAATTCGTAGTTGACGAACTCGAATGCAAACGCATGTTTTTCATCTGCCGCATGTCTTCCGCGCGGAGTTACATGCCATTGCTTGAAGTCCACCTTGGGGAAAAACGCATCGGCGTTTTCAACGACCGTATCGACATGCGTCAGAAAGAGATGCGTGGCGATCGGCAAGGTCAAACAATAAATTTCACCGCCACCGATAATACATACTTCGGCTTCATCAATGCATATTGCCAACACACCTTCGATAGTAGTTGCCGCTTCCATTCCACTAAACGGCAAATAGCCCGAACGCGATAAAACAATATTACGGCGCTTAGGAAGAGCACGGCCAAGCGACTCGGCGGTCTTGCGACCCATCACGATGGGTTTGTTCACAGTCAGCGCCTTGAAGCGCTGTAAATCGGCCGGTAAATGCCAGGGCAAGGCGTTACCCCTGCCGATGGCAAATTCGTTATCGAGAGCTGCAACAAGCGAAATCTTCTGCATGGATATCAAACGGCTACCGGCGCCTTGATGGCAGCCAACGGTTCGTAGTTGTCAATGCGAATATCGTCGATACCGAAAGCGAATAAATCCTTTATTGCCGGATTCAAATACAAACTCGGCAATGCCCGTGGTGTGCGCGACAACTGCTCGTTCACCTGATCGAAGTGATTGGAATAAATATGCGCGTCGCCAAGTGTATGGACAAAATCACCGACACCCAGATCACAAACCTGCGCGATCATGTGTGTCAGCAGTGCATAGCTGGCGATGTTGAACGGTACGCCGAGAAATAAATCGGCCGAACGCTGGTACAACTGGCAGCTCAACTTTCCGTTGGCAACATAAAACTGGAAAATGGCATGACAAGGCATTAAGGCCATTTTTGGCAAGTCCGCGACGTTCCAGGCATTCACAATCAAACGACGTGAATCGGGATTGCGCTTTATTTCATCCACCAGCCATTGAATTTGATCGATGGTGCTGCCGTCCGGACATTCCCAGGAACGCCATTGTTTGCCGTAAACCGGGCCCAACTCGCCGTTCGCATCGGCCCATTCGTCCCAGATACTGACTTTGTTTTCCTTGAGATAGGCAATATTGGTTTCGCCTCTCAAAAACCACAAAAGCTCGTGAATAATCGAACGCAGATGCAGCTTTTTCGTCGTCACCAACGGAAACCCTGCATTCAAATCGAAGCGCATCTGGGCACCGAATACCGATCGGGTGCCGGTGCCGGTGCGGTCGGACTTCTCCGCGCCGTTTTTCATGACATGCTCGAGTAGGTCGAGATACACCCGCATTACTTTGTTGCCTCCGGCTGCTTTAACGGCATCGGCTGCAATACCGGCGAGGTTCTTGCCATAAACAGAAACACCAAGCCGACTGCAATGAGCGGCAGACTCAAGATTTGCCCCATCGTGAGCCAGTCACCGGCGAAATAACCGAGTTGCGAATCCGGCTCGCGGACAAATTCGACCAGAAAACGGAAAACGCCATACAGTAGGGCAAACCAGCCCGAAGCCAGATAGCGGGCGCGTGGCTTGCGGGTAATCCAGAGTAAAAAGCCCAGCATCAGCACGCCTTCCAGAACCATTTGATATAGCTGGGTAGGATGTCGTGCGAAAGCATTCAATGCGCCGCTGGCATGCAAGGTCTGCAATTGTTCCGCGCCCAGATTTGCGTAGGCATCGGGCAGGCTATCCGGGAAAATCATGCCGACATTGGAATCGGTGGGTTTCCCCCACAGCTCACCATTGATGAAGTTTCCCAGACGGCCCAGACCCAAACCTGGCGGCACCAAGGGGGCGACGAAATCGATCGTGTCAAACACATGCAATTTGTGTTTCCAGGACCACCACGCCACCGCCACCATCACGCCGAGCAAACCACCGTGAAAACTCATACCGCCTTCGTTGATGCGAAACAACATAACGGGATCGGCAATAAATTCGGCAAAATTATAAAAAATCACGTAACCGATCCGGCCGCCGAGAACCA
>JAYUWO010000036.1:0-2278 GCA_043753545.1 Arenimonas sp.
GGTCAGCAAAAATCGCAGGCAAGCGCCGCGGGCCAAAATGGGCAGCGCCGCCAATTCGGCGGCATCAAGGTCAATAACACTTCGATAGCCCGCGATTATTGCAGCGCCGATATCAGGATAATAATGCTCGCCATCGGCGCTAAAACTCCACGCACAATGGGTAACGGCCAGATCGTAAGCACGCGCATCGGTGCAGGCGAAGTAAAAATCTATCAGTCCGGTAACTGCGCCATCAAGAGTAAGGACGTTGTCGGGAAAAAGGTCAGTGTGCACAGCCGATTGGACCAAACCATCGGGCCAATGCGTTTCCAAATGGTCACATTCGTCAGTGATCCGTGTGTCTAAAAGTGCCAATTGCGGCTTGTTTTCGTCAGTTGAACATCTTTCGTACAATTCGCGCCAGCTTGATTGCCCAAGCGGATTGAGACGTGCATGCGAAAAGCCATCCAGCGCGGCGTGCATTTTCCCAAGCGCTTGGCCGACATTATAGGCAACATCTGGGTCCGGATCAGTAACAGATACACCGGATAGAAACTCAATCAGGCAGCCTTTGCGTCCAGCAATATCTTGCAACCAATTGCCATCTTTGTCTTCAATGAAACGGGGTACAAGACAGCCTTTACGGTGCAAATGAGCCAATAGATCATGAAAATAGGGCAGGTCCGATGTATCCACTCGGCTTTCGTAAAGGGTCAGAATGAATCGCGATTGGTCAGTTTCCAAAAGGAAATTGCTGTTTTCAACACCCTCTGCGATACCCTTTAGCGCGGTCAATTTTCCGACGTCGTACCGTGCCAATAACGCAGTGGCAGCCTCTGCGCTAACGTGTGTGTAAACAGCCATCAGACTTTCTCTGTGGTGATTTCAAGTCCGCGAGGTAGCTTAAACGTTATGCTCTCTTCGGCGGTCACTGTCTGGCGTTCGGTGATATCAAATCGTTCGCCGATACGGCTGATGAATTCGCGCACCAACACTTCCGGTGCAGACGCACCAGCGGTGAGCCCCAAAGTTGTGACCGTGTCCAGCCAAGCAAAATCCACTTCGTCTGCGCGCTGGACCAGCATAGCTGGCGTGCCGCAACGTTCGGCTACCTCGACTAGCCGAAGCGAGTTTGAACTGTTCGGAGCGCCGATAACAAGGACTAGCTGGCACTCCGGTGCGATAGCTTTAACCGATTCTTGCCGGTTTGACGTCGCGTAACAAATGTCTTCGCCTTTCGGGCCGACAATATTGGGAAAGCGCTGCTGCAATTCAGCGACGATTTCGGCAGTGTCATCAACGGAAAGCGTCGTTTGGGTCAAAAATGCCAAATTTTCAGGCGTGCTCGTTTCAAAACTGCGTGCATCCTCGACGGTTTGCACCAAAGTCATCGCGCCATCGGGAACCTGGCCGAATGTTCCGATGACTTCAGGATGATAGGCATGGCCAATAAACACGATGTGACGACCGGCCTCAACCTGTCGTTCGGCTTGCCGATGCACTTTGGACACCAGCGGGCAGGTAGCATCCAGATAATCCAAGCCACGGCTTTCTGCGTCGGCTGGCACCGATTTCGGTACCCCATGCGCAGAAAAAACAACCGGAGCCCCTGATGGTACTTCGTCCAATTCCTCAACAAATACAGCGCCTTGGGCTTTTAGACTATCGACGACGAAGCGGTTGTGAACAATTTCATGCCGCACATAAACAGGGCTGCCGTGCTTTTCGAGCGCCAGTTCGACAATCTTAATGGCGCGATCTACGCCAGCACAAAAGCCACGCGGAGCGGCGAGCAGGATCGTCAACGGGGGCTTTGCGATATTTGGTTCAGTCATGGGCAATGTCACATAGGTAATGAGGCCGCGAAGGCCAAGGACTTTCATAGCGCGTGCGAAGATCGTTGCAGGGAAGGTATCAGGCCGATAAAGGAACGTTAATCGCGCTTTCGATCAAAACTGCAAAGCGCTTGTAACAAGGACAAGATGTTGAAAAAAATCGTGCCGATAACTGCCTCGCTGATTGTACTTGCGCTGTCTGGATGCGCCAAGGATGGCGATATCGACATCAATTCCGGCGTTGGTGTGTCTGCTACGCGGACCGGATGCCCGGTTGTCGCAGTGCCAGAAGGTACCGGCGACATCACCTTGTTCAACGCTGGAAGCAACCAAGAATCCAGCGCAGTTGACGTTGTTGCTACAATCACAAAGCTACGTCCTGACTGTAACAGCAGCGGCGAAAAGATTTATTCGGTGGCCAATTTTGAAGTACAAGCCCGGCGTATGAACAGCGCCGGTGCGCG
>JAYUWO010000037.1:0-7045 GCA_043753545.1 Arenimonas sp.
AGCGTCCTTTAGGCGCGATAAATCCCGCCAGATCTATCGCGCCTAAAGGACGCTCCTACAGACGCGACAATGGATGAAGATATGAATATTCTTGTGACAGGCGGTGCCGGCTACATTGGGTCACATACGGTTTTGGTTCTGCTTGAGCGCGGCCATCACGTGGTGGTGTTGGATAACTTCAGCAATAGTTCGCCGAAGGTAATGGAGCGTCTGGAATCATTGGCCGGCCAGGAGATTCAACTATGCCGAATCGATGTTCGCGATGAAGAGCAGGTTGTAAAGGTTTTGACCAACCATTCAATCGACGCAGTAGTGCACTTCGGTGCACTGAAGGCAGTCGGTGAATCCTGCACACAACCATTGGCCTATTTCGACAACAATGTTTCGGGTACGATTTCGTTGCTGAATGCGATGCGCAGTGCCGGCGTAAATCGTTTCGTTTTCAGCTCATCGGCCACCGTTTATGGCGATAGCGATCAAAACCCGATTCCCGAAACAGCACCGCGTTCCGCTACCAATCCCTATGGTCGCAGCAAGTTGATTATCGAAGACATTTTGCAGGATGTCTGCGCCGCACATCCGGATTTCAAAGCCGCGACCTTGCGTTATTTCAATCCGGTCGGCGCGCATCCAAGCGGTTTGATTGGAGAAGATCCACGCGGCACACCCAACAATCTAATGCCCTATCTGTGCCAGGTCGCCGTAGGTAAGCTCGCCAAACTTTCTGTTTATGGCAATGACTATCCAACGCCCGATGGCACCGGCTTGCGTGATTATCTGCACGTGATGGATTTGGCGAGAGCCCATGCCGACGCACTCGATTATTTGCATAAAGCCAACCAGAACATTACTGCCAATCTCGGAGCAGGCAAGGCATTCAGTGTGCTCGACATCATTCAGGCATTTCAACTCGCCAGCGGTGTAGAAATACCCTATGAAATTGTCGGCCGTCGCGCGGGCGATGTGGCCGAACTCTATGCCAATCCCGAATTGGCCAAATCGCTACTTGGCTGGCAAACCGAATTCGACCTGAAGCAAATGTGTGCGGATGCCTGGCGTTGGCAGTCAAATAATCCAGATGGGTATGATGTTTAAAACACTATCTTGATCAGGGCTGATCTTCGTTGCAGAATTTTCACTCACCCAAGGCGTCGGTAAATTTCCCGGCGAGATAGCTGACGTGCTGTAGCGCGGATGTGGCGTTCGCGAAGCGTTTTGGAAATTGCTCGGTAAGTTGGTTTGCAATTTCTGCCAGCGATTTCAATTCGGATAGGGACTGTATAACCACTTTCGCAATTTGGCCGGATTCATTCAAGGGCAGGCGGTTTTCTGCGGCCATGTTTTGAACCGCTTTCAAATTCAGGGGCCGTGATTTGAAGGTTGATTGCTTATATCGAGCCTTGGTGTTGCCTTGTGAATCGCAAATGCCGGTGTCCCATCGGTAAACGTATTTGTCATCTATCAAGATGGCCGATATCCGGCTGGATATCCTGTCACCCACATTGACCTTAACCGGATGCTCCATCGGAAAGAAGGCGCGACCATAAACCTGCTCCGCCAAAGTGGGGGCGTTCGAATGCCCAAGGCCTTCGGCCATGTCTCCATCGAACCAGACATAAAGACCATGAAGCGTGCCAATGCGTTCGACAACCCATTCAACATTGCCATCCAGATTCATGCTTTCCACTTTGCGATAGTCGATTTCACCCCATT
Organism: Arenimonas sp.; assembly: GCA_043753545.1. Lineage (GTDB taxonomy): Bacteria > Pseudomonadota > Gammaproteobacteria > Xanthomonadales > Xanthomonadaceae > Arenimonas. Next base: position 1,714 of record JAYUWO010000037.1, read on the forward strand.
GCCTTGGGGCGGATAGCAAATTTTCACTTGCCACGACATCGGGCCTGGCTCGCCACCAATCGTTCACGATAAATTTTCGTGCGGCGGAAAAATCGATGTCATGCGGATTGTGTGCCCAGGGCGCATCGACCGCTTCGTATTCTGCTATCGCGCTGGCAGGCACGGCAAACAGGCGGTCACGCATCGAAATGATATGGCCCCCGGGTTTCAGGTGCCGCGTTCTTGCATCGATCATCGAAGCGATGTTGGAATTATAAAAAGGCAGGGTGCCGTGCAGGTCGGCGATCACGATATCGACTTTTTCTGGCAGGTCTATTTTTGTCGAGACTCCCTGTATCCAGGTGATCCTGTCAGAGTAGGGCGAGCTTTTCGCGCATAGCTTTGCTGCTTCAATCGCATTGTCGGGCTCGACGGCGAAGACCTTGGCAGCCCCAAGTTTGCACGCCATGAAAGCAAAAAAACCAAAGCTGGTGCCAATATCCAGTACGACGCTTTTGCCTGGCACGATAGCCTGACGGAGAGCTTCGATGAAGGGCTCCGTCCTGGCAGTGTCGTTTATCATTTGTCCGTAATGGCGCAGCGTATAGTTGTCGGCGTTATGCATACGGACCTGGATGATGCTACTTCGAGGCCGCTATTTTCCCACTAATTCCGGCATGCTGCAGTATGGATGCGCGAACATTTGCCAGCTCGGCATAGTCTCGAGGGTAATCCAGTTGGTAAAAGATTCCCAGAGACGATAATTTGGACAGTTGCTCGAAGTGGGCAGCCAACATTTTTTTGTCTTCGATGTCCAGAAGAAACGAATTTTTAATCAGCTCGACTAAGGCTTGTTGAGCGCTAAGTTTAGTAAATTTGATTTCCGTTTGTCCTGCAACTGCCTCGCCTAGAAAATAGATTTTGTGCAGCTTGCAAAGGTTTTGGTGGTGAGCCATTTCGTCATTCGCAGGGAAACGCAATTTCGGTGTGTAGTCCAGAGGTTCTTCAAATTTTGCATCAGCGCCCAGCACAGCCATTTGACTGTCATCCCATAAGCGAACGGACGGGAGGCTGGGAGCAACCAGATACTGATCGTCGATCTGTTTTATTAACAGACCATCGTCGGTGAGAAACGGATAACCGTTACTCGAAAAGCTGGCGGTCAATGTTGACTTCCCTCGGCCGGATACGCCGACAAAGGCTATCGCCAACTCATCTGCAACCACGGCACCGCCGTGAAAAACCAGTTTTGATTTTTGGCTTTGAACCAGCAGTTCAACCTGGTTTTGATAGAGCTGCATTATTGTGGCAGTCGCCACATTGGGGGCTGGCCAACAATGGACGGTGGGGCTTTCCGGTTCGATTTTAAAGTCGGCCAATCCTGGAAAGCGAAGAAGATAGACATTGTCTATACGATAAAACCGGCACCAATCGGGTTCGTTTGCCGGTTTCCAGGTATGGTAAGGCTCGAGCGACAGACTGGGTTGCTCTCTGGCTTCGCAAATGTTCAACTCGTCCAAAAGGCACCCCCGATTTCATTTCATACGTCTGGTCTGCAGAAGCTCTGCGGCTGAAGAGGTAGTGATTAAAAAATTACAGGCAGAGGATAATAGACGGAATGGGACAGGCACATGAAGAACCTGCAGATGGCAGTCAAGTTAACAATTATTAACCTGCCACGATAGTCCTGGAGCGACTTTGTTAATGAAACTGCGCTCAGCCGGCTGTGAATGTCGGGGTTCGTGTTTGAGTGTATTGGTGTTAGTGAACGTCATTCAGAAAACCCAACTCTGGCTACATTCACTTTGATTGCATGCACAAGTGGTTACGGCGCCATCACATCCCAGCCATCATGGCCTGTCCGGCGTCACCATTTGCCGCTGGCGTACATCCCTGTGTTGTGAGATGAATCGGCCCATAAACCTTCAAGCTGGGGCTCGCATAGGTTTTCTTGGCTTGTTTCTTCTTACTAGAGGTATTTTGTCCGCGTGGCTTGTTCATACGATTTCTCTTGATAGATCCAGAATTACATAAAGATAGTGTACTTTTGCAGCCGCAATACTACACGCAGACGGCATCACAACCAAATAGTCCCCAAAGCTGCCACTCCGCCATTCCGTCGAGCGTTGGGCCCATTTGGGTTTGTCGATACGTTGCCCTAACTTTTGACGCATTCACCCAGGCCTGTCGTCTTGACGGGATTTCTTGGCAAATCAGGTCTTCCATTTCCACGAGGTATCTTCGATAAGTCACCATGAAATCAGCCTTGGATTCCCGATCAAGCACCCTTTGCGGCAGCATGCCGCGCATTGCTTGCCTGTGAACAAACTTGTCTATTCGACCTCTGAGCCTGATTTTGTCCGGAGTTGAAAAGGCGAATTGAGCGAGTTGCAAATTAAAAAATGGTCTTCGCAGCTCCATCCCGGTCATAGACGCCAACTTTTCTTCAGCTTCACGCGAATAGCTATTGGAGGGCGAGAACAGCATGTTCCATTTTGAAAGTTGGCCGACCTGTCCAAATTTATTCACTGGTTCGGTTTGGGGCGATCGCAGCCGTTTCAGCACTTTTTCTTGCATCTCAGCCGAAAGCCATGGAATTTCGATTTCTTTGTAAATGAGCTCTTGTCTGAAAGCCTTTCGCAGACTTTTCTTTACATTGGTCGGTAACAAGGGAGCCACTCCAAACCTGGGCAGCCACCAGATGCTCCGAAGCAAGCCAAAGTCCCGACGGTCGGCAGCCCAGCATTTCGCCAGAGCCATCCACCGACGAGCACGTATTTCTTCGGCATAATAACTACGGCCGGCAACTAGCCATTCATCACCACCCACGCCCACGACCAGGGCACTTGAACCCCGAGATCGAGCCTGTTGGCGGATGCCGATACCCATGGTGCCGTTGGGATAGGGAGGGAACTCGCCATAATCATGTGCCCATTTCTGCGTCCATTCCAAGGAAGGATGACTGGGTGCAATTTCATGTATTTTTCTGCCGAGATGCAAGCCTACAGCATGCGCATAATCGAGTTCATTGGCCGCCACGTCATCGTGAAAATCCAGCGTGTAGCCCTCTATGCCTGGTGCGGATAATCGAGATTCCTTTTCAAGATGGTCGGCGGCGGCAAAGATGGCAGAAGAATCCAACCCGCCGCTGACTTCATAGGCAACCGTTCGATGTGACCGGGAAGATCGTCGAACGGCTTCAATAAACAAGGACCGATAACACTCGATGTATTCATCGTCACTTTTGAAATACAGTAGATCGTGAAGTTCCGGCTGCCAGTATTGTTGTATTTTGATACCAGTACGATCGATTTCCAATTGGTGTGCTTGCGGCAAACGATAAATGTCCTTCCACAGGGTTTCGTCTTTCGTGCACCATTGGACCATTAAATAATCGACCAGCATGTCTTCGTTACAGGTTTTTGGTATCCAGGGCAGTGGAAAAAGTGCACGCAGTTCCGAAGCAAACGACAGCGTTTTCCCGTTCCAGTGGTAGTGAAATGGTTTGGCACCCATGCGGTCGCGAATGCAATGGATTTTCTTTTCGCTGCTATCCCAAATGACGAAAGCAAAATCGCCCTCGATATGTTTCAGGCATTCCATTCCCCATGACTGGAATGCCTGCATGACAAGTTCGGCATCGGAGCGATTTCGTAATCGGCAGCCTTGCAATTCCAGTCGATGGCGAAGCTCTTCCCAGTTATCCAATCGACCATCCATCACCAAAACATAACGACCATCCTCACTCAGCCATGGCTGTACTTCTTCCAGCGATTCGGTCGTGACGTGCAACATGCAATGGCCGAAAGCTACCGAGCCGGATTTCCAGAAACGAGTGCCATCCGGTCCACGATGAGACATTTCCGCCGTCATTTTTTCGATCAAGCAAGGCTCAATCGGTGCGCCGTCAAAATGGATAATGCCCGCTATGCCGCTCATCTTGTTTCCGACACCTGGTTTCTTGGTAGTCTTTATAATACGGGCTATCGCCAATGACTTGGGAAGCAATGATTCGATCCTGGCTAGCAGCCACGTTACGCGGGGAAATGCCCTGCTTCGATGCATCGGAGCTGGGAAGCGTTGACGAAGTATTGGCCGCAGCAAGCGAACATGGCGTAACCGTGTTGCTGCATGAACAGATAAAACTCAATCAGGACAAGACGGCCTATCCCGAATCTTTGCTGGACCGTCTTGCGGAAATAGAACTTAATGAAATCGCCGCCGAGCTATTTCGGCTCGCCGAGGCGCGCGTAGCATTGGCGTGTTTGAAGCGTGCGGAAGTTCCGGTGCTTGTATTGAAAGGGACCGCACTAGCCTATGGCTTGTATGCAAAACCCTATCTTCGTCCAAGGATAGATGTCGATATCCTGCTGCAGGATGCCGTGGCAGCCGAGGCAGCGGGTAAAGCACTGGAGACTATCGGCTATGTGTGTCAAACCATGATGCCCAAGCCCGAAAAGAATGCGATTTCGTTTGAGGTACCTTATCTACGCACCAGTAAACATGGCACCGGTAATGCCATGGATGTTCACTGGGCCCTGGCCAACAATGCACTGTACGGGTCACGTTTTTCCAATGCAGAATTGTTGGCGGATGCGCGTGAATTACCGATGTTGGGGCCAATGGCAAAGGGGCTTTCGCTGATTCATGCCATGGCACATGCCTGTGTGCATCGTGTCGCACATATAAAGTACGGAGAAGGCGATAAATTAATCTGGCTGTACGACATGCATTTGTTGGCAGCGCGGTTTACGCAGCAAGACTGGCAGGCATTTTTGGTGCTTGCGGAAAAGCGGCAGTTGGCCGGGGCTTTTTATAGCGGTCTTGAAGAAACCGTCAAGGTATTTCATACGAAGATGCCGGCCAATGTATTGCCCGAACTATTCGCATTGTCGAAGCAGGAAAGTTTCGATGTTGGCAGGGCAGCCAGTTCGGTTTATTTCGACTGGCATAACCTGAAGTGGATGACGAATGGCCAACGCTGGTTTTGGTTCTTGCAGACGTTTTTCCCGCCCGTTGAATACATGATGAAACGGGATGGTTTGAAAAGTCGTGCCCAATTGCCATGGGCTTATATAAAAAGAATTATCGGGCGGCTTTTGTAAGAGTGGACTTTAGTCTCGATTCTGCAGTGAGAATCTCAGGCTTGTAACCCTCGTTACCACTGATCGAATGCCTGATGCTTCAAGTCGGTTTGGCCCAGCGCCCGGCCTTCCAGTTCCACCCAGGCATGGGCATCAAATTGACCTTCCTCAATGCGTGCACCGAGTTTTAGTTTGGCATCCAGCCCGCGCCGACGCAGCCACCATTGCAGCAACATGGCTTGTCTGAGACAGGTAGCGGTGACGGCGCC
>JAYUWO010000038.1:0-7030 GCA_043753545.1 Arenimonas sp.
GTTTTCGCGCCGGAAAACTAGACTCGATTGTACGCCTTTATTAATGCTGTCGATTGCAGTGCCGTATGCAGTGATCGCACGACGCGGATAATGTCGTGAGATCAGTTTGTGCAGGGCTTTGCTTAGCTTTTCTTGGCTTTTGCAAATGCTGCGGCCAGCGCATTATCAGGCTGTGACTGATGGGTATTGGCGCGGAGTTTGGCGGGCGATGCAGGTTTGTTCGAAGATGCGCGCGGCTCTGTTTTGCGGGCTGCATCGTTGTTGCCGTTTGTATTGCCTGCTTCTACCGGATCACTCAGGCGTCGGGTCAAGGCAATGCGTTTGCGTGGAATATCAATTTCCAGAACCCGCACTTTCACGACATCGCCGGCCTTAACCACTTCACGCGGATCCTTGACGAACTTATCGGCCAGTGCGGAGATGTGAATCAAGCCATCCTGATGAACGCCGATGTCGACGAAGGCACCGAAGGCTGCCACATTGCTGACGACGCCTTCGAGAATCATGCCGACTTTCAAATCTTTCAGTTCTTCAATGCCTTCGGCAAAGGTGGCTGCCTTGAATTCAGGGCGTGGGTCGCGTCCGGGTTTTTCCAGTTCTTTCAAAATATCGCGAATGGTCGGTACGCCGAATTTTTCATCGGTATAGTTTTCCGGTTTCAGGCTACGCAAAAACGAACTGTCACCCATCACGCTTTTTATTTCGCGACCACAGTCTTTCAGGATGCGTTCGACGACCGGGTAGGCTTCTGGATGAACCGAAGAAGCATCGAGTGCATTGGCGCTGTCGGCAATGCGCAGAAAGCCGGCACATTGTTCAAACGTTTTTTCGCCTAGACGGGACACTTTCAGCAAGGCCTGGCGCGAAGCGAAGGGCCCATGTTGATCGCGATGCGCGACGATGTTCTCGGCCACGATCGTACTCAGGCCCGACACGCGAGCCAGTAATGCAGAGGATGCAGTATTGACGTGAACGCCGACGGCATTGACGCAGTCTTCAACTTTGGTGTCGAGTGCGCGCGCCAGGCGGTACGGGTTTACGTCATGCTGATATTGGCCGACGCCAATGGCTTTCGGTTCGATTTTTACCAGCTCTGCCAATGGGTCTTGCAGTCGACGTGCAATCGAGACCGCGCCGCGGATACTGACATCCAGATCTGGAAATTCTTTCGCCGCCAATTCTGATGCGGAATAAACCGAAGCGCCGGCTTCGCTGACGACGATTTTCTGCATTTTCAAATGCGGATTTTGTTTGATCAGATCACCCGCCAGTTTGTCGGTTTCGCGGGAAGCAGTACCATTGCCGATGGCTATCAGTTCGACGGCGTGTTTCTCGCAAAGTAACTTCAGGCTATGCAGCGAAGCGTCCCATTGCTTGCGTGGTTCGTGTGGATAAATGGTGTCATGGGCAACGAATTTTCCGGTTTTATCGACCACCGCTACTTTGACGCCAGTACGAATACCGGGGTCGAGTCCGAGCACGCTACGTGCACCAGCGGGAGCAGCCAGCATCAGGTCTTTCAAGTTATCACCGAAGATATTGATCGCTTCGGCTTCGGCCTTTTCAGTCGCCCGGCCAAATAAATCCAGCATCAGATGCAGATGGATTTTTGCCCGCCAAGTCAGGCGGCTGGCATCCATCAGCCAGCGATCGGCGGGGCGATCCTTGTCCTCGACGCCGGCAATTTTTGCAACACGTCCGGTGGCATAAAGATTGCCGGCATCAACATCCGCACCAGGATCAAGATCGAGATTCAGAATTTCTTCGCGGCGCGCACGTAACAATGCCAATAAACGATGCGACGGAATGGTGGCTAGCAATTCCTTGTGTTCGAAATAATCGCGATATTTTTCTCCGGCGATTTCTTTGCCTTCTGAAACTTTGGCGCGGATGATTCCAACTTCCGTCATCCATTGCCTTAACTCACCAATCAGGGTGGCATTTTCGCCCCAGCGTTCCATCAAAATGGCGCGGGCACCTTCCAGTGCTGTTTTGACGTCGTTGACTTCTTTTTCAACACTCACAAACTGTGCGGCAAACTCTTCGGGCACTAATTGCGGGTTTGCCAGCAAGCCGTTGGCAAGCGGTTCGAGACCTGCCTCGCGGGCAATTTGTGCCCGTGTACGACGCTTGAGTTTGTAAGGCAGGTACAAATCTTCCAGACGGGCCTTATTGTCGGCGGCGCCAATTTCATTGCGCAACTCGTCGGTGAGCTTGCCTTGTTCTTCAATGCTCGCAAGGATGGTGGTGCGGCGCTCCTCCAGTTCACGCAAATAACGAAGACGTGTTTCAAGATCACGCAGTTGGGTGTCATCCAGTCCCCCGGTGATTTCCTTGCGATAGCGTGCGATGAAAGGAACACTGGAGCCTTCGTCGAGAAGGCCGATCGCGGCAATCACTTGTTTGGGCTGTGCCTGGATTTCCCCGGCAATTATTTCCGCGATTTTATTGTTTTGCATTGTTTGGTTTTTTAAAATGGGTGGGAAAGCCGCGCTTGCTGCGTAGCTTTTAATATCTGGTTTTACACCAATGATTTCTTCTAAGGTGCTGCGGACACTCAATCGCCACTAAAGTGGCTCCCACATTTAGGCAGGACTGCCGTCCGGATTTTTATCGATTAGCCAAAGGCCGGCCCAGAGTTTCGGGTCCATCGAATAACCTTCAGCCATTTTTTGCGCCAACCAGCGCGGGGCATCCTTGACGGGTACTTCGTGTACGACAATGTTCTCGCTGGCATCGCCGCCACCGGCATGGATGCGTGTGAGATTGCGCGCACGTGCGAAGGCAATGATTTCGTTGCTCATACCGGCCGAGCTCGGCCCGATCATCAACACTTTTACTTCATCGGCTTGCCAGCCGGTTTCTTCCAGCAGCTCGCGCTTGGCGGCAGACTCAAAGGTATCGTTTTCATCCTGATCGCCTACCAAGCCTGCCGGCATTTCTATCGTGTTGGCATTCATCGGTACGCGATATTGTTCGACGAACAATAAATTTTCTTCCGGCGTTACCGCAATGATGATGACGGCGGAGCCGGCATGCGTGCGTTCGGCGTATTCCCAATTCCCACGTTTTTTCAAACGCAGATAATGGCCTTCGTAAAGTGATTCGGTAATGTCCATGGTTTATTGTAGCGGCAATTCCAGCAGGCGACGACGTGTCATCGGGCCGAAGCGCAATTTCTCGCAGAGCGGAATCAGCAAATCGCGCTGGATGTCGCCGCGAGTCGCAAGCGAAAATGATTCCGGAAGCGGTACATCGCAAATAACGGTGGCGAGCTGGCGGGACAGCAATGCAATGTCACGATGTTCTTTAAGTCGCTCGGCATGTTGCGCGCTTCCGCGTATTCGCAAGTAAGGGATTTCGGCGACACGCTCCAGCAAGGCATCCAGACTTCCGAAATGGCCGAGCAATGTCGCTGCGGTTTTTGGACCAATGCCGGGAACGCCAGGAATATTGTCTACGGCATCGCCCGTGAGGCCGAGATAGTCCGCAATTTGGTGTGCATGCACGCCATAACGCGCCTTCACGCCTTCGCAGCTCCATCGGTCATTGCGGGTGAAATCCCATTGCGAATCACCTGTGTCCAGCAGTTGCGATAAATCCTTGTCTGCCGAAATAATCGTGATGCTGTGGCCAGCGTCGCGACAATGTTTTGCAGCCGTTCCAATTAAATCATCCGCTTCGTAGTGGCCATCAACCAATACCGGAAAACCGAGTGCGGCACAGACTTCCTGGCAGTAGGCGAATTGACGTTTCAATTCGTCCGGTGCCGGTTCGCGGTTTGCCTTGTAGGCAGGATACAACTCGTTTCGGTAATTGCTTTCCAATGAAGCATCGAACGCAAAAGCACAGCGCTGCGGTTTCACTTTTTCGACAAAGTCGAGCACGAAGCGGGTAAAGCCGTGCACTGCATTCACCGGATTGCCGTCAACATCGACAAATTCCGGCGGCATCGAATGCCAGGCGCGAAATATATAGAGACTCGAATCAATAAGGTAAGTTGGTGATGTGCTCATAGGCTTAAGTCGCTTAACAAGTCGTCCAGTTTCGGGCGTATGCGTTCGGGTGCCATCTCGCTGACATTGCCGATGTGGATGAAGCCGAGTATCCGCTCATTCTCCTGTACTCCGAGTTTTTCAGTGATTACCTTATCGTATGCCGCCCATCCGGTAAGCCATTGAGCTCCATAGCCAAGTCCTTGCGCAGCTTGAAGCAGAGCGAAACACACCGCACCGCCGGAAAGGATTTGCTCCTGCACGGGCACTTTATGATCAGGAGTCAAACTGGCGATTACTGTGATGATCAAAGGTGCGAAGGAAAATCGATTACGGTCTTTCTCGATCACGGCATTTGGCGCATTTGGATCAATTTCTAGCGCGCGTGCGGCTAAAAGCTTGCCGAGAGCTAAACGATCATCACCTTGGATCCTCAAAAAACGCCAAGGCGTCAGCTTGCCGTGATCTGGTACTCTCAGCGCGCAGCTCAGCATTTGGTGTTGTTCCAGTGCGCTGGGACCGGGTCCGTGCAGTGTTCTGGAGGGTGTGGATCTGCGCTGATCGAGCATTTTTATGAGATTCATGTAACAAATATTAACATCCAAGGGGAAAGTGCGAAAAAGTGAGAGGTTGTTCACAGATTATATTTGTCCGACATTCTATTTTAGCCTTGCCCGAAGCTCTCCCCCCAAGAGTTCACCCCCAGAGAAACGTATGAGCCAGAACGATTTCCAAGTGCAAGGCCAAAGGTCGTATCAAAACGATCCTGAGCTTTTCAACACCTTGCGTAAACATACCATCAGCCATCTGGCGATGGTGCTTGGTCGCGTGCTTGGAAAAGCTGATGATCGCCTTTTCGATCTTGCACAGAAAGATGAAAGTGCCGCCGGCCCTCAACATATGGACTCGATGCGTTTGCTGCGCGTTGCACGCACCGCGTTGGAAAACGGTTTTAAACGACATTTCGAAAGCGGTTTCGAGTCCATGCGAGTGGGCACGCAATCACCATTGGCATCAAACCAGGTTTTGAGCCTGGTGGCCGATGATGAATTGGAAGTGCAACTTGCATCCGAATTCGTCGTAGAAGCTATTGTTAATGCTCACGGTCCGGCGCTGGATGTTATTGCCCAGCGTTTTGGTGCCTTGGTGGGTTTGCGGACCTTGCCTGCCGAATTGAATCCCCTGAGCGCCACCAGTTTGGCCAATTCAATTTACGTGGCGCAGCGTGATGTGCATCTTCCTTCCAGTGTGCGCGTGGTGCTGTATAAATATTTTGAACGCGAATTGGTGCAAAGCCTCGGTAGTTTGTTGACCGAATTGAATGCCCGCATGTCGGCGGCAGGCATTCGTGCCGAGCTTGGCAATCCACGCCCCTTGATTGCAACTCCCGAGCCTGCACCTGCACCGGTTGCACCTCGCCCTCAGGGCGCTGCCGACGACAAGCAAATGTTTGAAGCCCTCTGCGAAATGCTGCATACCTTCAGACCGCAGATGGGCAGCGCTACCGATTCAGATCGTACTGGCGCGAGTAGAGCAAGTTCTTATGGATCAAATCCAAACGCACGGCCGATGGCCATGCCCGAAATGATGTCGATTCTTTCCATCCTGCAAAGCCAGGTGCCGAAAGCGGTCGAAGATGCAATGAAGGACCCGAAGGTATCGCTCGCGCACGATCTCAAAAATGAAATGTTGCGTAGTGCAAAAAGTATCGGATTGAATGCCGATCAGGTTCGCCTAAGTGCCGATGATGAGGATGCGGTCGACTTGGTGGGAATGATGTTTGACGTCATGTTCGATGAGCGTGATTTCGAACAGCTTGCTCGTGGACTCATGTCGCGCCTGGTTGTGCCCTATGTAAAAGCGGCAGTCATTGATCGCCGGATGTTCATGAATAAAGGCCATCCTGCCCGTCGCTTGCTGAACTCGTTGGCAGAAGCCGTCGAAGGCAACAAAGGCGAAGGCCCGCAAGAACGCGAATTGCTGAACAAGGCAGAGACCACCGTCGACACACTGGTAGCGGAGTTCAATGAAGACATCGCTATCTTTGAAACATTGGAGCAGGAGCTACGTAGTTTCCTCGAGCAGCATCGTCGCCGGATGGAATTGGCCGAACGTCGTGCAACCGAGGCGCAGCGGGGTCAGGAGCGTCTTGAACAGGCGCGTACGTTGGCAACGGCGGAATTATCCAGCCGCCTTTCCGGGTTGAACTTGCCAACCGCTCTGGATGATTTCTTTAGTCGTAACTGGGCACACCATTTGTCGATGATTGCCTTGCGCGAAGGCCCCGGCAGTGCGCCATGGAATTCTGCTTTGGGTGTCGCCGATGCCTTGCTTGAGTTGTTGCCTACGGAAACCAATCCGAAACGCAATGCAATTGGTTCGGCCATCAATAATATGCGTGAGCCCTTGGAATCAGTATTGTCTAGCTCCGGTATTACCGGCGAAACGGCCCATCAAACGATACGTGGCCTGCAGATCAGCATGGAATCGATGGTGCAGCAGCCCGCAACGGTTGAAATTACCGCGCCGCTTGAAGATCCTCGCAAACCGGTTCTCGAAGTCGTGTCGAACAAAGACGATCTTGATTACGACGTCGAAGACATTCCGGTACTGCGTAATCTCGCCGTTGGCATGTGGGTTCACCTGACTGCCGATGATGACAAGTTGCATCCTGCGAAACTTTCCTGGATCAGCCCTATTTCCTCGCGTCTGATGTTCGTGAATCGCCGTGGCGTTCGCGTCCTGGTCGCTTCACTGGAAGAATTGGCTGCCATGAAGAAACAAGGCAAGCTGGTGGTGCGCGAACAGGAAAATATGTTCGACCAGGCCATGCAAAGCGTAATGGGTCGCCTGAAAACGGAAGTCGGCTGAGCCTAGAATTAGGTGCGAGAAGCGATTCCCGATAAATCCCTCGATTTATTGATGGATAAGCGTCAAATCCGGTAGCATCCCTACATCGCCCCGCTAATGAGCGGGGCATTGTCTTGGGGATAACACACATGCCGGTCACCATCGCTTTTGTCAAAGAAACTGCA
>JAYUWO010000039.1:0-6980 GCA_043753545.1 Arenimonas sp.
CAGCCCGGCAAATGGCGACATTTTTGGCGAGGCCACATTGCCTACGCGAACATCGTAACGCTGCTCGACCAGTTCATCGCGACCCAGAGCAAACGAACGCTTCGCACGTTCCAGACGGGACAAATGCTTTTCTTCTTCCAGCATGACCGAGGGCACCGCGCGTAAACGCAGCGTATAAAAGCCGGCCTTCAGAACCCCGCCTTTACTGTCACGACCATTCCAATTCATTCGATGATTTGCACGGCCATCAACCAGCGGTGTTTCACCCAACCAACGCTGCACCACTTTTCCCTGCGGCGACACAACATCCAGCTGCCAGGTGCTCATGGTGGGATAGGCGCCAGCAGGAAAATCAAAGCTCACCGTTATCGGATATTGTCCGACCGCGTTAGCCTGGAATGCTGCCGTGATTTTTGCATCGAATTCATAGTGATCGGGCAGACGGACTAAACCGTCCTTATGGCTACCCGCAGCAGAGGCTGAAACCGCAGCAGCAAGACATAAAGGCAGCGCCAAGCGACGTGGCCATGAAGAATGTGACATGTGGAATCCCCTGGAAAAATTATGATTAGTTTTGTTGCGGTGCAAAAAAAAAGACGGCTAGGCAATGCCTAACCGTGCTGTGCGTCGGGAGTATGCGTTCTATACATGACAAAAATTGAACAGGAACATGACAGAACGCACATTTCTGATGCTGCTTCGCAGCAATCAACGGCTTGCGTTTACAAACTCGAATTCACGTTTAGGTCTCAACAAAACCTTGCGCAGCTTTGTCGAGCGAGTGTGTTTTCTCAATTACGAAAATCCACCGCATAACTCATCAGGTAGCCGGGGATCAATGCGCTGCCCGACGGACAGCCGGCATCCAGCGCAACTTGAGTTCTTGCATCGGTGATCGGATTCACGCAGACATCAAATTGTTCGCCACTGCCCGATTGGGTAACGCTGTAGTCATTGTCGGTCCCCACCAGCACGAGATAGCGGCCATCCGCCAGACGCGGGCCAATCGCCAGACCTTCGATTTTTTCCGGAACGGCAATTCCGCGTGCCTTCAAATCCGCCAGCAAATCATGCTCGGCGGATTTCTGTACTGCCACCACATTGGCAGGCAATGTATCGGAACCTGCCAATGAAATATTTTTTACATTGGTCGCTCCCTGCAAATTAATGCGGTAGATGCGCTTATGGAGGGGTGCAGCAGTGAGTTCAACACCCAAGCCGCGGTTGTCACGTTCCAACACCAAAAACTCATTGTCAGATAAGGCGGCAATCGCACTCAGGCCGATGCTGCGGCCCTGATTGGTGGCAGAAAAATCATCCGCCGTGCTTGGATCAATCGCATTCAAATTGCTGTGGCTTTCAAGTTGATAGACAAACTGCGCATAGCTTTGACCCGAGGCGACATCAAACTCGACAATCCGTACATTGCGGCTGCGGCGGCCATCATTGCTGCTACCCTCATTCACCAAAGGATCCTGCATGACAGCGTACAATTTTGTACCTGACACATTCATCGCCAAGCCTTCAAAGCCGCGATTATCCTGGCGACCGGTTACAACAACCGAGCGGCCATCGACGTAATTCGCACGTCCATTCGCTTCTGCCGGTTTCAAATTGGCAGGCGTTTCAAAACGACGGACCATTTGGCCTTTGCGATCAAACTCAACAACGCTGGGGCCGTATTCGTCTGCAATAAACATATTGCCGTTAGCTCCCAGTGCAATACCTTCGGGGTCAAAACTTGCACCCAAATTTGATTTGTCGCCATTCAGCAACAACGGGTTCAATCCATTCAGCAACACACCGTTGGTATCTTTCAACAACATGGTTCTAATGATGATCGGTTCGTTGATGACGGCACTGGAACGGTTGGTTTGTACGATGATTCTTTGCACCCGGGTCGCATAATCAATCACGCCGCCGCCGGGACCGCGATCAGACAGGGCAAGCCAGGTATGACTGGTCTTGTCATAGACCAAATCGGAATAAAAACCGAAGCGATTCATATTCGCGCCACCCTGCTCATCGTTGCGCTGACTCAATTTGAGTGCATCGGTTTTAGTGGCGGGTGTTTGAATGACATTGACCAGCGACCAATCAGCCGCATGAACACTTGAACTGAAAAGGGCAATGCCAATAAGTAGCGATAGACGATTCATGTGTCAGCTCCTGATTAGATGGAGGCCAACGTATCGTGGCGAGATGACTTGCCTATGAAGGGATTACTTAATATTTGTGACAAAGGTCTCGAATTTCAGTCAATTCCCCGGATGGAACCGTCACCCCGAAGCACATCGCGCGTGATTCCAACCCAGAAAAAGATGATGTTTTGCAATACCCGCACAAACGCGAATTTCTGGGATGGCAGTAGTTTTTTAATCGCGGCCTACTGCTTTGTTTGACTATGTCACTTCGTAAGCAGGTCGCTGGCCCGACAAACGTCCGGTTCGGCACTTGGCAATTTTGCGACTAAGTTGCTCGCGTTCCAGGCGATGTTTTGCGCGGGTGCCAATGCCGAGATAACGCAATGCCACATCCATCGTGACATGCGACTGGGAAGACGTCACCAAGTGAATCTGTGGCGCGCTGCGGAAAGACAAGTAAAATTCGCCATCTGGCAGCCTGTGACAAAACCGACTTCTGATTGCATCAATCGTCAAATTCGAACAGGATGGTAAAATAAACATGCTGACTCCACATGCAGTGCAGCTACTGGAAGAAATCGGCATAGATTCTGGTGCAGTGACCGGAACGGAGATACTCAATACCTTATCACCCGGCCTGGCTGGAATATGGCAAGACTCGGCGGGCTGCACCGGCGCAATTCGTCTGCAATTGAGCATTAGTTTTACCCTGAGAGCTCAAACCGCAATGCATCTTGTGTTGCGAGTTATCCGTACAGACGGGCATTCCACCATGATCGCGATTGATGGTGTCACGCTCAGCGTCGAGCAGGAGCGCTTACTGCTTGGCAATCGCCAGCTTCTAGGCGTCATGCTCGAACAGATTGAAGGCTACTGTGTTGGAATGCTCAATGTCGATTGCCGATTGCTCGAGTCAAATCCTTCCATTGACCGAATGTTCGGACTTGATTCAAAACTTTTAGTAGGACAATCCTTATGTGACATGTCTGGACTACAGCGTACGCAAGGTGGATCACCCTCTTTTTCGCAAATACGGGAATCAGTCAGCCGCGGTGGCCTTTTCCATCAGGAAATCGAGTTGCGCCATACCTCGGGCAAAGTTCTTTGGGGTGATCTTGTCGTCTCACCGACTGTCGATGCCCAGGGTGCCACCATTGGTTATGTCACCGTCATGCGCAATGTCTCGGAACAACATGAAGTAAAAGAGCAACTACTGACCGATGCACAAACTGATCCACTGACAGGGGTATTGAATCGGCGCGGGCTGGAGCTGAACATTGCACGCATCGCTCGCACAGCGTCACTTCCGGGAAACCAAATGTGCTGGATTGCCATCGATATAGACCACTTTAAAGTCATTAACGATACCTACGGGCACGAATCGGGTGATGCCGTTCTACAGAGAATCGCGTCGTTGATAAAAACCGGAGCTCGGCAAGGTGACATTGTCGCGCGCCTCGGCGGTGAGGAGTTCGTAGTATTACTTCCAGGCGCGTCGCTGAAAGCAGCAATGGCGACTGCCGAGCGAATGCGCGTCAGCATAGAAGCACAACTATTATCGGTAAATGACATTACGTTTCGCGTAACCGCCTCGTTCGGAGTGGCCTTGCAATCGGGATTCACCCATTGGGAAGCTGCATTGAAGGCTGCCGACGAGGCAATGTATAGCGCCAAATCTTCAGGACGGAATAAAGTGGTTGCTGCAGCAAGTGATTAATAGGTAAGTGACCGACAGTTGCCCGTGTCCATCGAATATGCCTTTGCATAATGCGCGTGCTGATACTGGCATGTGAATCGAGTCTGCTTATTCAACCGCATGTGTGTGTTTTCGCACAGAACACGAATCCGACGTGTTTAATACTGGCGTTGGAATCAGTCGTGCCGGTGGTGTCGCATTTTCGCTTCATGCTGTAGCAATCTGTTCGGAGTCTATCCTGCAGTTTCCCCTCAGACTGAATAGCGAAAATTTCGACACTACCGGCCTTTTTGTTGTGAAGAGAATATCCAATGTCCGAAGCCGCACGCCTTACTGCGATCAGTGCTTTCCTGTTGAAGCATCGTGGCTGTCCATTGTTCCATCCCTACACTGTCGACACGTTTGATTCCGGCGTTGCATCGTCCGGCCCCGATTCCGAAGAATTCACAAAAGATCTTGAAGCCCTGGGTCCCACCTTCGTGAAAGTGGGCCAAATGCTCTCGACACGCCCCGATTTATTGCCACCTGATTACATTGCCGCACTCGGTCGATTGCAAGACAAAGCTCTGCCATGCGATTTCGAATCGATAAAGACGATGATCGAAACCGAGTTGGGCAATCCGATTCAAAAAGTGTTTGAAGAATTTGACCCCATTCCGGTCGGCACTGCCTCTTTCGCGCAAGTGCATTTGGCGCGTCTTCGCAGTGGCCGCGAAGTGGCCGTCAAAGTTCAACGACCCAATCTTGCCAGTCAAGTTGAAGCAGATTTGCTGAGCATTCGTCGCCTGATCAGCTCACTGGGCTTGGTCAGCAATATCGGAACCCGTCTTGGCTTCAATGATTGGCTGGAAGAGTTCCGCGCTACGGTGACCGATGAACTCGACTATCTGAAAGAAGCCAACAATCTTGATACGTTCAAGGAACTGCTGAAGGACTACGATCAGCTATCGGTGCCTTCTCCAGTCTGGGATTACACCACGCGTCGCGTGCTGACGATGGACAGGGCCAAGGGAATTCGCGTCACCGATATTCCCGACGTGCTTCGCATTGAAATTGATCTGCATCCGCTAGCCGAAACATTATGCAAAGCCTATCTGGATCAAATGTTCGTGCATGGCCTGCTGCATGCCGACCCCCACCCCGGCAACATCGTGCTGACATCCGATCAATCATTGATCCTGCTCGATCTGGGCATGGTGGAATATGTCGCACCACGCATGCGCGATCAATTATTGAAGCTGGTGCTGGCCGTCGTCGATGGTCGTGGTGAATTGGCCGCCGAAACTTTTATCCATATGGGAACACGGCTGGAAAGTTTTGATGAATCCAAATTCACGCGCGAAGTCGGCAGGCTGGTCGCGCGCTTCTCCATGCCAAACAAAGGCGGTTCATCGGAAGGAAATTTCCTGCTGATGATGGTCAAGAATGGAGCCGAATGCGGGCTAAGACCGCCGCCGGAACTTACCCTGGTAGGCAAGACATTGCTGAACCTGGAATCGGTGGTACGGGCACTTGACCCGGCTGCGTCCATGCGCGACGTGCTGCAAAATCACCTGCAACAGATCGTGCGCGCACGCACGATGTCCAGTCTGGATTTCAGCCGCATGGCAACCGATATGCTGGACCTGCATGATCTGGTTCGCGAATCACCACGGCGTCTTTCGGTATTGCTGCGCACGCTCGCGGACAATCGTTTCCGGGTACATATTGACGGGCTGGAAGAAGCGCACCTGATTGAAGGTATCCAAAAGGTTGCCAATCGCATCACCGCCGGCGTGATCGCCGCAGCCATGATTGTCGGTGCCGCATTGATCATGTCCATTCGCACCGAACATCAACTGTTCGGCTATCCCGCTTTGGCACTTGTGATGTTTTTATTTGCGGCGGCGTTGGGAGCAGGCTTGGTACTCAGTTCCTTGTATGGCGACCGCACTGTCAAACCAAAGGCAGATCGTGATCCGCTTTGAGCATGATCAATATCGACTAGGCAATCGTTGATGAAAACTGTTCGCAAAGACAAGAACCACTGCGATTGTCTGATTATCGGTGCCGGGCCAGCGGGTCTGGTGGCATCGGTATATCTTTCGCGTTATCGCAGGCATGTGCGTGTGATCGACAGCGGTGAAAGTCGTGCAGCCAATATTCCCTTGTCCAGAAATGTACCAGGCTTTCCCGATGGCATTAGTGGCGCCGAACTATTGGAACGCTTGCGTCTGCAGGCACAGGCTGCCGGCATTGTGATTGAAAAAGGTAAAGTCGGAAAACTGGAAAAAATGCCCGGATATTTCAGTGCACGTGTTGGACGAAAACATATCAATGCCAATTGCGTTTTGCTGGCAACCGGTACCGTCGATGATGTGATTCCTCGCGATTTGCCCAAGGATGCCACCTGGAATGGCGTAGTGCGATGGTGCCCGATCTGCGACGGCAATGAATCTTTGGATCGTCGAATAATATTATTGGGTGAACCCAGGCATGGACCGGATCGCGCGCTTTTTCTTCGCACCTATACCCGCGAATTGACGCTGGTGATTCCGCCTGACCGGGGAAATCTGCGCAGGGTCGATCATCAACATCTTGTAAAAGCCGGTATCGAATTGATACGAAAATCTCCAAGACATGCCAGTTTTTCGCACGATGGCAGCGGAGGAATATTGCACTTTAGCGACGACACCTCATTGCCGTTTGAAGTGTTGTATCCCATGACCGGCGGCCACGGGCGTTCAACTCTGGCGACCGACCTTGGCGCTCGATGCGACAGGCATGGCGCCGTGAAAATTAGCGCTGGACAAGTCACCAGCATTCCAGGCTTGTATGCTGCCGGTGACGTTGTCTGTTCGCTAAAACAAATCAGTGTCGCTGTCGCCGAAGGTGCGCTGGCAGCCACCGCCATACATCACGCGCTTCCGGCAAATTTCCGGTAGCGCGCAGTGCATAAGGAGGAACCATCACAGACGTTTCCACCGACAGATAACAATAGAGTTCGCTATGGGTGGACACCGCTGTGCGGGATCCATGCACACCCTGCGGCAATACGATTTTCGAATACGGCTTACGGCCATTAATTCGACAGTGATCAAAGTTCGCGAAACACCTTCAATATGGCCTCAGCGCTTCGTGTAATGTCTATTTCCGTGGTG
>JAYUWO010000040.1:0-21044 GCA_043753545.1 Arenimonas sp.
GCACTGGCCTCCATGCAGGGCAATCTCGGCAAGATTATTTTGAAAGCCAAGCGGCCAAAGGATGCGTTGGTCCAGCTGGATCAGGCGTTGCCAATGACGCGTGAATACACGGGCGAACACAGCATGTTGACGATCTTTATTTTGCAAAGCATTGCCGAAGCACGCATTCAACTCGGTGAGCTGAAACTTGCCAGCGAATCGCTGGCACTGGCTAAAAACGCAGCGCGTATCAATTCGGGTGAAGATCAGGTCTTGTATGCGGTTTGTCAGGGCATAGAGGCAAGATTGCGTTTGGCAGAAGGCAACAAAGCAGAGGCGAAGCAATTGGTGAATTCAATGGCAAGCAAGCTCACTGCACTCGGCGAAGCTGGTGCTCCTTATATACCGAGTATTCAACAATTGCGTATCGAAATTGAAGCGGCGCCTTGATTAGTTGGGTGCCATCTCGACATACAGCCAGGCTTTCGCTTTCAACCAATCCCGGCGAACAGTACGGTCACTGATACCCAGGGCGTGAGCGGTTTCTTCTTCGCTATAACCGGCGAAAAAACGGCATTCGACGACTTGCGCCAGACGCGGGTCCAGCACTTGCAGACGGGCGAGTGCTTCGTCGACGAGAATCACTTCATCATTGGATCCCGCAGCAACCCGCTCTGCGGCAGACATCGTGTCTGGTGTCATGCCGCCACCGCGTTTCTCGGCGTAGTGTTCACGCGCCGAGTCCACCAGGACCTGGCGCATCGCGATCGCAGCGGCACGCAGGAAATGCTGGCGATCATTCCAGCCTTCGACCTTGTGCAATTTCAGCCAGGTTTCGCTGATGAGGGCCGTGGTTTGTAGCGTAGGCGCATTGCCTAAACGCCAACGCTCGAGGCTGGCGACTTTTTTGAGCTCGGCATAAAGCTCCTGCACAAGTGCATTTGAAGATGACTGTATTGGAGGGTCAGCTTCCGCCATTGGCCGAGTCTAACAAATTCGAGGTGAATTCCAGTCCTTATTTCTTTAAATGTCCGGATTTTCTGCCTCCTCCCGATAAGGCTGGCAATGGGCCGTATAGGGCCTGCGAACCGGAGCTTTACCATGAAACCCCAGACTCGTCCTAAACGCCGCAGAAACGCGCTTTATGCCTTTATTGCATTGGCGATGGGCTCACCTGCAGCACATGCGGATGTTTTCGATGACGCATGGTCCTGCGCCGTCGCGGTGAAAGAGGGCGTGGTAGATACGGCCATCATCGGCGGCAAAGCTTTGAAGTTTATTGCCACCAAACCCGATTGCGTCACGCGCTTGGGAACTCCAGCCACTGCCGCGCCGATTGGTGTCGTGGTCGGCCTGGCGAACATCGGTGTGTTGCCGAAATCACAACCGAGCTGTAGCGGCAAACTTTATGGCACTGCGGCAAAACCTGTTGCCGAAATGCTCAATGCAACGCTTGGCAAATTGGGCGTACTGCCCGACGGTGCAAAAGATCAGCTGATTGGTATTGCTGCCGGCGGTATTGCCGGTGAGGTGCTAGCGGAAATTCCCGGTATGGATTTTGTCTCGGGCTCGCTGACTTGCGGTTGCGATTTGGTCGATGCGGGACTGAACACCGAAACCATCGAAAAAGTATTGAACACTGCCGACAACGTTGGTGATAAGTGTGTTGGTCCGGGTTGGGATAAAGCCAAGGAAATAGCCGGTGAGATGGTAAATTTTGCCGGCGACGCGGCAGAAGAGGGTATTCGACAAGTTTCCAATCTGGGGGATGCGCTCGCAGGGCAAACCAAGCATGTGCCTTACCTTGCTTATTACGATCAGAATTGGGCTCCTAAAGTGGAGTGGTACGCAACTCATGAGTTCAACAATCCGAACGCATGGCATGGTAATGAATTGTGGAGACAAGTGTGGGAGCCCTGCGTCAGTTATTTTGATGGCCATACCCAGGCTGAAGATACCGCTAGGTACACCTGCGACAATATGCGTTCCGGCGGCCCATTATTTTCAAAAAAATATTTCGGCCATGAGCTATTTCAACGCGTGTTCGAATTTGAGGCCTCAGTACTCGTTAATGCCGAGCGCGAAAAAGCTTATGCAGAATTTGGGGATTTGAAAACCGGTACAAAACTGCCTGCCTCTATCATGGATGATACCGAATGCTATGCCGCCGCCAGTAACAAGTTGCATCCAGTGCTGCCGTCGATGAGAAAAGCTGCAGTCAATGAAGTCTTCGGTATTCCGAAAAAGGAAAAAACCCATAACGGCCTTGCAGTGCTACCCAATTCACCGCCTGCACAGTGGGCAAGCGATACCTTTGGTGCTTATGCACTTACCTATTTCGGTGAGGTGGATAAGGGGCAATTTCATGCTGATGCCGCCAAGGCCGTACAGCTTGCATTGGCTGATTTTAATGCCGAAGAAAAAGTACGTGCGAAACTCGCTGACAAAATAGTAAAGCATTATCAAACCAACTCGTGCATTCGTATTGATCAGACCGACAAGGACAAGGAACGGGTCAATAATCTCATTAGCATGTGTCCTACAAAGACCTGCAAGGATAAAATTTCCAACGACTACAAGGTTTGCCGCGCGGATGTGGATGATTGGTATGGACAGAACGCCGGATTGATTGGTAACTTCGACAGCAGCGCTGGTCAAATAGCGATGAAAGAGTGGCGATCACGTCTGGAACAATGCGTTACGGAAGCCAAGCAAACAGCAAAAGAAAATCAATACAGTCTGAGTGACAAGCCGGCAACAAACCACGTAATCGAAGTCCCCAATACCGTTGATGGCATGAATGGAAAACTCGATGCAAAGGTTCCTGCAACGGATTCCAGGCGTCGTACAGTAAAAGATGAGACACGCACATCACGCGAGCCCTTGCGTGCACGCGAGCCTATCCAGCGCATTGATGAGCGTACGCCGGCCACCGATAGCACAAGACGTCGCACGGTTACAGATGAGCCCCGCATATCACGCGAACCTTTGCGTGAACGCGAACCGATTCAACGCATCGATGAACGTGTTCCAGTGACAGATGATAATCGTCGCAGAACAGTGACTGATGAGCCACGGGTATCACGCGAGCCATTGCGTACTCGCGACCCGATTCAACGCATCGATGAGCGTGTACCTGTGGCTGACGATAATCGCCGTAGAACAGTGACTGACGAGCCACGTGTATCCCGTGAACCGATCGGTCGCATTGATGGACGTGTTCCTGCCGTCGACACCGTGCCCGATTCTCGACGTCGCACCGAAACTGTAGATGCACGCGCAGCACGTGAATACGGTAATACCGTGCCGACCATCGATAACACGCCCCCTACTTTAGTAGTGACACCGGTGACCGGTGCTGATTTTGCCGAATGTGCCGCCGTTCGTGGAGCGATTAATCCGCGCGTGTATTCATGCAGCAACGCGACGGCATACCAAAACTGTCTGACGGTGACCAAGAACGACAGCACCATCCGATGCACGATGCCGAAAGATTGATTTGTAAACCATTATTCGTTTTAAGGAAATATAAAATGAGCACCCATAATTTTCACAAACTTGTACTAACCTCGGCGGTATTTGCCTTGCAACTCGCAAACGCAGCTTATGCCGATGGCAGCAAGCCTTACGTTGATCGCTCGGAAACCACCCGCGATCTTGAAGCCCAGGGCGTTGCGATGAAAGCCCGCAAACACGCGGTCACGGTGTATGAAGTTCGTTCGGAGGTGGCTGAAATCAATGTGCGGGCCGCCACCGATATGTTTACTACGGCGCTGATCAAGTCACGTCGCTTCCGAGTAATGGAACGTAGCCGACTCGCTGCTGGCGTAGGCAAAGAGCGTACGTTGAATGAAGATGGCATCACTACTGGAGATGCCGGTGGCTACAAGCTGGCCGGTGCCGGTTATATTTTTGAGGCGGCAATATCGGAAGCCAATCTTGGTGCTGAAGAATCAGAAAGCAACACCGGCATTGGTGGCATGAATGTTGGTAGCGGAAAAATTTCCGATGTAATTGGTATGGATATTCGCGTGATCGATGCATCGACTGGAGAAATTGTCGATGCGATCAACGTCCGTAAAAAACTGGAGACCAAAGGCTCGTCGGTCTCCGGCGTCGGCAATTTGATTGATAACGCATTGTCGTTTAGCGGGAAGAGCGGATTGGGTTCCATGACGCCTGAACATTCCAGTCGTAAAACCCAGCGCGAAAGCGTCGATCAAGGAATACGTGCATTGATTGAGCTCGCCGTTGCCGAACTCGCAAAGAGTTCGGATGCATGGTGATCCGGGGCTCTTGGGCCCAAATGAGTTTCGTGGGAGGGCCGTAAGGCCCGAATACTGTCAGACAATTCGGGGCTTACACCCCTCCTACAGTTGAAGATTGTCGTTTATCCGTGTCTGGATTTTTTCTTTTGTGCGAGCAACTGCCCGCTTCTGTTATTTGTGTTGATTAAAAGCCACAGTCTTCCCCGCGCATGCGGGGATCCAGTGTCATTGCTCTCATGCATGAAGTCGCTGGGTCCCTGACAAAAGCATTCGGGGATGACGAACTGTGGTTCGTAAGGCCCGAATACTGTCAGACAGTTCGGGGCTTACGCCCCTCCCACAGTTAAAGATTGTTGATTATCCATGTCCGGATTTTTTCTCGTCCTCCGATACATCTGCCATAGGGCTGTTGTAGCTCGTGAACTGGAGAATTATTATGTCATCACTCACTCGTTTTATTTGTCTTACGATGTTGTTGCTAGCCGCACTCGTGTCGCCTGTATATGCGGCCGGTGATCCGGCCGACTTGCCAGACGGAACCGATGTAAAAGGCTCCAGTGACCATCCTTTAATCCAGCGCTTCAAGGGTTCCAGTATTCGCTTTATGGAAAAGAAAGCGTTTTCGGAATTGCTGATTGCCTTAAGTAATGCACGAATGGATAATCCAAAAACGCGTACGGTTGAAGGTGCAAGTACCAGCCTGGTTTACGTAATGCCCGCTGATGTGTCCACCTTGGAAGCGATTCGTGGCTATCAAGAGGAGTTGGCCAAGCTGGGCACCGTGCAAGTCTTGTTTCAAGGCGTCAATTCCGGTGCTCGCCAGGACCTGGATAATTTCATTGATCAATTTATGAAAGGTACCTATGGCCAGGAAAGCAGTGGCAGCAAATGGATGTCCTGGAATAAAGAATATCGTTACGCCGCATTGCAAATTAAACGCCCCGAAGGCGATATGTTCGTAACGATTTATGCGGGCTTGAACGCTGAGACATCGGGCGGCAATTACTACGTGATTCCACAAGATCGCGTAGCGGTTAGGCTTGATGTCATCGAACCTAAACCCCGCGTTGCCCGCATGGTCACAGTAACATCGACCGAAATGTCGGCCGAGCTGACCAAGAATGGCCGCATAGCGCTTTATGGCATTCTTTTCGACACCGCAAAAGCCGATGTAAAACCGGAATCAAAAGCATCGCTAGTGGAAATTGCGAAGTTGATGAAAGCCGATCCGAAAATTCGACTTATGGTCGTCGGTCATACCGATACCCAGGGTTTGTTCGAACCCAATCGTGATCTTTCAACACGTCGTGCCAAGGCAGTCGTGCTGGCATTAACCACGCAATACGGCGCCGATGCAAAACGTCTGCAAAGTTTTGGTGCCTCGTTTTCTGCACCGGTGGCGACCAATGCCAGTGAAGCTGGGCGCGCCAAAAATCGCCGTGTCGAACTTGTGGCATACTGAGTACAACATCATGTTGCGACCATCTTTCATGCTCTTGATGCTGCTGGCAGTACTTCCCGCCAGCGCTGCCGAAACGGCACAAATTCCCTTGGTGAAAGGCATGGTAGTCACCACTGCCGTTCAAAAACCGAACGGCGATGAAGAGCAGATCGCCACGATCAGCGATGTAACAGCTGCTTACGTCGAGGTCAGCGTGGAGTTTCGCTCGCAAGTCAATGGCAAGCTGATGAGTGACACCCGTATGCGTCGTGTAAGGCGCGAAGATATGGCTTCATCCAACAAACAAAATCAGGTATTCCAGGATGGCGATCCAGTCATGTTTCCCGGTTCCACCATGGGCTTGTCAAAAGCCTCGTTTACGCAATTAAAAACGAGCGGAAAAGTGGCGCTGGTTATAGGCACTGTTGCACGTTATGGCGAGCAGGAAAATATGCCTGCAATATTGGATGTAACATCGGGTCGCAAATATTTTCGCGGTACAATGGAGCGCATCGGTAACGCCACGGTGCCTATCACCGTGAAAATTAATGGCAAGCCGGTGGTCATTCAAACCATTCATGCCAAGGGTGTTTTTACCGTTGCCGGTGACAGTGTCGATATCGAAGAATGGGTTGGCGACAATTCCGGAAATCCGATGGGTTTGCGTAGTCGCCAGGGTCGTAGCGTTTTTCAAACGATTCGTATCGATTACCCGGCTGCGCAACCGCAAGTTAGCGTGTTGCAACAATCACTTGCTAGCGGTGCTTGCCGTGCGGAATTGAACGGTATTTATTTTGACTTCGGAAAAGCCACATTGCTTCCACAATCGGCACCGGCTTTACGTGCGGTAGCTGACTTGATGACGAAAAATCCGGGCTGGAATTTACGTGTGGAAGGGCATACAGACAATGTCGGTAGCGCAAGCTACAACCTGGATTTATCAAAGCGTCGCGCTGCCGCTGTTAGCAATGCATTGACAACGCAATACAAATTACAAGCAACCCGCCTGAATGCCAATGGATTCGGTGCTACTAAACCGGTTGCAAAAAACGACACGCTAGAGGGACGCGCAGCCAATCGCCGCGTCGAGCTGGCGCGTAATTGTCTATAAACCTTTCGCCAGAACAACAAAGGCCAAGATCATGAAAACAAAAACCCTGAAAATCTTATTGGCGACATTACTCGTCGTCGGCATTGCTGGCTGCAAAAATAAAGATGCAGTAAATGAAAATGGCGATGCGGTAGCGGGCGCTGACGGCATGGCCGATTCTGCCGCCACCGCTGCCGCCGATCTTGCAAAAACACCGGACCCGCATGACCCATGTCGTTTGCTAGAACCGAAAGAAGTCGAAGCCGTGCTCGGCGCACCATTGGCATTCGCCCCGTATCGCGGCGGGAACCCTATTGGCGACAGCGCTGCCATGCCGGACGAAACAGGCTATTACTGCTGGTACTTCACCGCCGACAATAAAAACCTCACCGTGCAGGCCGAGTGGACCGATGCCGGCGCCATCAATGCCGGCATCAGTGGCAACCTAGCAAAAGCCGAAGGTGCAACGAAAGGCATGCTGAAACTGCAGGATGGCACCGAGTTGGTCGGTGATTGGGATGAAGCAAAAATTCGCGGCTGCTGTACTTTTGTAGCGATGCAAGGCGACAGCATGGTGGAAATCGATTTTGGCGGCAGTCTGACTGCCACCGCCGAGCAAGCCGCGGCGCTCGCCAACAAGGCACTGCCGCGTTTGTCTAAACCGCTCGACATTAACGGCCTTGCCGGTCAGAAGGACGGCCTGAAACATTTGCTTGCACGCTTTTCTTCGGAAGACCCGTGTGCATTATGGTCTGCCGCGGATATCGCGCAATTACTGGGGCCGCAGAAAAGCGAACCGGAACGCAGCGGCAACGAATGCACGATTCGCTACAAGGGAAAAGACGGAAAGGATCATTTGTTCGTCGCAAACACTACCTTGCGTAACGGCTATCGCAACTATCGCGGCGAAAACGCGACGTTTGAAGGTTTTGCCAAAAATATCAATGCCGAAGCTGCAGAGCAGGGCGTTGCCTTGAGGGCAAGCAAAGGTGTTGAAGGTCCGTGGGAAGCGGCTTCCGATGGCGCAGTCCAGTTCAATACCGTGAAAGGCGATGCACAAATTTCGATACGCCATGGTGGCATGAGTGATGACGATTTGCGTGCATTCATCGGCCACGGGTACGCAAAAATAGAAGCGGGAGCGAAAAAATGAATACCGCTCTACAGAAGCTGTTGCGTTCGAGTGCATTCGCGGCGAGTGTATTTTTTGTCTCCATGTTACCGATATCCGCCAGTGCTCAGATGGAGACGATTGATGCACCCATTAGCGTTGCAGTAAATCCAAAAGTGGCATTGCCGGGTGCCCCGATAACTTTGAGCGGTCAAACTCCGCCAGTACAGGACGGCGCGAAGGTCAATGTGCTGATCACTATTGAACAGAGCCCAAAACCGGCAAATGGAAAACAAGCAAAACCCATTCAACTCGATGTGGCCGTAAACGCAAAAGGCGGCTGGGCCTTGGTGGTGAAAAACACCGTGCATATTGGCCGTTACACCGTAAAAGTGACTGCGCCCGATGGTAAAGGCGAAGCGACAACGCAATTCGACGTTGTCGGTGAAGATGCTTTCGACGAATTTAAGCAAGAATATGAAGCCAGTCTCGATAAGACCGAAACTACTTTTGTCACCACCGTGGAAAAATTATTGGCGGACATCCCCGCTAGTGCGGAAAAGCAAGAGGTCATCACACGTTTCCAGGTAATTCAGAATAAATTGAAACAGCGGCGTGCACAGCGCGCGAAATTGATGCCTGACCCGAAGCCGATCATTGCCGCCTTGCCGCCTGAAAAAAAAGCCGAGCTGAGTACGCCAATTTTTGAAACCTTTGAAAAAATTACTGTGGAATCTAACAAGGTCGGCGATTCGATTCGTGCTTCGCGTTTTGGTGCCAGCGCTTGCGAAAAACTCGATACCGTGGTTGAAGCCTTGAACCTGACATCAACAATGATGAATTTCGAAGGAAAGGCACTCGCCGTAGTCATGAATCACTTGACCGACAAAGTGTCACCTGCCTTGATCGAGCATCATAATAAGCACGGAAATACCGGAGCGAAGTTTGCCCAAGGCGAGGCGGTAAAAGTCTATGTTGCCAATCTGGGTAATTATAAAGACCTTACTAAAAGTGTCCCTGGACTGATGGTCGATCTTGCCAACTATGTAACTAAAGATTTGTACACCAGCATGTGTACACGTTACGAAGGACCGTTCACTGGAAAGCTAAGCATCGAGTTCTTCAAAGATGCCAGCAGCCGTGACCCCTACTGGGAATACACGGTAGAGATCGGCGGCAAGTTAATCCTGAGCGAGCCAAAAGCATTTAGTGGCAAACCTGGAAGCACAATGCGCGGGCGTTTCGATGGCGCCGCGATTGGCTACAAAGTGTGGGAAGACGCGCTGAAATTGAATCCGAAACTGAAAACACAGCTGGCGGTCCATAAACTCATTGCACCGCCGCCAACGATACCGCTTCCGCCGGATGAAATGGGTGCAATATTCAATACCGCGGCACACCCACTGGGCTTTCAAGTGGGAGTGACTGCGGTGCGAAAAGGCGACCAGATCATCGTGAATTTTGACGAAGCGGCAATACGTGATATGAATCCGAAACTAAACCGTGCACTATTAATTCACGTATTTATTGCCGGCATGATCCCGGCTCCGAACTATCAAACGCTACCCATGCAAGACGCCCATTATATTTTGTCGCGCGGGATGCGCAAAAACGCGGTGCTTAAACTTTCTACTAAAGGCAAAGAGCAGCACCTGACGGGTAATTTTGTACGCAAGGAAGACACCGGTGATATTTTATTGAACTGGAAAGTGGATGTAGATATTTGCAATCCCGCTTGTTCCGAAAGCACTATCCAGCGAGTAAAAGCCTGGTATGACGCTGGTCAGGCAAAGCGAAAGAAAGGAAAGCAATGAAATCATACCGATTGAGATGTGGGTTGGCATTGTTCGTCGGCATGGCGATGGCGGGTCCGGCATTGGCCGTGCCGGAAAATTCGAACACGCCAAAACCGGCATCAGCCGCAGCTCACACGCCCGCAAAAGGCAGCGCAGAAAGAGCCGCGATACTGGATGCTTTGCGCGGGGTCGTAAAAAAGATGTCCGATCTTGACGTGATTTTTGTGGTTACGCATCTCAAGCGTAAAAATAATTGGGCATGGGTAGAAGCGGAGCCACAGTCGCGCGATGGCACGCAGCATTACGAAACCATGACCGGCTTGTTGCAAAAGAAAAACGGAAGATGGATATTTGTGGAAGGTCCACCCGAGGCTGTCCTTTGCGACGAGGATCCCGAGTGCGCCGACACGGCACGTTATTTCCGGAAGCTCGCTAAAAAATATCCGTCAGTATCGATGGATATTTTCCCGAAATAGCCGGGACTAAATTATCCCTGTCGCTGCCAGGACGCGATTGCGTCCAGCATGTTTTGCAGCATAGAGTGCTTTGTCGGCGTGCCCGAGTGCGGCATTGACGCTTGGATGGGTCGGGAGCCATTCGGCCACTCCGATGCTGATGCTGACTTTTACTTCCTGAAAGTTATAGTCATCGATGGCCCGGCGTAAACGTTCGGCCAGTTCAATGCCGGTTTGCTCGGATGTATCTTCGAGAATAATCGCGAATTCTTCACCGCCATATCGGAAAAGCGGTATGCCGGGGTCGAGCGCACGGCCAAGCTCGGCTGCTACTTGCGTGATGATGCGGTCGCCTACCAGATGCCCATGTTCGTCATTGATTGCCTTGAAATAATCAATGTCGATCAGCAGGAACGTACAACGCTTTCCGTTCGCACGTGAACGCGTGAGTTCTTGGAGGGATTCGTTGAATGTGCGCCGATTAAAACAATTGCTCAAGGCGTCGTGATCTGAGTAGTAGCGAAGCATCGCCGATGCACGTTCTTCCAGTAATGCATATGTGTAGATGAAGCAAACCAGCAAGCAGTAACCACTGGCAAATCGGACGATGTCGATCAGCGGCAGCGTGGGCTTTAGCGTAAGCACGATATAGATACCGTACAGCACCATGCCTACAAGGGCGGGTTTTGATCGGATCAAAAATACTAGAAGTGGCGGAAAGATATAGGCCCAATGCTGCATCGGGCGACCGTGATACATGCCAAAGAGGGGCACGAAAATCAGGGCTAGCGCAATTCCCGTGAAGAACACAGTGCCACCGATTTGGCGTGGAGAGAGCAGGAGCCCGGTGACACTGGCGGCTGATACCGCAAATACAATCCATGCCAGTTGCGCGGTGTCTTCCAGTCCAAGCTGGGTATTGAGCGTAGCCAGGCCGGCCATCAGCAACATCACCAAAACGCCGAGTACGATGCCGACGCGCCAGCGCATGTTTGCCCGGAAGTCGGTAAATGAGTCGCGACGTATCGGCATTAAATCAATTCCCCCGATGCTTGGTAGTCTGGCTGAAGACGGTGACTACATCGGGGGCAAGCAGTCGAAACGCGTTTATCTTCTCATATTCAGAGATGATGCAAACGGTCTTTGCCTGGAGTTAACGTCCACGCATATTCGGCGCGGCGATTGTGGCTTGGAGTCCGCCGTTCCAGACCTGGAGCCGGTGAGTCTTTATGCTTCCAGGCTGATCGGCTCGAATGGCACCACTGGGTCGACATCGGCGGCGTAATCCACGCCCGCCACGCCGAAGCCGAACAGCTTCAGGAATTCTTCCTTGTAGCTTTTGTAATCTGTCAGTTCGAACAGGTTTTCAGTCGTGACCTGCGGCCAGATTTGCATCACGGTTTTCTGGACTTCGTCACGCAATTCCCAGTCGTCCATGCGGATGCGCTGGTGGTCGTCACGGCTGGTGGTATCGCTGTAAATCTGGGTGCGGAACATGCGATCGATTTGTTCGATCGTGCCTTCATGCAGGTTTTGCTCTTTCATCACCTTGAAGCAAAGTGAAATATACAAAGGCATTACGGGAATCGCTGCCGATGCCTGCGTTACAACGCTTTTAAGTACAGCCACGTTGGCGCTGCCATGCAAGGGTGCGAGCAGATTGCGAAGCGCGGCGGCAGCGCGATCCATGTCTTCCTTCGCCTTGCCCAATGCACCGTGCCAATAAATCGGCCAAGTGATTTCGGTGCCGATATAACTGTAGGACATCGTCTTGATGCCATCAGCCAACACGCCGGCATCAAGCAATGCCTTCATCCATAACTCCCAATCTTCGCCACCCATGACGGTAATCGTGTCGGCAATTTCCTGCTCGGTGGCAGGCTCGACTTCGGAATGGATGATGCGGTCTTTGCTGGTATCGATCGCGGTCGATTGATAGGTCTCACCGATCGGTTTCAATGCTGAACGTATCAGTTCACCTGAATCAGGCAATTTGCGAACGGGCGATGCGAGTGAATACACCACCATGTCGATCTGGCCCAAATCCTGCTTGATCAATTCAATCGCCTTGGCGCGCATTTCATGCGAGAACGCATCGCCATTGATGCTCTTGGCGTACAAGCCGGCGGCCTGTGCTGCCTGTTCGAAAGCGGCCGAGTTATACCAGCCTGCCGAGCCGGGTTTGTTTTCAGTCGCAGGCTTTTCGAGGAAGACACCAATCGTTGCCGCGTCCGAACCAAAAGCGGCAGTAATGCGAGATGCCAAGCCGTAGCCGGTGGAGGCTCCGATCACCAACACTTTTTTCGGACCATTCCCGATCTTGCCATTCGCTTTCACTACGGCGATTTGCTCTGCGACATGTGCCGTGCATCCGGTCGGGTGCGTGGTCGTGCAAATAAAGCCGCGAGTTTTCGGTTGGATGATCATGCGAATGTTCCTGAGGGTTCAATCAAAGAGGGATATGGTAACGCGATACGCTTACCCTACGACATCGTATGCTGGGCCAGGGCCCACGCGACGTGTTCGCACACGACGTCCGATGCGTGATCGGCCCGTGCTTCCAGTGCCGCGATAATGGCGATGGAAGATGGCGCATTGCCCAAGGCAATCGCGATATTGCGAAGCCAGCCTTCATAACCCGTGCGGCGAATGGCCGAGCCTTCGGTACGGGTCAGAAACTCTGCTTCGGTCCATGCAAACAGGTCGAGC
This sequence comes from Arenimonas sp., assembly GCA_043753545.1. Classification (GTDB taxonomy): domain Bacteria; phylum Pseudomonadota; class Gammaproteobacteria; order Xanthomonadales; family Xanthomonadaceae; genus Arenimonas. The sequence continues at coordinate 12,850 of JAYUWO010000040.1, forward strand.
AGGGAGGCATTGTCCAGATTGTTTCTGACGCGGAAATCCGGCTCGTCGAATTTTTTCGAAAATTTATTCCAAGGGCAAATCAGCTGGCAGTCATCGCAACCGAAAATCCGGTTGCCGATCGGCTTGCGAAATTCTTCCGGTATCGATCCTTTAAGTTCGATTGTCAGGTAACTGATGCAGCGACGTGCATCGAGTTTGTTTGGTGCAATGATGGCTTTGGTCGGGCAGACGTCGATGCAACGCATGCAGGTTCCGCAATGGGCTTCGGCAGGTTGGTCCACGGGTAATGGAATGTCGACAAAAATTTCACCGAGAAAAAACCAGCTGCCGGAATTTTTATTGATCAGGCAGGTATTTTTTCCGATCCAGCCCAGGCCAGCATTGCGCGATAGTGCGCGTTCAAGCACGGGCGCCGAATCCACGAAAACACGGTAGCCAAGCGGCGCTATTTCCGACTGGATTTTGTCACTCAATTTCTGCAATCGTGCACGCATGACCTTGTGGTAATCGCGGCCCAGTGCGTAACGCGCTACATAGGCCTGGTCCGGTTCGTTCAAAGTGCGCCAGGCGGCATCGTCATCACCGGTGCCGTAATCCATGCGAACCGAAATTACGCGCAAGGTGCCGGGAATCAATTCGGCAGGTCTCGCACGTTTACTGCCGTGTGCCGCCATGTAATGCATCTCGCCATGCTGGTTTTCGGCCAGCCACTCATTGAGATAATGCTCGTCCTCGCCAAGTTGTACGCCACTGATGCCCGCGTCGGCAAAACCCAATTCCCGACTCCAGTGACGAATGTTTACAGCTAGTTGTGCGTAATCGGTCATGCGCGTTTATTCAAGGCTGGACTCTCAGTATAGAATCAACGCAATGAATTCTCCGCTGCCTCTCTTTCGTACCGAACAAGTTCGTGCCATGGACCGTCTGGCCATGAAGGAATACGGACTATCCGGTTACGACCTGATGTGTCGTGCCGGCGCGGCGGCACTCGATATCATCAGGAAGCGCTGGCCGAAAGTGGATACCGTCGGCATCGCCTGCGGCAAGGGAAACAATGGTGGTGATGGATATGTGTTGGCACGCTTGCTGAAAGAAGCCGGCGTCAATGTCAAAGTCGTGATGTTGCCTGACGGTACGCCGAGAACCGCCGATGCGGGCCGTGCCTATGCGGCCTGGCGCGAACTCGGCGAGCGTGTCGAATTGTTTGATGGCCACTTGCCCAATGTCGAGCTCTGGGTCGATGCCATTTACGGCGTGGGGCTTTCGCGGCCGCCGGAAGGGGCTGCGCAAACCATCATTGAACGGATCAATGCTACCCGCCTGCCGGTGCTGGCGCTGGATGTTCCATCCGGTGTCGATGCCGATGCCGGGCATGCGATTGGAATGAGCATTCGCGCCACACGTACCCTGAGCTTGATCTCGGCAAAACGAGGCTTGTACACCGGGTCGGCGCGTGATTATTGCGGGAAGGTTCAACACGATATTCTTGGATTACCAAAAAGCATTCAAGACAGTTTCGAGCCTGCTGCTTTTCTCTACACGCCGGATCAGCTAGCTGATGGTTTGGCGCCGCGTCACGCCAATTCGCATAAGGGCGAATACGGGCACGTGCTTTGTGTCGGTGGTGAGGTGGGAATGGGCGGTGCGGTTCGCTTGTGTGCCGAAGCAGCGTTGCGAGTTGGTGCTGGCCTTGCCAGTGTGGCGACGAGAACTGAAGGCGTGTCTGCCTTGGTGGCTGCAAGACCAGAAGCAATGACACATGCGGTCGAAAACGTAGAGGCTTTTTTGCCGTTGATTGAAAAGGCCGATGTGCTGGCAGTGGGGCCAGGCTTAGGTCAGAACGACTGGGGCCAAACTTTGTACGATTGCGCGATTGAATCCGGCAAAGCCCTGATTCTGGATGCTGATGCATTGAACTTATTGGCCGAAAACCCGCAGCCCTTGCCACAAGCCATTCTCACGCCGCACCCCGGCGAAGCCGCGAGATTGCTGGGTGTCAGTAATCAAAGTATTCAGGCGCATCGGTTCGATGCGATGGATGCTTTGGTGGAAAAATATCAATGTGTCATCGTCTTGAAAGGTGCCGGCACACTGGTGGGCGCTCCAGGCGAAACTACCCGTGTTATCGATGCCGGAAATCCCGGCATGGCAACGGGTGGAATGGGCGATGTGCTCACGGGTGTTATCGCCGCGCTGTATGCCCAGAATTTATCCCTGTTCGATGCCGCCAGTCTGGGGGCCTTGTTGCACGGTGCTGCGGGTGATGCAGCTGCCAAAGTTGGTGGTGAGCGTGGTTTGTTGCCATCGGACTTGTTCCCGCATCTGAGAAGGCTGGCGAACCCGGCATGAAGATCGTCTTGCCGGACGTGGAAGCGACTGAAAGTCTTGGCCAGATATTGGCGCAGGCCAGGCCGCCTATGGCCGTGATGTACCTGCATGGCGAAATCGGAGCGGGCAAGTCCACGCTGGCTCGTGCCTTGCTGCGCGAATTAGGAGTGACGGGACCAATCAAAAGCCCGACTTATACGCTGATCGAACGCTACCCATTAGCGAGGGGCGAAGCTGCCCATCTGGATTTGTACCGGATCGCGGCAGCCGGGGAACTGGATTTTCTTGGCTTGGACGAGGTGGCCGAGACGGCGGCCCTTTGGTTGATTGAGTGGCCGGAGCGGGGTTTGGGTGCATTGCCCAAGGCAGATTTGATCCTGGATTTGGAGGTTCAGGGCGAAGGCAGGCTGGCCGCATTGCGCTCGGAGACCGAAACAGGGGCTGCCTGGCTAGCCCGCACCAGCAAAATGGCGGGTTTCCGAGCCTCTTCTTAAAGATTTTCGAAGAATAGTGCCCAGGTATCGGATTTTTAAGGAAAAACTATTGCAAATTGCTTGATGCGGTGGTTCAATCCTGACCATGCGCACCTTTGTAACATCTCGAAACCTTTGCAAAACCGGCCTTCTGCTAATGCTGGCGCCTGGAATTGCCAATGCCGCGCAGTTGAAAGACCTCAAATTACTGGCATTCGACGGCCAAACCCAGGCCGAATTAAGCCTGAGCGATAAAGCCAGCTACAAGGTGTTTACCCTGGCCAATCCCGAACGTTTGGTGCTTGATCTGCCTTCAACGAGTGCAGCAGGCAACTTTAAATTGCCGGGCGCAAACGGAGTCATCAGCAAAGTACGTACCGGACAACCGACGCCTGGCACCATGCGGGTCGTTTTCGATTTGAGCGAAAGCGTTCAAACCAAATCGCGTATTGAAGGTTCTGGTGCCAATACTCGCCTTGTGATCGAGCTAATCAGTACGAACCCAAAATCGACATCGCATGCCGTGATGGCGAGCAGCAAGGCGACATCGGTCAAAGCACCTGAAAGCAAGGTCGCCGACATAAAAGCGGCAATGCAGGAAGTGCTCACGCTTGATGCGAAAGCCGATGTAAAGCCGGTGGCCAACGATGCGCAGAATGCACAACAAGCCGACGTCAAAATCGAGAATAAATCCTCGGCACACTTGCCAGCCACGAAAACGGTACGCAGCGTCCTTGGTGACAGCCAGCGCGATTTGATTATCGCGATCGATGCCGGCCATGGTGGCAAAGACCCGGGGGCCATTGGTCCAACGGGCGTAAAGGAAAAAAATATTACGCTTGCCGCCGCGCGCGAATTGGCACGCCAGATCAATGCCGAACCCGGCATGAAAGCCCACCTGGTGCGCGACAACGATTCGTTCGTCGTGTTGCAGGATCGCTATATGCGTGCGCGCAAGGCGCAAGCCGACTTATTCATTTCCATTCATGCCGATGCGGCACTGAATGGTCAAGCCCACGGTTCATCGGTGTATGTGTTGTCGTTAAAAGGTGCCTCCTCGCAAGCCGCACGCTGGTTAGCTGACAAGGAAAACGCCGCTGACCTGGTCGGCGGCGTTTCTCTCGATGCGAAAGATAAAAATCTTGCCGCCGTTTTGCTCGATTTATCGCAAAGCGCGACGATGCGTGTATCCGAAGATGTTGCCGACGAAGTGCTTGGTTCGCTGAAGGATCTGGGCAAAACGCACAAACCCAATGTCGAGCATGCCAACTTTGTCGTGTTGCGTTCCCCCGATGTGCCATCGATGCTAATTGAAACCGGTTTCATTACCAATGCTAACGAAGAGCGTCGATTATCCGATCCTGTACACCGCGAACGTCTTGCCTCCGCCGTGGTCGCAGGAATTCGCGATTACTTCTCGGATCAGGCGCCTCCCGGCACCTGGTTTGCCGCGCGGCAGGAACAAAACGGCGAGATTCGCCGCCAACGCCAATATGTCGTGGGCCGTGGCGAAACCCTGAGCCAGATTGCCACACGTCATGGTGTGCCAATGGGCACCATTTTGCTGGCCAACAACAAGCGCAACGATGACGTGCGCGTGGGCGAGCGTTTAATCATTCCGGCAGCAGCAGCGCCCAGATAACTTGTTTGGTGCGCCACAGGCGCACCCTATGTATCATGGCGGCTGCATATTCGTGGTTGTCTTTCGTGCCGATTCGCCAATTACCCAATACCCTCATCAATCAAATTGCCGCCGGTGAAGTGGTCGAGCGACCTGCATCCGTCGTCAAGGAGTTGGTCGAAAACGCATTGGACGCCGGTGCCAAACGCGTGGATATCGAATTGGAAGAGGGCGGTCTGCGCTTGATCCGGATTCGCGACGACGGCGGCGGCATCGCACAGGAAGAGTTGCCGCTGGCCATCCAGCGCCACGCGACTAGCAAGATTACGTCGCTGGAAGATCTTGAAGAAGTGGCAACCCTCGGGTTTCGCGGTGAAGCTTTGCCATCGATTGCCTCGGTCTCGCATTTTTCGATTAGCTCGAAGACCGCTAATCAGGCTAACGGTGCACGTATCGAAATCACCGGCGGTGAGGTGCACGGCGTCGTGCCGCATCCTCATCCGCAAGGTACGACAATCGAAGTACGTGATTTGTTTTTCAATGTGCCCGCCCGTCGCAAGTTCATGAAAGCCGAGCGTACCGAACTCAACCATATTGAAGACTGGCTGCGCTCGCTCGCTTTGGCGAAACCACTGGTTGAATTGCGGATTTCGCACAACGGAAAACTGATCAAGCACTATCGACCGAATCTGGATTGGGCCGAGCATCATCAGCGCATCACCGAAGCACTCAGTGATGCATTCACGCAGCAGAGTATTGCGATTGATCACAGCGGTGCCGGGTTGAGTTTGCAGGGCTGGGTCGGATTACCGACGGCTTCGCGATCATCGGCGGACCAGCAATTTTTCTACGTCAATGGTCGAGCGATCAAGGATAGGTTGGTCGCGCATGCGGTTCGGCAGGCGTATTCCGATGTGCTGTTTCATGGTCGTCATCCGAGTTTTGTTTTGTTTTTGACGCTTGACCCTCGACGCGTCGATGTCAACGTACATCCGGCCAAACACGAAGTGCGTTTTCGCGACGGCCGTTTGGTGCATGATTTCATTTATCGCACGCTGCATGAAGCCCTCGCCGGCGCACGTGCAGGTATAGTTGCCAGCCGGGTTGACAGCATCGGTGGCTATGCATTGAATGAAACAGCGCCCGAACAATCGGGTTTGGGCCTGCCGGTACGCGAAGCGCCTGCCGCCTCCTATCTCTCGCAATATGCTGCCTTATACCGAGCACCCAGTTCGAATAGTGAACCGATGCGTGGCGAGATTCCGGTCACCGATGAAACGCAGGCGCCACCATTGGGATTCGCCTTGGCGCAATTGCATGGCATTTTTATCCTCTCGGAAAACGAACAGGGTTTGATTTTGGTCGATATGCATGCAGCGCACGAACGCATTACCTACGAACGCCTGAAAGCCGCCAAGGATGCCGAGGGAATCCGTTCGCAAACCCTGCTGGTGCCGGTCGCCATTTCTGTCAGTGAACGCGAGGCCGATGTCGCCGAGCAATATTATCAAGCCTTGTCCGAACTGGGCTTCGAGCTTCGTCGCAGCGGGCCGCAGGCCTTGAGCATTCGCTCTGTGCCGACACTTTTAGCCGATCTGGACCCAAAGACCATTGTGCTGGATGTGCTTACCGATTTGCGCGAGCACGGCAGTAGCCAGACGCTCGAACAAACCCGCAACGAGTTATTATCGACGCTAGCTTGTCATACATCGGTTCGCGCCAATCGACGCCTGAACATTCACGAAATGAATGCACTTTTGCGTGATATGGAAGCTACCGAACGTTCGGGGCAATGCAACCATGGTCGACCGACCTGGGTGCAATTAACGAAATCGGAACTGGATAAACTTTTTTTACGGGGTCGCTGAGATGATGATGAACAAGTTACTCAATCTAGGTTTGATGGCGATGCTGGTGATGGGTTTGAATGCCTGCAGTAGTGAACCAGCCCCGGATGAAGCCAGTGCAAGCGCGACGCAGAATGCGGCAAAACTTGCCTACGAAAGGGCAATTAAGAAATCCCGCAACGAACGTCTTGAGCGATTGCAACTGCCGGCCGGATGGCTGTCACTTGTTGGCATGCACTGGATCGAAGTCGGCACGACGCGCGTGGGCAAGGCTGCCGACAACGGCACACAGATTGCGGTAGGCCCGGATCGTATCGGCATGCTGACACTGACCAAGGAAGGAAAAATCACGCTGCAACCGGAAAGTAACGCCAATATCCTGATCAACGGCGCGCCAGCGAGTGGCACTGCCTCCATCATTCCCGATGCCGAGGGTGATCCCACCGTAGTAGGCTTCAATGATGGTGGCGCCAGTTTTATCGTGATCAAGCGCGGCGATCGTTATGCGCTTCGTGTGCGTGATTCGCTCGCACCGACACGAACGCAATTTCCGGGCATTCCTTATTTCGATATCAGCAAGGATTATCGTTTCCAGGCAAGCTTTGTTCCGCACCCAGCCGGTAAAAAAATCGAAATCATGAATATTCTTGGCATGGTCGAACAGATGGATAATCCAGGTCAAGTCGTTTTCAGTAAAGACGGTAAAGAGTTCCGTCTTGAAACGGTCGATGAAGGCGATGGCCGTCTGTTTATCATTTTTGCAGATCGCACCAGTGGGCATGAAACCTATGCTGCGGCACGTTTCCTTTATGCCGACAATCCGGGCCCGAAAGGCGGCATTACCGTCGTTGATTTCAACAAGGCTTATAACCCGCCGTGTGCCTTCACCAACTTTTCGACTTGTCCGACACCGCCATTGCAAAACCGCATGGATTTACGCGTTGAAGCCGGCGAGAAAAAGCCGTTCAAATCAAAAGTATGATTCTGATCGCGTAGGGGCGATTCATGAATCGCCCCTACGCGACGTAAAATTCCTGCCGATTGTGTTCCAGTGGAATCAGATCAATACAATCCATCGGGCAGGGCGGAATGCATAACTCGCAGCCCGTGCACAATTCGGCAATGATGGTGTGCATCAATTTCGGCCCGCCGAGAATCGCATCGACCGGACAGGCCTGAATGCATTTGGTGCAACCAATGCATTCGGGTTCGCGAATGATGGCGAGTAATTTCGGTTTGACGACGCCGTTTTCCGGATTGATCGGTTTTATTTCCCGGCCAAGTAATTCAGCCAGCGCCGCGACACCTTCATCCCCGCCCGGTGGACATTGATTGATGTCTGCTTCGCCTTCGGCAATCGCTTTGGCATACGGCATGCAGCCGGCGTAATTGCATTGGCCGCATTGCGTCTGCGGCAACAAAGCGTCGATTTGCCGAATGAGTTTTTCGCCTTCGGCAAGTGCTGGCTTCTTGTTGCGGGTGAACATTGTAAACAGATTTTTGATTTTGGCTTACTTTACCGGCATGCCGGCTTTGCTGCCCGAATCAACATCGAGCAGGAACAAATCATCACCGCCGCTACCGGCCGACAGAATCATGCCTTCGGAAATACCGAAGCGCATTTTTCTCGGGGCTAGATTGGCGATGAAAACGACGCTGCGGCCAACCAGTTTTTCCGGCTCCTGGTAGGCGGCGCGAATACCCGAAAAAATCTGGCGTTCGCCCAGATCGCCGGCATCGAGTTTGAAGCGCAGCAACTTGTCCGAGCCTTCGACGAATTCGCATTCGAGAACTTTACCAATACGTAAATCGAGTTTGGCGAAGTCTTCGATACCGATATTGGCATGTTCTGTTGTAGGAGCGACGGAAGTCGCGACCTGCTGTTCGGATGAGGTTTTTTTCTTGGCCGCGGTCGCGACTTCCGTC